>CAYOFN010000001.1:0-67842 GCA_964403535.1 Candidatus Woesearchaeota archaeon
CTCTTTTTCCTGCAAGATTATGTCTTATTCTTCCTTCTTTTCCTTTTATTCTTTCAGTTATAGTCTTAAGTGGTTGTCCAGACCTATGCCTTGCAGGAGGTATTCTTGCAATAGTATTATCAAAAAAAGTTGTAACATGATACTGCAGTAAATCCCATAAATCATCAATAATCACCTCAGGAGCTCCTGCATTTAAATTTTCCCAGAGTCTCTGGTTAGCTCTGATAATATCACTTAATTTATGAGTTAAATCATCTTCACTTCTCTCTCCTGACTCAAGAGTAATAGATGGTCTGACTGTGACTGGAGGAACTAAGAGGACAGTAAGAATAGCCCACTCTGGCCTGAAAACTTTTGGGTTGATTCCTGCTAATCTCACTTGTTCGTCTGGAATCTTAACTAAAATATCTCTAATTTCATTAGGAAACATTCTCTTCTTCCCAATCTTAAATGTATTTGGTTTGTCTAATTTTACTTTTTGATGCAATTCTCCACAATGAGGACATTTTTTAGCATCTTTTGCTTTTTTTATTCTCTGTTTTATATTAGTATATTTTTTTACACCCTCTTCAGAAAGTAAAATTTTTCCACACTCACTACAGAAACATCTTAAAAAAAGCTCAATAACTGGAATATATTTAATATGAAGAGCAGGCCTTGCTAATTCAATTAGTCCAGGGTGTCCAAGACATTCTTTAAGTCTTCCCCCACAAGTTCTGCATCTTACTCCTGGATCTATTGCTCCTAATCTTAAATCCATCAAACCTCCATCAACAGGATAGCCATCAACATCATAAAGTTCAGGAGTGATAATTTTAGCTCTCGCTATTTTTTTAATTTGCTCAGGACTTAGCAATTGAAATCCAAGTGCCTTTACTTTTTTTCTTACAGGTTCTACCATTTTATTCGTATTTATTCTTCAAATCAAATTTAGTTATAATATGAAGACTCTGAAGTTCATCAACAAGTAGTTTGAATGCATATGAAACTTCAATTGGTTCTAATTCAGTACAATCACAATTAGGACAAATAACTTTTCCACGGATATTATCTTCAATTCCAATAACCCCACATTTACTGCAAATGTGAATTACAACCTTATCAGAGTCATATCTCTCTTTTAACAATAATGAAGAACCATGAGCAATTAATGCCTGCTGCTCCATTTCTCCTAATCTTAATGCTCCACCTTTTGCTCTTCCTTCAATAGGTTGTCTTGTTAATAATGCAATTTTTCCAGAAGCTCTTGCATGCAGTTTATTGCTTACCATATATTTGAGTTTCATATAGTACATATTCCCTACAAAAATCTTTACTTTCATCCTCTGCCCAGTAATCCCATTATACATTGTTTCTTTCCCATCGCTTCTAAATCCAATCTCCTTCAAAGTTTTTTCCAAATTTTCAACACTTACTCCTGAAAAACCAGTTCCATCAATTATGTTTCCTGTAAGACTTCCAACTTTTCCAGCAAGCATTTCTATAAGATACCCTACAGTCATTCTTCCAGGAATTCCATGTGGATTAAAAATTATATCTGGTTTTACTCCTTTTGAAGTAAAAGGCATGTCATTCTCTTCGATTAATGCACCAATTACTCCTTTCTGTCCGTGAGATGTAGAAAATTTATCTCCTAATTCTGGAATTCTTTGGTCTCTTGTTCTTGCCTGAATAATCTTATTACCTTGGCTGTCTTTTGTTATAAACACTGCATCTACACAAGCTTTTTCTTCCTGCCTTATAACTGAACTTGCCTCTTTTCTTACTCTTACAGAAATCTCTCTTGCTTCAGATAAGAATTTTGGTGGAGAGGTTTTTCCAATAATAACATTTCCAGACTCCATCCTTGCTTCAGGATAAGCAACCCCATCATCTTCTAAGAATCTATAACTCTCTTCTGTCCTATATCCTGCAGTATCTTTTTCAGGCACAGTAATTTCATCAGCTAAACCCCCAGCATAGTTTAATTCAACTGAGTCATATGGTCTAAAATACGTGCTTCTTCCAACACCTCTGTCTACTGAACCTTTATTAAGAATAAGTGCATCTTCCATATTATATCCTTCATGAGTCATCACAGCCACAATTACATTCTGTCCTGCAGGATGAACATTAAGTGTATCATAAACAACACTTCTTACAATTGGTTTTTGAGGATAATGAAGAATGCTTACATCTGTATCTAACCTACATAGAAAATTAGCAGCATATAGCCCCAGAGCCTGTTTCTGTGTCTTGCTTCCTCTTATAAGTCTACTTCCCTGGTCGTGATTTACATACGGAATAAGAGAGGTAACTAATCCAAATATATCAAGTGAATCAATCTCAAGATGAGTATGTTCAGGAGTTAAATCTTTTTTATCTAGAGCAACTAATGAATTTTCTTCTTCAGCAGCATCTAGATACTCAATCACTCCCTGATCTACTAAACCATTCCATGAAATTGAATTTTCTTTAAGTGCCTGAATATGCTCTTGTTTTAGTCTGTCTTCTCCATTATCTACAATTATCAGTGGTCTAAGAACTCTTCCAACTTCAGTTGAAAGCCAGATAATATCAAGTGAGGGGTCATATCTTACACTTAATTGTACAGGAAGACGAGATTTTCTTCTATGCTCTCTTATTACTCTTATGAACTCAAAGGCATTCTCTATCTGCCCTATAAGCCTTCCATTGTAGAATATGTCTTTTCCCTTTACTTCTTTCTCTGTTTTCATTCCAGATTCTTTAAGTATCCTTTGTAATTCCTCTTCATCAAAAAAAACAGCAGTTGATATCTTTGAGAGTATTGCAAGGTTTTTTCTTAATCCAATCTCAGTTCCTTCAGGAGTTTCAATCGGACAGAATCTTCCATAGTGTGTAGGATGAAGTGTTCTTGCCAGAAAATTCTCCTGTTCTCCAGGCAACATGCTTGAAACTCTCTGTAATTGTGAGAGTATTGCAAGATAATTAGTCTTATCCATATTCTGAGTTACTCCTGTTCTCTCACCAATCCAGTTACCAGTAGCAATTGCTGACTCAACTCTGTGAGTAAACAAAGTTGATTTTGCTATAGTCTTGATAGAATAAAATTTTTTTCTTTTCTGAATTTTTTGAAGAGAGTGTTGTATGTCCCTTAATAAAATATTTAGATTCACCCTAAACAAATCTGAGAGTAAATCTCCACTTAATCTGACTCTTTTATTTGCATAGTGGTCTTTATCTGTTAAACTTAGAGGGTTCTCCTTTGCAACAATAAACTGTTTTATAAACTTACATAAAGTAACTGCCTTTTCAAGCCTGGAATTTTTGTCAAGTCCAATATGAGGAAGAAGGTAAGAATCAATTCTTTGTTTTATTCTGTCTAAAATCTCCTTTTTTGTTCCCTGAAGAGCAGTTTTCTCAGCAATCCAGAGCATTGCTTCTTCAGGAGTTTTTATAGAAGCAAATTCATATAAATTTACAATTAATAAATCAGTCTCTTTTCCAACATACTGGGCAATATCAGACTCTTTACTCATTCCCATGGCTTTTAGCATAACTACTGCAGGAATATTCTTGAATCTTGAAAAAGAAACATCAATTAATCCCTCATTTGTATCATTTATTGAAATAGGTATTCTATAACTCCCTCTTTGTGAGAAGAGCCTCAGCATAAGTTTTCCTTTTGATCTTTCTATAAACGGCTGATTTGCAGCTAAGTCCTCAGTCATCACCATAACTCTCTCATTACCATTAATAATAAAGTACCCTCCCTGGTCAAGAGGATCCACATAATGCTTAATCAACTCCTCTTTTGTCATTCCGCAAATATTACATGCCTGGCTTTTTACCATTACCGGTATCCTTCCTATTTCCACTTCCTGGCTTTCAACCTGATTATTTTGCTTTATGCTTATTTCAAGAAAAATAGGAGAAGAATATGTAAGATTCCTGATTCTTGCTTCAGCAGGAGTTATCTTATTCTGGCTTCCATCTGCTTCTATAATCACTGGTTTCTCTACTCTTATTTTTCCAAGAGAAATTTCAATCTCCTCTTTTGGCAGGTTTTTATTTAAATCATTTACAATTTCCTGCATTCTTTTTTCAATGAAATTGTTAAATGAAGTGAGATTGCTTTCAACAAGGCTATGCTGTTCCAAATACTTCTTTAAAAGAATATGTTTCTCTTTCTCTGGACTATTCTTTTCTTCCTTTTTCTCTTGCAGTTTATTCTCTTGTTCCATACTTCTCTCTTAACTTTAAATAACAACTCTATAAAATTCAACAACCTCTTTGTCATTTCTTCTCTCAATCTTAATCACATCACCTTCGTTGCATCCTTCAGGAAGCGCAGGGTCTGTAAACTTTATTTTAGGCAGTTGAAGTAACGAAATATTAAATTTATTAAGAAGGCTCTCAACCTCTTGAGATTTCATTTTTGTGTGTTTTGGTTGAAGGGCGTGCATTTTTTAGTATATTGAAATTTTATATGGATTTGTCTAAAAATCACAAAATTACCATTACTACTTTATAATAAAAAAATAACTAAAAGTAGGTTTTTAAATCTATCTATCTATTTCTTCCTAAATCTCCCTCTGCCCTTAAAGACAATCTCTGTATGAGGATAAGCAATCTCAACATCTTTTTCTTTTTTTATCCGGTCATAAACCTCTTTTGTGATATTACTAGTAACCTCCTGCATACTCCTCACAGGTGCAAAAAATCTTACTTTAACTCTCATTGAACTTGCTTCCATGTTCACTCTTACACTTGGCTCTTTATTAGTTTCTTTTAAGTGTTCTTTTATAAATTTAAGAGAAGATTCTTTAATTATCTTTATAGCTTTATCAAGATTACTTTCATAGGTTATATCTACAACAACTTCTCCAAGAATATAATCATTAGTAAGTGTGTAATTTATTATATTATGCTCAAAAAGAAGATGATTTGGAATCATTATATTTTTTCCAGACATCTGATCACTATTAACCTGTCCACCAACTTCATCAATGTAAATATGAGTAAGAGTTATATCATAAACCTCTCCACCAACATTCCCAATCATAATTCTGTCACCAATTCTAAAAGGCCTTTTTAATACAACCATAATCCAAGCTGCAATGCCGGTTATTGGTTTTTGTAAAGCAAATCCTAATCCTGCAGTGAATAATCCTGCAAATATTCCAAGTCCTGCCCACGAACCAATATATGAAAAAAAAGCAATCATTACAACGAGAATCACAAAAATAATATAAATGATTCTTGTAAAAACTTTAATATTTGATATTTGGCTTTTTGTCCTCGCTTTTTTGAGAAGATACCTTTTTATAAATCCAAGTATAAAATTAAATATCCCTATCACCAGGAGAACAAATACAATTGATAAAACCAGAGGGAGATTGCTTTTTATTAACTCAACACCATTTGAAAAAACCATAAAGAGAAAAAGTAATTTTTATTTAAAAACCTTTGTTTCTATAAAAATGGCTCCGGAGGGATTTGAACCCTCGACACCTGGCTTACTTCTAAAAGCAGTTTGTTTTTTTGTCTTTTTGAAGGACTGAAAAACTTGCTTTTTCAGTAAAAGGCCAGTGCTCTAACCGGGCTGAGCTACGGAACCTTAGCCCAAAAAAGAACTTTACATTTTTAAATATATCGAGAACTACATTAAGAGAGGTATAGACAAATTTCCTTTAATTAATCAGGAAAATTATTTATGAGTCTACTTTAAGCATCGCTCTCTCAATTCCAAATCAAAGGACTACTTAAACTTAGAAATCTTTTCATAAAGAACTTCTTCAGCAACTTGTCCTACAATCCTCTCTACTTCTTTTCCATCTTTGAAAATAACTATACACGGAATGGACATTATGCTGTACTTTTCAGCTAATTCAGGGTCATCATCAATATTAATCTTACCAAAGTTTATTTCAGAAAATTTCTCAGCCATCTCATCAAAAACAGGAGCCATCATCAAACAAGGCATGCACCACTCTGCAAAAAAGTCAATTACAGCAGTTCCACTCTTAATAAACTCTTCAAACTCTCCATTAGTGAGTTCTTTTACCATTGTAAAATGGAAAATTTTTTGCTTAATAAACCTTTTGATTAAGGGGGTTTTGGTTAACTGGACTTGCCCATCTCCCTCAAATAGTAAAAATATTCAAAACTAAAAGTGCTCAAGATTTATCCCTAATAACCAATTCACTAGAGGGTTTTCAATTAATTCTCGTTCTACTTAACGCCACTAGAAGTAAATCTCCCCTCTCCTCTCTCTGTATCACTCAACTCTTCAGATTCCTCAATTACTGCTTCTGAAACAGGCTGAATAACCAATTGTGCAATCCGATCTCCTTTCTCAATCTTAAAATTATCTTCAGATAAATTCTTTAAAACAATCATCAATTCTCCTCTATAATTTGAGTCTAATACTCCTGCCATTGTATGTATCCCGTGTTTTGCAGCCATTCCTCCTCTGTCCCAAACCAATCCAACCTGTCCCTCAGGCAATTCAATAGCAATCCCACTTTTTACAACTCTTTTCTCCCCTGCTTTTAAGACAAGAGTCTCAGCAGAACGTATATCAAGTGCAGCATCTCCCTCTCTTGAGTACTTAGGAAGTTCAATCTCCTTATCAATTCTTTTTATTTTTATGTTTATTTTCATTATCTTATTTCACATCTGGGAAAATAGGTTTTTATTACTTTCTGAAATCTCTCTAAAACTTCTTTAGGGGTCTGGTGCATTTCAAAAGGCAGATTTTCTTTATTAAACTTACTCGAGAGTATCTCTCCTCCCTCTCTTGAAACAAATCCCTGTATTATCCATAAACTTTTCTTATTTTCACAAATATCAAAAACCCACTTTGCCATTTCTTCAATCTCTTCATTAAACATCCATCTTGCTTTTTTTCCATCAATAACAGGAACAACTGTTGTCCTAAACTCATACTTTTCAGAGTCTAGTTTGCTTAGAAGTTCGATACTCTCTTCAAGTTTTTTCAAATCAATACTTACTCCTGTGACTTCTTCATACAAAGAAGGAGAAGTTTTAATGTCCATAGCAACATAATCCACAAGGTTTTCCTCAACAATTTTCTTAAGCATTTGAGGATTAGAACCATTTGTATCAACTTTTACACTTAATCCCATTTGTTTTAATTTTTTAAGAAGAATTGGAAGATCCTTCTGAAGTGTAGGCTCTCCCCCAGTAACACAAACCCCATTATACCATCCAGAATTAACTTTTCTTTTTATCTCCTTAAATTTTTCTTCTATGTCCTCATTTTTCCCAGGTTCATTTGTTTTTACTAATTCAGGATTATGACAAAAACCGCATCTAAAATTACATCCAGAAACAAAAATCACCGGCCCAAACTTTTTTCTATAATCAATACTGCTTTCAGAAATTATTTGTTTAATAATCATAATCATCCAGTCTGTTTTTAATTTCTATTTCTATTTCCTGAGGAGTAATCATCTCATCTTTTCCTGAAAGACTCTTAACTCCACAAACCCCTGCACTGCAATTAGAACTATAAATCGTAGTTTTTCTCCAGTAACCCCTCTTGCCTGCAATTACTAAACTTGGAACACTATCAAGGGGCACACCATAAAAAGCAGCTTCAGCAAGGGCTTTTTCATCTTTTGAATCAAGGTAATCTATTTTAAAATCAATCTTCATACTCAGATTTAAATCCTTTATCTTTCTCTCTATTTGTTCTTTTAAAATCTTGCAATTAGGACAGTCCTTTTTTCCAAATTCAATTAATATTAAACTCCCATTACCATTAGGATTATGCAACCAAGAAAGGTCTTTTCCAGCATAAAAATCCTCAGTCTTTTTTCTGTCTTCATAAATTCTTTTTTGAGAATTATTCCAGTGGGAGATTCTACTGTAATACCCTACAACTCTTGTAACATAAAACAAGGTATTTTTATCAAGAGTCTTTGGAGAACTATTTAAGCAATTTGGAGTAGTGCATAACTCCTTCTCTCCAGCCATAACCCCCCCACAAGCTTCACATTCAGTATAAGTAGGAGAAAAAACAAGCTGAGAACAAAGAGTATTCTCAAAAGTTTGTTTAATAAGATGTTTTATAGACTCTTTATCAGGTCTTTTCTCTCCAAGATATGCGTGGATTATTGCTCCAGATTCAATCATCTCATGGAATTTGCTCTGTCCAATAATCCTATCAACAATTCCAACATTAGCATCAGGAGCAAAATGTATAGAGTTAGTGTAGTATGGGTCTTTTTCACTTCCTTTGATGACTTCTCTTGCTTTTTCAAAATATTTCCAGTCAACTTTAGCTAATCTTCTTGTTGCAGATTCTGCAGGAGTTTCTTCAATTGTAAATTTTAATCCAGTTCTCTCTTTAAATTCTTTAATTTTAATATACATATGAGCAATAATTTCAAGTCCAAGTTTGTATGCATCTTCACCTTCATGCAATTGCCTTCCACATAATGCCTGAACAGCTTCATTTAATCCAATACATCCGATAATATATGTTGCCTTTTTCAAGTCAATATAAGGTGTCCCATCATCACTTGGTTTTCCTAAATTTCTCATAGGCGAGCCATCTGTCTCTAATAGCTGAGTCATAAATTCAGCTTTTTGTTTATGTGCTTTTAATGCAAGCTCCATTGATTCATCAATCTCTCTAAATATACCCTCTTTTGTCTTTCCTTTATAACTTGCCTGAGCAAGATTAATAGTGACATTTTGAAACCCGCAGAATCTTAACTTCTCAGGATATTTTAACATGGTTATATCTGTGATCTTTTCTTTTAATCTGCAACACTGAGCAAGAACAGCGTCATCTCCCCTGTCAAACATGAAATACACTGATCCATTTTCAGATGCAACTTTAGAAGCAAAATCAAAAAGCTCAAATTGAACAGGATCCTTAAAAGTATTCTTGTCTATATGTAAATCGCATTTTGGAAAATGAAATGGTCTTCCATGTTTGTCTCCTCTTCTCCATATCTCAAGAAGGCTCTTTGCAAATTTCTGTGCAGTTCTTTCCAAGTCTCCATAGGTTATTATTTTTCCCTTATCTAATTTAGAACTGTCTGCATCTCCATTTCTAGAGTCTTCTTTATCTTTTTCATTAAAAAATCTTGGAACCTCATGAACTAATTCAACACTCTCATCAGGCATTTTAATCATATACATTCCTTTAGGCCCTATTGCAGGAACATTTTTCATATAATCTGGAACTCCAACATGAACATTAAAATCAATAAAAAGAGTCTGTCCTCCTCTTGAAAATGCATTTTGAGAAGCAGCAAATATTAAATTTTGGGCAACTTGTTCCATTTCTTTTTCTGAAACCTCTTTTAATTTCTTTTTTTTGTAAAGAACCTTAACTTCTTCAGGATTTATTGTTCCTTGTTCTACTAACTTCATAAAATCATTTTTTTCAAATTCATAATTTTTTCCATTCATACTTACTCCTATAGTATCCACAGGACGGTTTAATAGGGAGGAATAAAAGATGTTCAAAAAACCAAACCCCAGTGCACCTGCATAATGCGCTTGTAAAGAAGCTAAAAAAGTTTGTACATGCTGGCTTAGAACATGCGCTGAGTTTGGAGGATTGGATTTTGATTCAAGATTAGTTAGAACCTGATTTAATCCGTATTTTTTAATATACTCAAGAGAGTGAGAAGAACAATAAACTCTTGCAGGATAACCTAAATCATGTATATGTATGGCTCCTTTAAGATGTGCCTCTGCAACATCAGAACTAAAAATATTTTCAAGAGCAAACTGTTTTTGGAGTCTTTCTGCAATCTCAAGATTTAATGCTTCAGGATTATTACTCGAAACATTACTATTCTCAAGACTTTTGCTAAATAAGATCTTAGTAAAATCAGAAGTAGGAATTGCAAGTAAAGCTTGCTTTTTTCTCTGCATTTCCAATCCTTCTTGTTTTAGTATTAAGTCTACAATCCCACGAATGTCAGTAGTAGAGAATTTTCTTATCCCTCTCTGATACATATCTACAACAATATTCTCCACCATTTTAGATACATCTTTTGCAAGTTCAGGAGAGAGGTCTGCTTCTTCCTGAAGCTGTTCAACAATCTTTTCTCTTTTCCATGTGCCAATTATTTCTTTTGAGTCAGACTCGATTAAAAGTGCAGTATCAGTAGAGTCTCCTCCTTCTTGTTTTGTTGCAATTGCTAGAACTTTCCTTGCTTCACCCCTCTTATTTTTATAATGAGTGTATGCTCTGGAGACATTCTTATATCCAAGCTCATTAGATGAATGAAGAATTGCTCTTTCAACCTCATTAATCTTTAGAACTCGTTTTCCAAACTCTCCATTAATCTGATTCATAACTTTTTCAAAAATTTCTTCAGTAATTTTTTCATAACCTTCTGGGTTTGAAGAACTTGAAGCTTTCAAAATAGCTTTTTTAATTCTTCCAGAATCAAACCTATCAATCTTCCCACCTCTTTTTTCAATAAATCTTTGCATTTTATAGTATCTCCTTTATTTCTTTTTTAAAGTCTGTTAAATCTTTAAAATCCCGGTATACTGAAGCAAACCTTATGTATGCTACCTGGTCAAGTTTTTTAAGCTTTTTTATTACCAACTCCCCAATTAAGCTACTTCTTACTTCATGTCCGTATTGTCTTAATCTTTCTTCTATATTATTTACTATCCACTCAATCTTCTCCTTTGAAACTGGCCTCTTTTCACAGGATTTATCTATACCTTGTTTTAATTTTTCTCTTGAAAAAGGTTCTCTTCTCCCATCTTTTTTTATTACAAAAATTTCCAGAGGCTCTAATCTTTCATAAGTTGTAAATCTTTTCCCACATTTCAAACACTCTCTTCTTCTTCTTGTCTCATTCTTTGTATCTCTTTTGTCAGTAACCTTTGTATCTTCATTCGAACAGTATGGGCAGAGCATTTTTGTTTTAGTCTTTTCCTCTTTTATTTCTTTGCTTGTTTATTTGCTATGATTTGAAACGAAAGTGCGAACCAGAGCATTTTTGTTTTAGTCTTTTCCTCTTTTATTTCTTTGCTTGTTTATTTGCTATGATTTGAAACGAAAGTGCGAACAAGCCTCTCTTTTGTTATTTTTAAGTTACTACAAGATATGGTAGGTAATCACTCTTAAACCACAACATCTTGTAGGTTGTAAGAGAATCAAATCAAATCTCTTTTTAAACTTTTCTATGCTCTAGAATACATCTTTAAAAAACAATAAGGTTTTAAAACAATCTTTCCTTTTTTTTAGTATGTTTATTGTTTTTGAGGGAATTGATGGTTGTGGCAAGAGCACGCAAGTATGGGAACTTTCAAGATATCTGTCCTCTCTTAATAAATACACCCACTGTCTTGTTACAAGAGAACCTTATAAAGAAAGAGAGATTAGAAAAATCTTGAGACAAGAAGAAAACCCAGAATCGCAAAAAGAAAAATTAACAGAATTGTTCGTTAAAGACAGGCAAGAACATATTGACGAATTAATCCTTCCTTTTTTGAATAAAGGGATTACAATTATTTCTGATAGATATAAGTATGCAACAATCGCTTACCAGGGGGCACAGGGACAGGACATTCAGGGACTAATCAATCTTCATGAATCTATGCCTATCCCGGATTTTATTTTTATTATAGACACTCCTACAGAAACAGCAGTTGAAAGAATGAAAAAAGATTCTATTAGAGAAACAGAACATAAATTTGAAAAAGATAAATCTTTTCTAGAAAAAGTAAGAAACAATTATCATAAACTTAAGGAGTTGCTTCCTAAAGAAAATATAATTATGATAGACGGAACTAAAAGCATTGAAGAAATCTCTGAAAAAATAAAAACTCATTTTATAGACTTCAAAAACATTTAAAAACTTACTCTTTCTATACTAATTAAATAAAAGGAGGTAAAATGGCGTTACTTAGTTTAGGAAATCTTTTTGGATACGGTGCTAGCGGTCTTGGCGGAGCAGCTTTCGGAGCATTGAGCACAGGAGTTTTAACTCTAATTGTTCTTGCACTAGTGTGGAAGTTAATCTGGTACGGGATGGCTTTATACCGCGCTGTTGAAAGAAAACAGTTCAATTGGTTCGTAGTATTATTTGTAGCAACATTTATACTTGGAGATTTAGGTATACTTGCTATAATTTACCTGTTGATATACCGAGACAAAAAGACATCTCCAAAAGCAAAAAAGAGGAGATAATCTTTTTTAAAAGATAAAAGGAGGTGTAAAATGGCTAAAAAAGAAGGTGGTTTGCTAGGTATCTTGATGTGGGTAGTTGGTGTTCTAGTAAGCTTATCAGTTGGATTTGGAATGATTGACCAAACTCTATCTGTACCTTATATACCTGTAATCATAACTGTAGTTGCTGGATGGATTGTTGTTATTGGATCATTAATCGGAGTGGTTATGGCAATTATAAGGGCTGCAAAATAAATCTTTATTTTTTTTATTTTTTTTATTTTTTTCCTATTTCTAAAGAACTTATCTTCTCGGGATAAACATTCCACTCTCTCTTTTATACTTCAAATATTTTTCTCCAAATCTTTTAATCATATACCTCTCCTCTACACTTGCCTGCCAGACTATCATAGAACTTGCAATCAGACAGTAAATAAACACAAAAAGAGTTGGCACAATCAAAATAACTCCAATTAAACTCAAAATTATTCCTGCATACATTGGGTGCCTCACTCTTTTGTAGATTCCCAATCTTCTCACCCCTTTTGCTCTAAGAAAATTATTTTTTATTTCATCAAAACTAAGCTTGATGATGAGTAATCCAGCTAAAAAGACGATAGTTCCAGGAAGTACTAAAAAACTAAAAACAAATTCTCTAACAATAAGAATTCCAGAAAGAATTAACACATCTCCAATCCCAATACCATTAAACAGAACATTTATTTTTTTATTAAATCTCTGATGAGATATACCATCTACTAAAAAGAATATAATCATTATCACACTTGCAATTATAAAATATATTAAATTTTCCATTAGAGTATATTAATAAACTGCTTTATTTTAATCTTTCCTTTGCAATTCTCATTGCAGCTTCTCTTGGAATAACCCCCTCCTGCTCAGATTTTTCCAAGACTAACTTTGTATTTTTAGTTATTTTCTCACTTATCATCTGAAACATTTGTTCTTCTGTTCCCCCAATATGCTCAATATAAGAGCTAATTACTCCTCCGGCATTGCACAAAAAATCAGGTATTACTAAAATTCCTTTATCATGTAAAACCTTTTCTAATTCAGGAATCATTGGGATATTTGCTGCTTCAGCTACAATTCTTGCTTTAATATGTTCTACATTCTCTTTTGTAATCACATTAGGCCTTGCTCCAGGTATCAAAATATCCACTTTTAGTTCAAATAATCTCTTGTTTTCAAGCACATCTCCAGGAAGATAATTAACAACACTTCCGCTCTTTTTTTTAACTTCAATCAATTTTTCAATATCAATCCCCCCCTCATTAAAAATTACTCCCTTTGAATCAGATACTGCAATAATCTTAGCACCTAATTTAGACAAGAATTTTGCTGTAGCAACTCCAACCTCTCCAAATCCTTCTAAAGCCACACAAGCATATTTTAAATCTAGTTTAATATGCTCAGCAGCAATTTTTATACTCTCAACAACTCCAAAACCTGTGCTTCCAAGTTCATGAGGAATTCCTCCAGCTTCTTTTGATTTTCCAGTGCACGCTTTTTTATTTTTTAATTCATCTGCAAAAATATCCATATCATGGCTTTCAGTGTACATATCTGGAGCAGAAATATAACTTTCAGGAATAAATTGTTTCAAAGATTTTGCAAAAGCTCTTATTAATTTTTCCTTACTTTCAGAACTTAGTTTTTTAGTATCTGCAAGTAACCCTCCTTTTGCACCACCAAAAGGCAAGTCAGCCAGAGCTGTTTTATAGGTCATTGCTCTTGCAAGCCCTGCAACCTCCTCAACAGAAACATCTGGAACCATTCTAAACCCTCCTTTTCCAGGTCCTCTTTTAGTATTATCAATTACAAGAATTCCTCTCATCCCTGTCTCTCTATCATAAACCTCTATTATCTTCTCAGGCCCAATAGCATCATA
This sequence comes from Candidatus Woesearchaeota archaeon, assembly GCA_964403535.1. Classification (GTDB taxonomy): domain Archaea; phylum Nanobdellota; class Nanobdellia; order Pacearchaeales; family GW2011-AR1; genus CAYOFN01. Next base: position 14,058 of record CAYOFN010000001.1, read on the forward strand.
TTTTATCATTTTATTTTTATTTCTCTCAGTATTTACTTCCAAAATCTCTATTTTCTAGTTCTATTTAAATCCTTATAAATCTCATCAAATCTCCCAGCAACCTCAAAATCTCTTGCACTAAGAGCACTTATTTTATCAGTCCACATTTTAACCTCAACTTCTCCATATGAAATAAACAATTCCGGATGGTGTTCCTTTAATTCAATAACTCTTGCAATCTCATTAACAAATTTCAGTGCAAGCTTAAAATCAGGAAATTCATATCTTTTATTTAAATACTTTCCATCAATTAATATCCACCCCTCCATTTTCCCTCTTAAATCTTTTTCTTTTCAAAATCTTCAATTGCCTTATGGAGAGCATCAGCAGCAAGATTTGAACAGTGCATTTTTATAGGAGGCAAGTTTCCAAGTGATTTTGCAACATCTTTATTTGTAATTTTTTTTGCTTCATCCAAAGTTTTTCCTTTAGCCAGTTGAGTAGTCATGCTTGAAGTAGCAATAGCAGCAATACACCCCATTGTCTGAAACTTTATGTCTTTGATATACTCTATCTCTCTACCCTTAATTCCTTTCTTCTTGACTTTAATGTACACGTACATTACGTCCCCACATACAGGATTTCCAACTTTTCCAACTCCATCTGCATCCTCTATTTTCCCCATATTTTTGGGTTTTTTGAAATGTTGCATTACTTCTTTACTATACATTTTTTCTGCACTCCTTATATTCCCTCATTCTTTTTTGAAATGTTCAATAATTTTTTTGATTGCAAAATAACTTCCCCCAAAAATCAAAACTCCTGGAAGGAGTGTTATTCCTAGTACTGGGGCGAGGGTTACAACACCAATACCCCCAAGAAATCCAACCCCTAAGCTTTCAAGTAAGCTAGAGATTTGTGAAACTTGATTTTCAACATTTTTTTGTAGAGCATCGATTTGCATAACATACTTTCCATCCTTAAAAACTTTGATTTTTCTTTCTTCCTCTGAACATAAAATAGAGAGATTATGATTTTTTGAAGCAGACAAACCTGCTGCATGCCTTGTTCCAAATCCAACAAACGCTTTAACATCTTTTATCATCACCCCATACTCTTTTATTCTTCCATCTCTATCAATTATCACTGCTCCATCAATCACTGCGAGTCCCTTCAAAACCTTTTCTGCACCATTTTCAAATATGCTAAAATTGGAAAATTTTTGTTCAAATAATTTTTCATATGAAACATTTTCCCCAATAACAAATAATGCTCCGTTACCTTCTTTAACAATTTCTATAGCTACTTTTAATACTTTTTCTTCTATTTCCTTTATTTTCATCTTTTCTTTCCCTCTATAACCTTATTTAATTTTTTCACAAGTTTTTCAACTTCAATTCCATGAGCTAGGGCTCCTTGTTCAATTGTTTCCTGTTGTGACATCGGACAACCAATGCAATGCATTCCACTTTCTAACAAAACCTCAATAGTATCTGGACACATTCTTATCAACTCTGAAAACTTCGTGTTTTTGCTTATTTTTCTGTTTTTCATTTTTTCAAGATAATTCTTTACTTAGAACATTCACAGCATGTACACTTAGGCACACACTTACACGGACTACATCCACAGCAAGGACATTTTTTCTGTTTTTTATTTTTCATTTTTCCCTCCAAAGTTTATTTAAATTAATTTATATTGAAATAGGGCTTATTCTCCTTAATTTATCAATGATTTTAGGCAAAACCTTCAACACTTTTTCTATTTCTTCTGAAGAAGTATCCCTACTTAAACTTAATCTTATTGAACTATTTGCTTCAAGAGGAGTAAGCCCAATTGCCTTTAAAACATGACTTGGTTCTAGACTTTGGCTGGAACAAGCAGAGCCAGTAGATATACAAATGCCATATGCATCTAAATACCCTCCGATAGACTCTCCCTCAATATTATTAAAGCAAATATTAACATTATTGCACAAACGGTTTATTCTCGAACCATTTAGTTTTGTATTCTCAATCTTTAAAATACCTTCAATAAGCTTATCTCTTAATTCTTTTATTTTTCTAACATCTTTGTCTCTTGTTAGTCTAACTGCAGCAGCAAACCCAACAATTCCAGCAATATTCTCTGTTCCACTTCTTAGTTTTTTTTCCTGTCCCCCTCCATGCACTAAGGGGGTTATATCAATTCCCTCTCTGATGTATAATGCACCAACTCCCTTTGGACCATGAATCTTATGAGCATTTAAAGTAACTAAATCAAGATTTTGTTTTTTTACATTTATAGGAACTTTAGTGTAAGACTGACATGCATCAGTATGAAACAAAACTCCCCTTTCTTTGCAAATCTTTCCTATTTCCTCAAGATTTTGTATTGTTCCAATCTCATTATTCCCATGGATCACAGAGACAATTGCAGTATCCTTAGTTATTGCTTTCTCAATCTCTTTTGGATTTACAAATCCCTCATAGTTTACATCAAGATAAGTTACTTTTACCCCTTGTTTTTCAAGCCACTTGCATGAATTTAAAATACAGTCATGTTCAATCCTTGTAGTAATAATATGATTCTTTCCACTACTCCAGATAATCCCCTTCAAAGCAAAGTTATTTGCTTCTGTTCCTCCTGATGTAAAAACAATCTCCTCTGATTTTGCTCCAATGCTTTTTGCAATCACATCTCTACTCTGTTCAAGTGCTCTTTTTGCCTCTAAACCAAGAATATGCTGTGAACTAGCATTCCCATACTTTTCAGAAAAATAAGGGAGCATTGCATCTATAACTCTCTTATCAACAAGAGTAGTTGCAGCATTATCAAGGTAAATTGTTTTAACCATTTTTATTTTTTATTAGCAAAACAGCATCTTTTACAAAATTTCTTTTCATGTTTGTCAATAATCTTTAATATTGGAAGAATTGTTTGTTTGTTTAAGCTGTAAATCCTTTTCTTGCCCCCTTGTCTAACCTGAACAATGCTACAGCATCTTAAAGAAGCAAGTGCGTGGCTTAGTTTAGACTGCTCTATTTTAAGTTCTTTAGCAATTTCTGAGACAGACATCTCCCTCTCCTTTAACAGAGAGATTATATCAATTTTTAAAGGATTAGCCAAATTTGTAAAGAATAGGTGATAAGTGTTCATATGAATTTTAATTCATATTACTATATAAATGTTTGCATTAAACTTCCTTAACTTAGAGTAGTGAAGATTAGCAAGATTTTTATATACTCCCTCCATAATCCTACAATGCTTTATAAAACAAAAAGGAGGTTGATAATTGGGATTTCTTTAGTCCTCTTAATAATCCTTTACATTTTTAAAAATACCTCAGTTTTAATCAGAGTGCTATCAGTTATTTTTGGATTATGGATTTTTTATTTCTTAGACCATGCATTTAATATCAACTTTCTTCCCAGACACTATATTTACATCACAGCAGTATTAGTTTTTGGAATTCTACTCTCACCTTTTTATTGGGTTTCTGAATCCTATGATAAAATCCTGCACTTTGCAATGCCAATTCTTGGGAGCATAATGGTTTTTTACATGATTAATAAGTTAAAGATAGAACTTAAATGGAAGATTTTGCTTACTCTTACAACTATTCTATCACTTCTTGTCATACTTGAAATTGGAGAGTATCTCTTTGATGTATTTTTTGATTTAAAACTTCAGGGGGTTTACCTTAGAGACATATCAGGATTTGAAAAACTAAATTTAGTAATGGATAAGAATGATGATACCATGATGGATCTTATCTTAGGATTAATCGGAAGCACCCTCTTTTCATTTTCAAAATACATTATTCATACTATCCAAAAAAGAAAACTTACAGTCCTCAGGAGATTTTAATAGCTTGGACAGGACAACTCTCTTCAGCTTCTTTTTCACAACTGATTTTATCTGGTTGTTTCTTAACTTTTGCTTTACTGCCCTTTAATTCAAAAGTCGATGGGCAAATAGAAACACAAGAACCACAACCAATACACTCTTCAGATATTGTAACTTTTACCATTTTTCCCTCCTTTATATTTTACACCCACTCATCTTCGATAGTTTACTTAAGTCAAATGGACCATAATAAATCACTCCTCTTATCTCCCAGGCTGGACGATCTACAAATTTCAAATCCTTTTCTGCGCAGATATCTAGATTTACAAGGCAATTGATTACATTTAGCTTGCCGATAAATTCTCCGAACATTTCTTTTTGCCTCTCACAAAGCCCAGAATTACCATACACATACAGTTTCACTCCTTTTTCAGTTAAGCAAGTAGCAAACTTTTCAATATCCTCTTTTTGATACTCTCCTACAGAATATCCTGTAAGATTAGTTATTTTGCTAGTAATAAGATAAAACCCCCCAACAACTCCGACAAGTACTGCAAAAGTAATCAAAACTCTTAATCCTGCTTTCATATATAAAATAATTTTCAGAAGTATAAAAACTTTATGTTTTTTTTCTCAACCACATACTCTCCCAAATGATAATCACAATCTCAAGAGTGACGATAAACCCCACCCCGAATAATACTGCCAGGATAAACATAATGTTCCACTGAAGGGGGTGATAACCCAATCCTCCCATTAATACAATTACAACAGCCAAAATTCCTCCTATAAATGTTAATACTCCTGCCAAAATTTGAAAAATCAGAGAAATCTTTCTCAATTCTTTAGATTTTGTTTTTCCTCTGACTACACTAAAAACAGCGAATCCTATTCCAAATGGAGAAAAAATACAAAGAAAACTGCTTATTATCATAACTACAATCGCTTGAAGAATAAGTTCAATTAAACTTCCGCCATAATAAGGTAGTATACTCATTTTATTATTTCCTGTATTTTCTTTCCAATACCATAAACAAAACCATAATCAATACAATAACTAAATCAGTAATAAGTGTACTCAACACAATTACCTCTCCTAATCCTCCTCCAAAAAGTCCCAAACTTAAGATACCTAATCCAATTAAAAGAGTAATTGCAAGTGAGATTCCTTCTAAAACCCAGGCAATTCCCCTGGCTGTCCTATTAGAGCTTAAAAATAAAAGCAATATTCCGATAATAAACATTATTCCGAGTGGAGTAAAAACCCAGACTAAAAAAATAACAAAACCAATTACTACTCCTTTCAGCACACTCTCCCAAGCTTCTGGCCCAGCATTTACTTTTTTATTATCCTCTGCAGCTCTAAAGAAAACATCATCATCCATCTGACTTTTCTGAAGATTAGCATAAAGAGAAGTTATAAAGTACTTGTTTTGTGATGGCTGAATTAAACTTTCTCCATTTTCATCATCACCTAACTTTTCTATCTGATTTTTCTCAAACCAATTTCCATACTGAATATTAAAGTTAGCATTATTTGCTTCATACTTCCCCTCTGCAATAATGTACAATTGTATTGGAGTATACTCATTCCAGTAAGGTGCCACATAATTAATTCCTCCTATCTGCATGTCCATAATCTCATCATTTATACAACGCTCTCCACCTCCAGAATATTCTATGCACCAATTTGCCTCTGTTGGATTACTCGTTTTTTTAGTGAGTACTTCACTGTTTTCAACTTTTCTTGTAGCTCCAATTGGCTCATCTTTAGCTGCAATATACTTTACTTCTGGTTTAAAATCTATAGAAGATATTTTTAGAGGAAAGACAATCTTATCACTTAAAAATTCAAACTTAATTGGAGTAGGATGCCCCTCTCTCAAGTCACTCTCAACTTCTTTAGAATCAATAGAAGAAGACGAAACTTTTATTGCATTAAAAAACCATCCCTTATTAATATAATAATTTAAGACATAAGCATACTCTTTAGGATACACATACCCATTCTCATTAAACCATCTGACAAGTTCTTCTGAATTTGTTGCTGCAATAACACTTACATTATAGTAATCAACTTCTTGAGACTCAATAATCGCAACTCCATCATATCCCCCTGCTTTCATTGCACCTGCAGCTGCTTCTAAAACATTCCAACTTCCCCGGTCATATTGAGGAGCAGTTAATCTCTGAATATTAATAAAAATTTCTTCATTTGCTTTTGAGAGTTTTGGAATAGTTGGAGTTGGAACAATCCACACCAACTCTTTTGCATTTCCTTTAAAGTCAGACGTGAGAATCATTGTCTCTTTATTCTCTTCATGAAAAATTATTGCTTTCTGCTGTCCAGGTCTAACCCAATAATCTGGATAAGGAATATATGCTCCATCAGCTAATACTCCAGACACCTGTAATAAAACAACAAGTATAGCCAAAACCAATATCACCGTCTTTTTCATATTTTCTCTTACTCTTTTATCTTTATAAATTTTACTTCTCATTTTACATCTTCCTCCAATTCCAAATCACAAATACCATTAATGCAACTAAACTTCCAGCTAAAAACCACGCCCAGACAGGAATTCCAATCAATCCAAAACTCTCTGCCCCCATACCCCCAACTGCTCCTGAATTAGTAGGAACAACCTCTGCTGCACTATCCATAAATTTTTCAGCTAAAAAATCCCCTCCTCCTCTTGCTGTTGTAAAAATCTTAATTAAAACTGCCCCAATTCCTGAGACAATCACTCCAGGAATTATTTTTTTTAATTTTCCACTAACACCTGAATAAGATTTTGGAGAGATAATTATATGTTTGTTTGCAAGTTTGTATAAATCTATTTTCCTGCCTTTTCTGCTCCAGAAAAAGTTCTTAGCTTTTTCAATCAATCCTGCTGCAAGTAACTTCTTAAGATTATACTCAACAGTGTTAATCGGCATCTTTAATGCATCAGACATATCTTTCTCACTTACTTCTTTATTCTCACTTAAAAAATCAATAATCTTTTTACAGGTTTTATTTCCTAATACCTCTGAGATTTGTTTAATTCTTTCATCTTCAAATGAAACCATGAGGTACTTAGTTCCCATGTTCTACCTAGAAAAAATATCTTTTTAAACCCCTCGATAACTTCAATGACGATTGAAGTCATATAAACTTATTAGGAATAAAATTCTTTCTCACTCACCCTGACTGTCTGATTTGGGAAATTCCTGGCTAGATAATCTTCTTCAGATACTACTGCTCCAAATAAAGGATCCCAAACTGTTCCCCCACCTATACAAATCCAGTGATGCCAGAATTCTGCTTCAGGAATCATCGGATATAGCTTGGCTCCATCTCCAGAAATAAGTTTTTTTAATTCTACTATCCAACTAGGATGTGTTCTTTTAATAATTGAAGCCATTCTTCTTGCCCGATAATAGCAACCATTTTCAACTACTTCTGCTTCTAGATTAAGAGTTTTAAATCTTTTAATTATTGCCCGTTCTATCATTTTCTTTCTAAGAATCAGCTCTTTTTCACCCATGCAGAAGCAGACTTTGCAGCAACTGCTCCCTGGCTTGCAGCAACAACTACTTGTTTTAAAGAAGAATGAGTAACATCCCCTGCAGCAAAAACTCCGTCTACACTTGTTTTCATTTCACTATCAACAATTATCTGCCCGTCTTTGTCTAATTCTAGATCTAAGTCTTTAATAAACTCAATCAATGCAATAGCCCCAATCTCAATAAAAACTCCGTCTATATTAAATTCTTTTTCCTTTTCATTTTGTCTGACTACTAATCCTTCAACCTTACTCTCTCCTTTTATTCTAAGAGGAACTGCTTCATATACAATCTCAACATTTTCTTTTTTTTCAAGCCTTTTGCTTGTAATCTCCTCGCATCTAAGTTTTTTACCCCTGTAAAATACATAGACTTTTTTAGCTAAATCTGAAAGAGCTAGAGCAGAGATAGCTGCACAGTCACTCCCTCCAACAACGCCAACTGTTTTATTTTTAAAAAAGAAAGCATCACAAGTAACACAGTAACTTACTCCCTTACCAGTCAGTTCTTTTTCACCAGGAACATTTAATTTTCTTCTTTTTGTTCCACTTGCGATTATTACACTTTTCGAATAAATTTTTTGTTTTTTTGTTTCAATACAAAACCCTTCCTTTTCTTTCTTTATTTTTTCAACATCCTGCATAATAAAATCAATTTTATACTCCTTTAATTGCTCATAGAACTTTTTCATTAATTCTGCTCCTGTTCCAGAAAATCCTGGCCAATTTTCAAGTAAGAGAATGCTATTAGTAGTTCCGCCAATATCTTTGCTGATTATTACTGTTTTTAATCCATCTCTTGCTGCATATAATCCTGCACTCATCCCAGCAGGTCCTGCCCCAATAATCACAACATCATAATTCTTTGTCATTTTTATAAACAGCATCTCTTCTTTAAAAATCTTCCTTCTTTTTAGCTTAATCTTCTGATTTAATACAGCCTATTTCAATACGTCTTTAATCTCAGCAATATCTGAGACAATAATCTCAGGATTTTCATCTAAAATTTCTTTTCTGGAATTCCACGCACACTTACTCATAATAATAATCCCTTTACATCCAACTTTCCTTGCAACTCTTATATCTGCAGCTCTGTCTCCAATATAATAACATCTATCTTTTTTTATCCTGTTTTTTTTAAGATACTCTTTAATAAACTCTGCTTTATCATTAAAATCTTCAGCTCCATAGATTCCTTCAAAGTACTTATTTAATTTAAAATGAGTTATAATTGGAACTACAAATTCTTTTAAAGAATTTGAAACAATAATTTTTCTCTCCTTGATTTTTTTAATTTCCTCAACATCTCTGCATTTCTTAACATCTCTGATATTTTTCTTGACATTTTTCATAATCTTCATTTTTAAGATCCACAAAACAATAAAAGAAAATCCAAATTTTTTTAAAGTCTCTTCTAAACTCAATCCAAGATTAATTATTTTATTAACCTGATTATGATTAAAACCATATTTTTTTAATTCATTATAAATCCCAAGATAGTACAACTGCTTAGTATCTGCAATAGTTCCATCAAAATCAAAAATAAGAAAGAAACCCTTATTTATCTTTGCTCTTTTTTTCATCTTCTTCTAGTTTCTTAAGAAAATCACCTATGAACTTTTTATTTACATCCACATTTACAATACTCTTAATTTTAAAAACATCTTCTTTAGCATGTTTCTCTGTCTTTATGCTGCTGATTGTTTTTTCATGAAGCTCTTTTCCAATTAAAACTTCTCCATTTGAAATCTCTGCAATTTTTCTTATACTTGTAATTGTCTTTCCAAGTCCAGTAAACTTTAATTTTCCATCTTCTATCTGGTTTATAATTTCTCCAGAATTAACTCCTATTCCAAACTCAATTCTTTCATTGAATTTTTTATTATGCTCTTCTAGTGCTTTTTGTATAGAAACTGCTGACTTTACTGCCTGCATCTCATTTTTAAAACTCTTTGTAAGCAGTGGACTGAAGATTATGAAGAAGTATTCACCTGCTCTATACACTGCTCCTTTTAAATCATAAACCTCTCCAAAAGCTTTTTCTAAGCTTTCTTTTGAAATTTTTGCAAGTGTATTCTTAATCTTGATTCCAATCATTGAAACACTCTGTCTTTCACCTTTTAGCACCAATACATGTTCTGCTTCTTTTACTGCAGTTCCAGTCTTTATTGGTAAAAGTTTTAAAACTCTTGCTTCTTTTTTCACTTTTCCAGAATTATGTCTCTCATAATCTCTGTCTGAAATAGGATACGAAACTGCTCTTTTCTTTGAAATTCTTTGAAACATCATTAAGATAAAGACTCCCATAACAGCAATCAAAAAAAGCCAGACAATCGGATATCTTGTCCAGAGACCTAACTTTCCCTTAACATCCTCTACACTTATTACACTCCCAGTTAATGGAACCCTCTCCTGAACTAAGGTATTTGTTCCATCACTTATTTTGATGTTATACTCTCCAGGAGGAGCTAAAAGACTAAACTTTTTTTCCTCACCAACTTTTAGTTTTAAATCCAGTATTTTAACAGAATCCCCTATTGAGATTTGCACAGCTCTTTGATAAATAATATTCCCTATATTTTTTATAACCAGAGTTTGATTATCAATCTCAAATCTTGCAAGTTCTACTTCTTCTACACTAAACAATCTTTTACTGCTTAACTCATCTTTTGTTGCAATCACCTCCCAGTATCCAGAAAGAGGATTATCTCCCAGACTAACATTCACACTCTCCCCAACCTGCACAAGCCTTTTCCACCTCTCTGTCCCTGCACTATCTTTAATCTCCACCATCACCTCCCCAGGAATAACTTGATTTGATTGGTCATAAAGAAAAACCTTAAATTCTAAAATATCTTTTGGAGAAATTGTCTGTTTATTTATTGCGACCTCTATTTTCTTGCCCTGTTGCATTATTTTTAAGTCTACTCTTACTTCTCCAGTATTTGTAATCTCTCCTTGCTCATCTTTCTCATATACTGTTGCAATGAGTGGATAAGTCCCTGCATTCATATTTTCAGGAATAGTAAAATTAACAGAGAATTTGCCATCTTTAACAACTCCAAGGTATTTTAAATTAGAAGTTCCAGCAGTAATTTCAACATAACCAAGCATACTCTGTCCAACTAAAAGATTATTTTTTTTAATTGCACTTCCTTTAGCAATTACACTCTCTCCGGGCTGGTATGTTCGGTCTTTTATATCAAAATTAACCTCTATCTCCCTTGATATTTCAAACCTCTGACTTTCTTTCAAATTTTTCCCATATTCTGCAGAAAAATAACACTCTCCACTTAAATTACCTATATACAAGGGTACTAGTGGCAAAGCAATATTTGTTTGTTTTTTTGTTAACAAAGAGTTATACACATTTTTATGAGTGTTCTCACAGACTAAATCTACAGAAAAATATCCTTCTGAAATGCTGCTAACCTCAGCAGTTAACTTTATTTCTTCACCAAGATTATACAAACTTTTAGGTTGGCTTAAAATTATTTCTGCACTTACAACTGAACTCATCACAATAAGCATAACTAGTAAACCACTCCAAAAATATAAATTCCTCATTTTAATCTTTATTTTACCCACTTTTTAAGAAGAGGGTATATTTAAACTTTATTAAGAAGGAACGAAGCTTTTATAAATCTGTTAAGCATTTTTTAGGGATATGAAAAAAGCTGGTGTAAAAACTAAAAAAATGGTAGTTACTCCCTGGGAAGTTGAAGGCAAGGTAGACTATGATAAATTAATAAAAGAATTTGGAGTTTCAAAAATTGACTTTGCTCTTCTTGAGAGAATTAAAAAACATACAGGAGAGTTACATCCTTTTTTAAGAAGAAAAGTTTTTTTTGCTCACAGAGATTTAAACTGGCTTTTAGATGAGTATGAAAAAGGAAATTCCTTTTTCCTTTATACAGGAAGAGCTCCATCAGGACCAGTTCATATAGGGCATCTTCTTCCGTGGATATTCTGCAAGTGGCTGCAGGATAAATTCAATGCAGAAATGTGGTTCCAGTTTCCAGATGAAGAAAAATTCCTTTTTAAAAAAGAATTGGAGTTTAAAGATACTGAGAAGTATCTCTATGAAAATATGCTTGATGTTATTGCTCTTGGTTTTGACCCAAAGAAAACTCATTTTTTAATTGATACACAGCACGCAGGTTTAATGTACAAGCAAGCCTGTAGAGTAGCAAAGAAGATAACTTTCTCCACAATAAAAGCAAGTTTTGGTTTTACAAATGAAACTAATATTGGAAGTATTTTTTATACAAGCATGCAGGCTGTCCCTACTTTCTTGCCCTCAATACTAAAAGGGAAAAATATTCCGTGTTTAATACCTCTAGGAATAGATCAGGATACTCATTTTAGAGTTTCCAGGGATGTTGTTCCAAAGTTAGGGTATTATAAGCCGGCAATAATTCATACAGTATTCCTCCCTCCGCTCTCTGGCACTAGCGGGAAAATGTCTGCATCAGATGACTCCTCAGCAATCTACACAACAGACACTCCAAAACAGGTTGAGAAAAAAATAAAAAAATATGCTTTTTCAGGAGGACAATCAACTCTCGAGTTGCACAGAGAACATGGAGGAAATCCTGAAGTTGATGTAAGCTTCCAGTATCTTAAAATGTTTTTCGAGCCAGACGACAAGAAGCTCGAAAAAATAGAGCAAGATTATAGAAGCGGAAAACTTCTCACAGGAGAATTAAAAGAAATCTTAATTGAAAAAATCAACAAGTTTTTGAAAGAGCATCAAAAGAAGCGCGAGTTAGCAAAATCTCAAGTTGATAAATTTATTTTTAAGGGCTAGCCTTTTTCTAATCTCTCAATTTCTCAGAAAATTATTCTAATGCAGAACTTTTTTCTTCAGTTAATTGTATTCTCGAAATTTCTATTCTTGGTGGTGGACTTGAAGATTCAGAAAGGTAATATTCTCCCTTCTCGCATACATATATTCCAATTGTAGTATAAGTTGGGGCATGTCCTCCCGAAACAGCTGAAGATTTAAAGTTGATATTTGTTACTTCATCACAGTCTGAAATTATGTTGTCACATTCCGCATTTTCAGAATTATCACATTCTTTAATTCCCTTTAAATCTTCAATGACACTCAATTTATCAAAAACTTCTTGTTCAGGAATTGGAGGACATACTCGTAATCTTTCTGAAAGATTTATCCGATCTATTCCCTCGACAGATTTACATTCTTTTAAATAACCTAAATAATTACTTAACCCCAAATCTTTTTCTTTTGATTTATCATAAGTTGTTGTTTGCTGGTTGAATATAAGAATGCTCCCAACCCCAATTAAGATTATTAAAATTACAAGTCCTCCCAATAATTTTGTTTTCATATGTCGGATAGTCTTCTCGCACTTATAAATTTTTTTATGTTACCCCTCTTCCTCTCAACATTCTAATCCCTCAACTTCTCAGAAGAAGCCTGGTTTGAAATAGCAATTCCACTCTTTTCAATACTAAAAGGATAAACTTCAAGTGAATGTTTTACCCCCCTCATCTTTAAGATTTCTATAAACCTCTCTCTTTTCTTTTTGATTCTCGGAAAATACAAAAGAATAATTGAATCAGACTCAAATTCAAGAGCACGTGAGGCTGATTTTTTCTCTCTAAAAGGCTCTCCTTCATAAGTAAGCAGAGAAGTGCAATCCCATTTTCTTAGCATATTAAAAAGAGCAAGTGACGCCTCTCTTCTCTTAATTGCATCATCAAATAACAATTCAAAAGAAGTAATGCTGTCAATCACAATCCTTGTTACTTTTCTTCTTAGAACAATTGACTCAACTGTTCCCCCACCTTCCTCTAACATTGTTCTGACTTTTTCAGGAGTATACTCAAGAAACATAAATTTTCCTTCTTTTTCATATTTTTCCAAATCCCACCCAAACTCCTTCATATTTTCATAAAACTCCTTTTTCTTTTCCTCAAATGTAATATACAGACATTTTTCTCCTTTTTTTATTCCTTCGATTAAGAACTGAACAGCAAAGATACTCTTCCCACTTCCACTTCCTCAACAATCAAATTAGTAGAATCTCTCTCAAACCCTCCTTCAGAAATCTTGTCAAAATTAGAAATTCCAGAAGCAACTTTTTGCTGCTCTTTTTTATTCATTTTTCTCTCTCCAACACTTTTGGACTTGTCCTTCTCCCTTTTTTTTACCATACTTATTAAAGAAAAAATAAGTATAAAAATCTATCTTTAAATTATTACTCTCATTAAAACATTAAATCTAGATAAGCATAACTTAATTTAAATTCACTAATTGTCTATCTCCATTAACAACCAAAATTCTCCAGTTATTAATAATAGTCTATTAACATTAATACTCCTCTCTTCATAATCTTTTCAACACTAACCTTTTTCTTAAGCAATTAACTCAGAGATAAAACCAGACAAGAAAAATCTTACTGCAAAAAAAGTTCCTAGTCCTAAAATCAGCAAAGGTAGAAGATATTTCATTCCTTCTTTTTCCTCTCCCTTGCTTACTAACCCAAGAACAAGCGATGCTAGAATATCCGTAGTGATAATAAAAACTATTGAAAAATATTTTATAAACCCCACAGAAACATTTACACTTGAAAGAGTGAATGGAAGATTTACAGGAGCAGAAGTTATATTCACACTTGGAATTGAACCAATAAGCTTTGTCAAAGTTTCAACTAGGATATTTGAGAGTGAAAATAATGCAGGCGAAAAAATTGCAACAGCAAGAAAAATAAATATCACATACATAAGAACATTTGAAGCAGCTTTTTTCTCAACAAAATCCCGTTCTCTCATGCTTATAGATGTTTCCTCCAACAAAATAGCAATATCCCCCCCAGCACTCATTCCAGATTTAAGCAAAAGAATTGTTTTATAAATTTTATCAGAACCTATTTTTTTTGACATTTCAAGCAAAGCTGACTCAGTGGTTTGTCCAGTAGCTATAGCCTTTCCAGCATTCATTATCTCTTCATCAAGCGGGGAAAACTCTTTTCTTGAACTTAATAACATTGCTTTATCAATAGTCATTCCTGCTCTTAGATTACTTGACATTAATTGCAGAAAATCAGGAAAAACATCTTCCATCTTTTTTATTCTTGCACTCTCCTTTAGATCTTTGCTGACTTTTAGATAAACAAACCATAAAATTAAGAATACAAAAAAAGCTCCTGCAAGAACAATCCAACTCTTGTAAACAATAAAAAAGATACTGGAGACTATCAGAGAAAAAACAATCCCGATTACTGCTTGCTTGTTTTTCCTAGCTCTTTCTTCAGGTGTAATCCTCTTTCTAGTTTTCATAATAAACTCGGCCTCCTTGATTTTATCATTCCAAGAAACATTATCTGAACTAAAACAACAAAAACAAACAACCCAATAAAAATTAGCTGAGTCATTGTTTTTGGAAGGTTGATCATAGAGGAGATTATTGTGAGAAAGGTTACAGAGAGAGATGGGATAATCACTGAAATCAGCATGTAAAACATAATTAAAGGATTCAGCCTATTTCCGTAATTCTGTATTTGTATTAATTGTTCTTCATTTAGAGCCTTTATGCTGTCTTTAATCACAATAGACATATCACTTCCTGCCCTCATTCCATTGCTAATTTGCCAGAGAGTTCTTCTGAAAAAAACAGAACTATTTCTTTCTCCAAGATTCTCCAGAACATCTTCCTGAGGTTCCCCTGCATTTATTCTCTTAACTGCTTTTTTAAACTCCCCGCTTAACTCTCCATAATCTGCTTCTGAAAGATTAGTTAAAATGCTGAACAATGGAATTCCTGAATTAAGTTGAATTAAAATATCCTCAAGTGCAGGAATAAGATCTTTTTCTATTCTTCTCTGTCTTCTTGAAGTGTATATTTTTGGATAAACCATCTGGCTAAAAAATACAAAAAAAGAAAATAAAAGAGAAACAACAAATCCATATAAATAAAATAATTTAATGCTTAACAGAGCAAGAATACTGGTTGAGATAACAAACAGAATTAAAAAGGAAAAAATAAATGTTCTTTTGACTATCGCAATGTACTCTTCCCTTGAAATTCCAGCATCAATATTTTTAAGTGACTCAGAGAGTGCAGATTTTTTTTTGTGTTTTATTTTTCCAGCAGAGACCTTAACTTTTCTTTTTAATCTCTCAATATCTGAGAATGTGAAGGGTATGCGGAATTTCATATTTACCTTCCAAGAACTCTTTTTAAGTCATTTTTCCTGATAGCACTCATTAGAGACTCTTTATCATTATAATACAAATTCATAACTCTTCCAAAATCATTTAAATCTCTAATCTTATTTTTAATCAGCCAGTCCAGTATTGCTCTTTTTTGTTCCAGGTTTCTGTTTAGCTCTGCTTGTGACATTCCTGTGTTTCTGTTTATGCTTTCAAAAAATTTAGAACTCTCAGAGTGCCTGATAATCTTGTCTTCTTCAGGAACCCAACGATAAAGAATATTTGCACTTGCACTGTCCTGCTCTGCCTCGAATTCTGCTACCTGGAATACCCTTCTTATTCCTTTTCTTCTATCTCTAAACATTACAACATTTAAATGAACTGCTTTTAGCAGATTAGGAGGAACATTTAGAGGAGGATTAGTCAGTCTTGAGATTGTCTCAGCAGCACTATCTGCATGAACTGTTGCATAAACAGAGTGTCCTGTGTGCATTGCTTCAAACAATACTTCAGCTTCTCTTTGTCTTCTCATTTCTCCAAGAACAATTCTATCAGGTCTCATTCTCAGCGAATTAACAAGCAAGTCCAGCATTGAAACCTCTCCTTTTCCTTCAGGATTTGCAGATCTTGTGACAAGCGGCGCCCAGTATAAAAATTCAGGCAACATAAGTTCTCTTGTATCTTCTACACTTATAATTCTGTGATTTGGAGGAATAAAAGGCATCAGAGCATTTAAGAGAGAGGTTTTTCCACTTGCTGTTCCCCCACTTATTAATACATTCATCTCATACTCAACTGCAAGCCAGAGAAGTGCAGCAACTTCTAAATTGCAGGTACGACTGGTTATTAAGTCAATAATTGTATACGGGTCTCTCGCAAACTTTCTAATAGTTATTGTATTTCCCTTTGTAGCAATAGGATAAAGAATAGAATTAACTCTATCACCTGTAACAAGATGCGCATCTAATAATGGAGTAAGAACAGTAATCTGTCTTCCAACTCTTCTTGCAACAATATTTGAGTAGTTTGAAATTTCCTCTTCTTTTGCAATTCTTAAGTTTGTAGAAAGCCATCCATATTTTTTATGGTAAACTCTTATTGGCTCTTTTGCAGAAGGAATTACTACTTCCTCGAGATTTACATCATTAACTAAAAATTCTATTTGCCCTAATCCAAGCATATCCTGCATTAATTTTCCAACTAAAAACTCCTGCATGCTCTTCTGAAGGCTAGGAAGCTTTTCTTTAAGCAACGTCGCTGCTTTCTGCATAAATCTTTTTTTAATCTCCTGAAAAGCCGAAGGGTCAGTCATCTCCTTCATGCTGATTGTTGTTACAGAAACAAGTTCATTTCTAACCTCACTTAAAAGAGCACCTGTAGCTGCACCAATCTCAGGGACATTTACACTGTATATCACCCCCAACTCCTCTCTTTTAATCTCAACATCTACTACTGCTCCATCAACTCCAATTTTGTATTTTTCAAGAAGTCCTTTTTTAATTGGAGCCTCTACTCTTTTCTCAGTCTTCTTTGAGATTTTTTCTTTTGTATTTTCAGTTCTCACAGATTTTACTTTTAAAACCCTTTTAACACTATACTCTTTTTTCTTAACCTTCTTTTTCTTTTTCATTTATCCTCTTTTTTATTTTGCAGATATTTTGAGAACAGGCTCCCCTCCAAATCCAGGATACTCTATTGTTGCAAGATTGCTCGATTCAAGCATCTTTGCCCAGTTTAGTGCAGTGTCTTTCTTAACCTTGAATGTTTTTGCAATTGTTGAGACTCTTACTTGTTTTTTACTCTCCAAAATTTTATACAATACATCTAAATCAGTCCCTTTTTGAGATACTTTGTTAATATCAATTCCTTCTAATTCTTTTTTTCTGCTTTTAACTCCCTTATCTCTGACAGATATAACCAAAAGCAAAACTAATACTACCCCCCACTGAACTATAAGGAAAACTCTTGCAGTAAAAGATATCTCTTGATATGCTTTAATAAACGTATCTCCTACTGAAAATCCAGTTATCCCTCCAGATAACCCTCCAAACTTAAAAGCATATCCCCCAAGATTTATAATAAACAAAAATGCTGATACAAACAAGACTCTTAAAAAAAGTGTTTTTTCTCCTCTTCTTTTAACAGGTTTCTCTTTAAGTTCTATCTTCCCTCTTTTTTTATCAATCATCTTTTATAAAAATGTTTAAATATCTTATTTATTATGTATATACACCGTGGATTTATTTTATAAATCTTGCTAAAAAAGAGAAAAACATAATATGGCTCATTTTAAAAAATCTCAGATAAGTTCAGAGTATTTGGTTATAATCGGATTTGTCACTTTTGTCATAATTGGAATCCTTGGAATAGCATTTTTTTATACAGGAGCTATAAAAGACAGAATGAGAATCAATCAAATAACCAATTTTGCCAGTAAAATCATCTCCACATCTGAATCATTGTTCTATTCAGGCAAGCCTTCAAAAGCAACTGTCTCTGCATATCTTCCTGATGGAATAACTGGAATTCAAATTGCAGAACAAAGCTTAATTTTCACTGTCTATACAAGTTCAGGAGAGAATAAAATTAGTTTTCCAAGTAAGGTTCCTATAACTGGAAATATTATAGGCACCCAGGGAGTAAAGAAGATTACTATAGAAGCTCAGGAGAGCGCAGTTTCAATAAGTCCTGCTTAAAATGGGAAAATCAAAAAAGAGGGGGAAAAATAAAAATGCACAATCTTCAATCGAATTTCTCATTATTATTGGGTTTGTCTTATTTTTCTTTATAATATTTTTTGTAGCAATTCAGGAAAAAATAGTTGAGGAAACAAAGCAAAATCAAGAATTATCAGTAAAAGAAATTGCAATTACAGTCCAAAATGAAATCAATCTTGCGCTTATCTCAAGTGACGGATACACCCGCGAATTTAAGATTCCAATGAATCTTGGAAATAAAAATTACAGCATTAATATAACTGAAGACATGGTTTATGTAAAAACAATAGATAACAAGAGTGCAATTGCTTTGCCTGTCGCAAAACTCACAGGAAACATTCAGAAAGGAACAAACACAATTAAAAAACAAAACAATGAAATTCTTCTAAACTAAAAATGAAAAATAAAAATGCACAAGCCTGGGGAATTGATTTGATAATTGCAGGATTTATCTTTACTATAGGGATCACCTCATTTTACCTTTATACTATTAATTATACTGCAGACTCAGAAGAAGTAATAGAAACTCTAAGGTACGAAGGAAATATTATTGCAGACATAATTCTCTCAGAAGGATATCCAAAAAACTGGACTTTAATTAATGTAGTCTCTCCAGGAATTCTGTCAGAGAATAAAATAAACGAGACAAAACTACAGAACTTCTATACTCTCACTATTTCAGATTATCCTAAAACAAAAACCTTGTTTAATACAAGATATGACTACCTCCTGCTCTTTAATGAAAATCTTACTATCGGCGCAAATGAAATAAATAAGATAGGAAAACCAGGAGTTAGTCCAGGAACTATTTCTTCTGAAAATCTCATAAAAATAACCCGTTTTACAATATACAAAAACACTCCAATAACAGTCAATCTTTATATCTGGGAAAAATGAAAACAAAAAAAGCAATTTTTTTTAGCACAGACGCACTAATAGCCCTGCTCATAATCTTCTTAAGCATACTGATAATTTATCCGATCATAAAGTACTCAGATTACAAGACAAACTTAAATGAAGATGTACTCACTGTTCTTTCGAGTTTAAAAGTAGGAGAAGTAAATAATTCTTATATTCAAAATTTAATTTCTTTAAAAGAAATAACTGATTTGAACAAATCTATCCTCGAGCAAATAGGAGATTTTTATGTAACTAATTTAACAAGAGCTAAGGAAATGACAAAATCAATTCTTCTTACTCTTAATACAACAGAGAATATCGGAGTATGGTATGGTGAGGATTTGCTCGCTTCTGTAAACTCATCACCTTATGAGACAGCTACAGATATAGAAGTAGAGAGGCAAATTATCAGTGGTATAGAAAAAGGAAAATCTTCAAAAGGTTTTGTGTCTAAAGCATGGCTTAGAAAAGTTTCAAAAAAAAAGAATATTTTGTTCATAAAAGGAGATTTAATGTGTGGAGGATGGAAATCTTATTCTTGGGGGGATTATTGCGGAACTAGCGAGGCTACAGCAGTTTATAATGTAAACTTTCCAACAAATGCAACTATCAAAAATGCTTTTTGGTTAATTGAAGGTGCCTGGACTCCTCAATTCTCAAGAGCATATGTAAATGGAGTAGAAGTGTATAGTGGAAGTGTAGACCATTATACTAATGTAGACATAACTTCTTTTCTTCATCCTGGAAATAACACAGCAACACTCTACGGTGCAATTGGAGTAGAAGATGGAGCTTCTCACATTATTGTAGAGTATGAAACTCCAGATATGCAGACTTATCACTCTCAAACTAAGTTTTACCTAAACAAACTCACAGCAACCTCTGTCCTTCATCAAGAAAAATCAATAATACTCCCTTCAGACATCTCATTAATTAATGCAACAATAAATACAACTTCAGATGTAACTCTATCATTTAGAAAAGGAATTAAGAGTTTTGAAATAGGAAAAAAATCACCTGTAAATAATATTGTTACTTTCTCAGATGCAGAAATAAAAAATGCTTTAAACTCAAATGGAATCTCTTATTCAGATTTAAACAGCGAATACTTTTTTTTAACTCTTGATATTGGGAAAGACACTCCTGGGCAGGTTATTACACTTGAAGGAGAGTCTTTTTTTTACATAAACTCTTCTAAAATAATTATGCCCTATGGAACAATTGATATAACTCAGGAAATTCCTCTAACAAACTCCTCTAATCATGTGGTCCACACTTTTTACAGAAATTTGGAGTGGCAATTTCATCTTCCTATCAGTTCAACACCTATCCTTGCAGACTGGCAGTTTGGATGGTTTATTGAATTAGGAGTTTCAGAGCAAAAGGTAACAGCTAATGGTATTGTTCTTTATGATTCTCCGCCTGATGCTTTTATTCCTGCTTTTAGTAGATTTGGCTATTCTCCCTCAAGAGCCCAAGGAGTATTTCAGGAAGGACAGAATAATTTTACCCTTGACTTTGGAAATACTTACAGTGTCTCAAATGAATCTTCTTACGGACATCTGATTTATTTTATCAAGAGCTATGTAAATTATGGAGATGCAAAAGAAAAAGCGCAAGGAGGAACAAGAGTTCTGGAATTTGAAGATGGTTCAGTCCAAACTTTTAGAGTTGGAAATTTTTCAGATGTATGGGACCCTGATGTTGATGCAGTAGATGATGCTGTAGAGCGTCTCTTTTCTCAGTTAGATGCAGATAAAGATAATAAACTTGACTTAGTATTTAATGCAGACTCATTTAGCATTGAAAGCATGGACATTTCTGGAGTTCCATACATTTGGAACACTGAAGTTCAAGCAAGAAGATGGATATAAAAAACAAATAAAAAACAAGATTATATTCCTACTTCCCTATATCTGATTTAGCTGCTTCAGTTATAAGGTTTTTTCTTTCATCTTTAGTTATTAGTCCTTGCAAAAGAAAATATTTAGAGGTATGAGATACGCAACTAACATACTCCCCATGATTTCTTAAGTTTTCAGAGCATATCTGAACAACAGAGCACCCATCTGAGTTTACAACATCTCCACTCTCTGTGTTCATGCACAAATCATCAACATCTAAAATTCCATCATTATCACTATCTGTTGGAGCAGGTGGTGCAGCTGAAATACCCACACTTAAAATCAATAAAGACAGAACAACTGAAAGCACTATAAATATACTTTTCATTTTACCCTCCTTTTAAAAATAACAGATAAGAAGATATTTAAGGTTTTATATATTCAGATATATACAACTAACATGAAAAATAAAAGAGGGATGTTCTTTACTCTACTAGTAATAGCCTTGCTCGCCTTATTTCTTGTTACTTATTCTTCTTTTCATCTTATTGAGGAAAGAAAAGCAACTAACAAGAGAGTAGAGAGCATGAACAGTTTTATCTTCTCTCTTGAACAAGACATTTCAAGACAGATTTATATCTCCAGCTATCGGGCTCTTCTCTCTCTTCAATACTCCTTAACAACAAAAGAAGAATTTTTAGATGATTCAAGAGCATCAATCAAAGAAGCTCTGCTAAACGGAACAATTGAAGGGGAAAACATAAGTTTAATGGAGGGTTATAGAATTCAGGACTGGAGCTCAAGAATTTCAGAGTTTGGAAATAAAACAAATCTTCAGATTGATTACTCGATTCTAAATATAAGTGTAACTCAGGAAGACCCCTGGAATATTAAAATTGACCTGTCTCTAAGAATGTTAATTAAGGACAATTCTAATCTAGCTTCTTGGAACAGGACTCAGAATATCTCTTCAAAAATTGAGATAATTGGATTTGAAGACCCCCTTTATATTATTTACACTAGAGGAATCTTTTCAAATAAAATAAACAAAACAATTTACTCTCCATTTGTAGACGGAACAAATGTACAAAATCTTACTTTTCATTCAACACACTCTTATTACATTGCTTCTCCTGATGCCCCAAGTTACCTTGATAGGCTTGAAGGAAAAACTTCAGCAAATCCAAATGGGGTAGAGTCTCTTGTTTATTTTCCAGTACTCTCCTCAAAAGGAATAAATGTGGAAGATAAATCCTGTGTAGACCATATTTATTTTTCTTCAAATAACCCTTCTGCCCATAGAATAACTGGAATGCCTGTTTGGTTTAAGATTGATGATGCTCATCTTGCTTTGTATAATGTTACTGCTCTTTCAATCTAATTAGAAACTATTCCTCCAACAATTCCACCAATCTCTACTTTGATCTCTCCCTCAAGAATGTAAGTAACGAAAACATCTTCATAAAACTCTTCTTTTCCAGAATTATCACACTCAAAAACAAAATTCTCCTCTTCATCATTCTCTATTATCTCCTGCACTTCTGGAGTACACCCTCCAAGTTTCATCTTCACACTCATACTCTCCCCTAACTGATTTCTAATCTTTAGAGAAACACTCTCATTTTTAATATAATTTACAAAACAGGTAATATGCGGAAGATTTCCTGGGCGGATTAATACACAATAATCTTCTTCATTCACTTTCTCACTCTCTGCACCAGGTTCACTGATTACTCCACTTCCTCCGCCTCCACTGCTCCCTCCAGAACTTCCTCCAGTTCCTTCAGAGATGACTCCACCAGAGATTAAATTATCCCCACCCTCAAGGTTTTCTGTAGTCTCGGTTTTCAAAACGTTCTCATTTGTCCCTCTCTCACTATTTTTTGGAGAGTAAATAAATGCAACTCCAAAAAGAAATATCAAAATAACAGTAAAAATTCCAACCAACCAAAAAGCTCTCCCCATTTTTTTATTCTTATTAATTTACTCTGGATTAATTAAGATCTCAAGCATATAAAAACTTATTCTTACTCTTAATCTAACCCTTAAAATTAATACTTTTAATTCTCCCCCTCCTAAGACAGTTTCTTGATTAATAATTAATAAATCTTGTTTAAATTAAGCATTCTAGAAACTCTTATGGTTTAACAAGCAATTAATCCCATTGACTATAAAAATAAAATCGAGTATAGAAATCTTTATAAAGAACTTAATCCTCGAGTATATTATTATAAAACAAAATTCAAAAGGAGGTAAAATGCAAAGAAAAGGACAAGCAGCTATGGAATTCTTGATGACTTATGGTTGGGCTATTTTAGCAGCAGTAATTGCAATAGGTGTTCTTGCATATTTCGGTGTTTTCTCACCTGGAAAATATGTAACAGGTAATGCTGTTGTAAATCCACCATTTTATATTAATGCTTGGAATGCAAAAGCATCTACAGGTGTTACACTTGAGCTCAAGAATAATGGCGGAGAAGACTACGAGATTCAGAGTGTTGATATAAGCAATTGCGGATCAGACAGCACAGCAACTTCAATTCCAGCAGACACGAGCGCAGCTATAACAGTTGCATGCACTACACCACTGCTAGAAGGAGAATCTTTTAAAGGCGATATAACTGTGAGTTATAGAAAAGAAGGTAGCACAGTAGACTTGACATCAACAGGAACAGCTGCAGGAAAAGTAGTAGCTTAATTTTATTTTTTTATTTTTATTTTTTTTATAGTTTTCTTAAGATAGTTTATCTTAATTTCTAATCATCTTTCTAAATTTTTCTACATATCCAGGAGTATACTGATTCTTTGGAATTGCTCCTTTTGGATTATCTTCATTAGGAAAACTCTCTGCCCACACTTCTCTCATAACTTCAAAAGTTCTATCTCCAATTATTCCATCTTCAACAAGTCCTGCTCTTTTCTGAAATTCTGATACAATCCTTTTTGTAGCCTTTCCATTATCTCCATCTGGACTAATCCACTGAGGATAAAATAAATCACTTAACATCTGTTGAGCTCTTGCAGTTCTTGGTGCTAACTGTCCAGAATTATATGCAGCAGCAGCAAGTTCAGGAGTTCCATATCTTTCTAAACCTAATTGAAACAATCTGGTTGCATAAGCTTGATTTATTTCAGGAACAAACAATCTTTCCTGCAAATGTCTCTCTTTTCTTATAGCCTCAATAGTTTTTTCATCTAACTCCCCTATTCTTTTTAATCTATGTTTTCTCTGAATCCTATCAATATAAATTGCAGTAGCTCCGTCAATTTTTTCATCTAATCTTACATCCAATTCCTCTCTCTTAATTCTTTTCTTTCCATCTACTACTACTTCCCTCTTAACCTCTATTCTTTCACCATATAATTTGATTAAATCCTGCTTTGCTTTAATTAATCCATATTCCTTCTTTGAGAATTCAGCATAATCAGAAATTCTTGGCAAATCTGGAAATCTTCTTTCTAGAGCAAGTGCAGTCTCAGTAGTCAACTGCCCTAATCCATAACTTGTATCATTAATATGGCTTTCATATCTCTGTTCACTAGGTTTTCTTCCACTCTCTATTGTGTATATAACTCTCATATAATCATCAAGAGTAAGTTTTTTCTCTTCTGGCTTTCTCTCACATCCAATTACAGATAACAAACTCCCACAAATTCCTAGACTTATCGCCCCCATCGCTCCTCTACCACATTTTTCTAAAAAATCTCTTCTTGATATTTTTTCCATTTTATCTCCCCCTATTTTCTGGCATTTTATACTCTGGGTCTTTAACAAAATAAGTCAACCCATTTGGAGTTTTTTCAGCTTTTAATCCAGGTGCTGCTAAGGCAATTTCAGGATTTTTAAATGTTCCAGATAAAACTAAATAAACTAAAGGAGTCAAAATAGCAAGTTTTAACCACTGAGTTCCACCTCTTGCTCTCCTTCTCTCAGCTCTTGTCTCTAAATTTTCTGTCATTTTTCTTTTGACCTTAAACCTAATTTGTAACTATTACGCAGTAACTACTATATTTAAAGCTTTCGATAGGAGTTTTTCTCTATTATTAACTTCAAGTTAGAAAAGTAGTTTTTCAAGTTAACTTTATAAATATCTTGTTTCTTATTCTTTAATAAAAGAGCAAATTTAATTTAAAACAAAAAATGAAAATCTTAAGTTTACACTGCGACTACATCACATTTAAACCCCTTAAAAAAGCACTTAAATCAATAGGAAAACTTGTAAACGGGGCAGAAAAAGAAAAAAGAGTAGATGAAGCTTTGACAATATTTACCGCAGTAGAAAAAAAAGACGAGTCAAATAAAAATCTGCTAAAACATTTTATCAGTAATATAGAAGATATAGCAAATAAGGTTAATGCAAAAAACATTGTTCTCTACCCCTATGCACATCTCTCTCCCTCTCTTGCCTCGCCTGAGTTTGCACAGGATATTCTTGAAAAAGCAGAAAAAGCACTAAGCAAGAAATTTAAGACCACACGAGCTCCATTCGGCTACTATAAAGAATTCGAGCTCAAGTGCAAAGGGCATCCTTTAGCTGAATTATCCAGGGAGATTCATCATGAAGGAACAGAAGAAAAAGATGAAAAAGTAATTGAGCCAAACGAAACATACGACTGCTCAAAATTACTTAATCAGGTTTGTAAAGTCCATCTTGATAAGAGAAAATTAAAAGAAAACGACCATAGGATTTTAGGAGAAAAACTGGATTTGTTTAGCTTTTTTGATTGCGCTCCTGGCATGGTTTTTTGGCATAATAAAGGATGGATAATTTACAATCAGCTTATAGAGTTTTGGAGAGAGGAGCATAAAAAATCAGGATATGAAGAGATTTCAACTCCTCAGATTATGGATAAAAAGTTATGGCAGATTTCAGGGCACTGGGATAAATACAAGGAAAATGTTTTTCTTACAAAATACGAAGACAGAGAATTTGTAATAAAACCTATGAATTGCCCTGGAGGAATTTTAATTTTTAAAGAAAAGCCAAAATCTTACAAAGAACTTCCACTAAGAGTAGGAGAACTTGGAACTGTCTATAGGCAGGAATTATCCGGAGTTTTAGGAGGTTTGTTCAGAGTTCTAAAATTTACTCAGGACGATGCTCATATATACTGCGAGGAAAAACAACTAGAAGAGGAAATTATAAAGATTATTGATTTAATTGACAGGTTTTATAAAAAATTTAATTTCGCATACCATATTGAACTTTCAACTCGCCCTGAAAAAAGAATAGGATCAGATAAACTCTGGGATAAAGCAGAAAAAGTTCTTGAGTCTGTCTTAAATAAGAAAAAAACAAAATTTAAATTAAACAAAGGAGATGGAGCTTTTTACGGGCCAAAAATAGACTTTCATATTCAGGACTCTTTGGGAAGAACATGGCAGACAGCAACAATTCAGCTTGACTTTGCAATGCCTGAGAGATTTGATTTAACTTATACTGATAAAGATAATAAGAAAAATCGTCCAGTAATGCTTCACAGGACAGTATACGGAAGTTTAGAAAGATTCATTGGAATTCTGCTTGAGCATACTTCTGGAAATCTCCCAACCTGGCTTTCTCCAATTCAGTGCAGAGTACTAAGTTTTACAGATAGGAATATTAGTGCATCTGAAAAAATCCTTGAGCAATTAAAAGAACAAGGAATAAGAGCAGACTCTGACTTTGACTCATCAAGAATAAATGAAAAAGTCAGAAATGCAGAACTGCAAAAAATCCCCTATATTATTGTAATTGGAGATAAAGAAGAGCAAAATCAAACTTTAGCTATCAGGCATAGAGGAGAAAAACTAAAGTTTGGAGTAAAATATGATGAATTTATTTCTGAGCTGAAAAAGGAGATTAAGGAGAGGAAATAACTGGTCTCAATAAAAAAGAAGTTTAAACACAAAACATTTATATACTCCATGTATATATCATATATACTAAATATACATGAGAAAAAATGGTACAAGCAATGATTGAAATTCCTGATGAAGCAAATCAGATTTTGAATATTATCAAAGCAAGATATAATTTAAGAACCAAAAGTGAGGCAATTGCAAAGATAGTCATTGAATATGGCGCGAACATAATTGAGCCAGAGCTAAGACCTGAATATCTTGTAAAACTAGAGAGAATAAGAAAAGAAGGGCATGGAGAGATTTTTCATTCTATTGAGGAATTAAGAAAAAAGATAGAAAAGAAGTAAGATGCCCTATAACTATAAAACCAGCAAGAGCTTAGACAAAACTCTCTGTAAACTTCTTAATAAAAACAAACCTTTATATGAACAAGTTTTGAAGAAAATTAATGAGGTAATCCATTCAGATGATATCGAGCACTATAAAAACCTACGATATAACTTAAGCGATAAAAAAAGAGTTCATATTGGACATTTTGTATTGGTTTTTCAATATAACAAAATTTTGAATCTGATTGAGTTTGATGATTTTGACCATCACGATAATATTTACAAGAAATAAATTATTTCTGAGAGTAACCCCCAATAGTTTCATCAATCTTCTCCCTCCCTCACCCGAAAAATATATAACCCTTTGATTTATCTACTATCAATGAACCTCTCACACTGCCTTGAGAAAATTGAAACTAGCCAGCAATTTAAGAACTTTCTAGAAAAAAATCCAGAAGCAAAATTATGCGCAGGTTTCTTTGTTCTGGATTTTAAAGAATTTAAAGACCAGTCTCAGATTGACTACTGCACTCCAGATGGAGATATCTTTACATTCACCTTAAATAATGAAATTACACTTACAAAACCAGAAATGATTGAAGAAGAGAAAAAACTTTCTCCTCTGGACAGAGAGAAAATTAAGATAGAACTTCAGAGTTTAAAGAGAATTGTAGAATCAGAGATGGAAAAAAACAAAGTTAGTTCTAATTTAGAAAAAATAATAGCAATAATCCAGAATTTTGAATTAAAAGATAAACCTACCTCATTAATATGGAATCTTACCTGCATGCTACCTGGATTAAAAATCATCCAAGTATGGATAGATGCATTTTCAGGAGAAATTCTAAAATTCGAAGATAAGAGCTTGTTTGATGTTATCAAGAAAGTAAAATAAATAAATCTGGATAAATTTTTTAACCCACCTTTAATTAACTTAAAACCTAATCTAAATGAGTATATCTTTATTTTTAATTATTAATTTTTTTAAGTCTATGCTCATTTTCACTCACCCTTAAACTCAACTATAGAAAAAACTTTCCAGATGGAAAGTTTTTCTCTTCCTTTTAAGTCTGCAAGTTCAATAACAAAAGCAATTTCCTCAATTTTTCCACCTAATTTTTCAATTAAACTGCATGCAGCAGATGCACTTCCTCCAGTAGCAATTAAATCATCAACAACCAAAACTCTTTGCCCTGGTTTGATTGCATCTTTATGAATTTCAATTGCATCTTTTCCATATTCCAGTTCATACTCTTGTTTTATAGTCTCAGCAGGCAGTTTTCCTGGTTTTCTTATAGGAACAAATTCAGCACCAAGCCTGTCAGCTAAAATTCCCCCAATAATAAATCCCCTGCTCTCAATTCCTGCTACAATTTCTATACCTGTATTCTTATATCTCCTCTCTAGTATCTCCATAACTTTCTTCATTCCTTCTTTATCTTTAAGAAGAGTAGTAATATCTCTGAACATTATTCCTGGCTTTGGAAAATTTGGAATTGTTCTTATTTTTCCTTTAATATACTCTTTTTCTTGTTCACTTACCTGCTGGTTAGCAAGTCTTGGAATAACTTCAAGAATTAAGTTTTTTACTTTATCAGAATTTTCTTTCATTCTCTTTTTTATCATCTCCCAAGTAACTGGTTCTTCATCTTTTTTCCAACAGTCATAATCAGTAGCCATTGCAATACTAGCATACTCTATCTCTGCTTCTTTTGCAAGTGCAACTTCAGGAAAAGCAGTCATTCCAATTATATCTGCAAAATTCTTAAAAAAATAACTCTCAGAGCGAGAAGAAAATCTTGGTCCTTCAATAACTGCAATTGTAGCTCTCTCATGTATTTTAAATCCTAAATTTTTTGCTGTATTTATTAAACTTTCTCTAATCAGATTTGAAAAAGGTTCAGCCATGCTAATATGCTGGACTTTTCCTTCTCCTATTTCATCATAAAAAGTATTTTTTCTTGATTTTGTAAAGTCAATGAACTGGTCAGGAAAAATCAAATCTCCAGGTTTAATTCCTTCTCTTAAACTTCCAACAGCACTTGAAGCAATAATATGAGTTACTCCAAGCATTTTCAAAGCAGCAATATTTGCTCTGTAATTAATTTGTGAAGGAGGAATCTCGTGCTTTTTCCCGTGCCTTGCAAGAATGCATATATCAACTCCCTCAATCTTCCCACAAACTATTTTAGAACTTGGTTTTCCATACTTTGTCTCTACTTCTTTTTCTTCATACTTTTCAATTAAATTAGGGTCATCTAACCCGCTTCCACCAATAATCCCTATTTTCATGATTATGCTGCTCCAGAAAGAATCCTTTCTTTTATTGTTTCTCCCATAACCATTCCTCCGTAAACTCCTCTAAATGCAATTCGATCATATGGAATGAGCTCTGATACATCAACCTCCCCCCACGCCCTTATACCTTTATACTTTACCATAATTGCGCTCCTTTCAGTAGAACTAACTTCTCCACAAACTATCTGGTTTTCAAAAGTCAGAATAAAGATTCTATCTCCAGATTTAATACTCTCTCTATCTGGAGTCTCTTTATCAGGCATATCAGTTCTAGGCATTATTTTCTAATTTGAATTATATTTAAAAACATAATTACAATGAAGTATATATGAAAATTCCTTTAAAAAATGAAATTAGAAAACCTAGCAAAACTCTGGCAGGAGTAACTCCAATTGCAGTAATGTGCAAGCCACGCAAATGCCCGCATGGAACCTGCCTCTACTGCCCGTCTCTCTCTGTACCTCAGTCCTATACTCCTCTATCCCCCCCTGTAATAAGAGCTAAACTTCTGAGTTACTCTGCTTTTGAACAAGTAAAATCAAGGTTAAAAGCATTTAAGATTATGAATCATCCTACAAATAAAATAGAATTAATTATTATGGGAGGAACATTTCCCTCTTTTCCTATAAAATATCAAACTGCTTTTATTAAATCCTGTTATGATGCTCTAAATAATAAAAAATCCAAAACACTAGAACAAGCTAAAAACCTAAATCAAAAATCAAAGCATAGATGCGTTGCCCTGTGCATTGAAACTCGTCCAGACTATTGTGGAAAAAAGCAAATAAAACAGATGCTTGAATTTGGATGCACAAGAGTTGAATTAGGAGTTCAGGCAATTTCAGATAAAATCTACAAAAAAGTAAATCGAGGGCATAAAGTTAAAGATGTTGTTCTTGCTACAAAACTACTTAGAGAAAATGGATTTAAAATAGGTTATCATCTGATGCCTGGACTTCCAGGAAGCAATATCATCAAAGATGAAGCTATGTTTAAAAAAATATTTTTAGATAAGAGATTTAAACCAGACCAATTAAAGATTTATCCGTGCCAGGTTTTAAAAGGAGCAGCACTGGAAAACTTATACAAAAAAGGAAAATACAAGCCATATACTAAAGAACAAATAGAAAAATTGCTAGTTAAATTCTATAAGCTTGTTCCAGAATACTGTAGGATTATGAGAATAATGAGAGAAATTTCCCCAGCATACCTTACCGCAGGAACAATTCATATTGATTTAAGAAGAGATTTGGAAAAAGAAATAAAAAAATCAAAACTTAAATCCAAAATTAAAGAAATAAGATTCAGAGAAATTGGATTTCAACTTAGAGACTTAAAAAAACACGAAAAACTAAGCAAAAAACTAATTCTTAAAACAAGCAAATATCAAGCAGGGGATGGTGAAGAATACTTTCTTCAGTTTGTAAATAAAGATAATCTCTTATTTGGATTATGCAGACTGAGAATAACCTCAGATAAGCGAGCGTTAATACGCGAGCTTCATGTTTATGGAAAATCAACAGCAATTGGGAAAAAAGGAAATATTCAGCACACAGGTTTAGGAAAAAAACTAATTAAAAAAGCAGAATCTCTCACCCAGAAGCATAAAATCAAAAATCTTAAAATAATTTCAGGAGTCGGTGCAAGAGAATACTATAAAAAACTTGGATATTCCTTGGATAAAAAAGGAGTTTATATGGAGAAAGATTTATAAATAGTTGATTATGTGCGGTTGTATGGATTATAGAGATTTAGCTGACAGGTATGATGAAGTAGAATTTAACAATTCTGGAAGATTCTTTGCAGAGGTTAGACCCCGAGTACGTAGGACTGTGCGAGCTGCAAGAGAAGGTGCAATAAGATGTAGAGATATTCTCAAACCAAAAGAAGGAGATTATGTTGAAGATTTTTTAAAGGCTGTTTTCTTAGGTAACTTTCTTGGTTCACTATATGAACTCTCACTATTTGATGGAGTCTCAATAAAAAGGAGTTGTGAATCTTTAGCTGAAAAGTTTGAGAAGAGAACACTGAACAAAGAAGAATATAACTCTCTTTCTTCAATAGCAAGAAACTTCCTCAACAATGGAGATGCAGAAGTACTGAGAGGACTGAGGGTTTACTCAAACTAAATTGAATAATTCTCTATTAACTAATAATCTTTTCCCAGTCTTAACTCTCTAATCTTTAAGCAATAACTCCTCTTCCCAATTACAAATATAAAAATCAAGAAATAAGATAAAAAATAAAAAAATAAAAAAATAAAATTAAGCTGTGAATGTGTCTGTATCTGTAACCGGACACTGCTTTATACTTCCGTCTTCAGCTGTTATTTGAGGAGCAATTCTAACCTGATAACTAGTATCCCTAGTTAATTCATCAACCGCTGCAGGATCATCTTCTATTGTTATTGTTGAAGTTCCAAGAGCACTAGGTATCTTTGTAGGTTCATCTAAACTCCACATAGTAGCACCACTAACAGCATCAACAACTAAAACTTTTACTCCAGCTAATGTTGTTTCATCAGTTCCTCTCTCAACTTGAACAGCAACAGAATCTACAGGATTATTTGTATTTGGAGTAACCCCACTTATAGTTAAATCAATTCCAATACATGCTGCAGTCCCTGTTATTGAGCCAGCTCCTTCGTCAACAGTTCCTCTTACAACCTGCCAGACAATAACTATTGCAGCTAAGACTAGCAAGATAATAAGAATTGTTGTTATAATTTGTGACTGACCTTTTCTTTCCATTTTTCTTAACCTCCTTTCACTCTTTTTTGTAAATATTTATTAACTAACCGACGAAAAAGGACTTTATAAATATTTTGATTTTTATGGCTTTTTTTATCAAACTCTTTTCCTTTTTCTCCACTGATAAGCTGAAAGGACCATCAAAAATAATCCAATCACCATTAGGACTGCTCTCCAAATCTCAATCTCCACCTCTCCAAATTTCATCCCAAAATACCATCCAACTCCAAAAACAAAAAATAAAAATCCAGCATATAGCAAAATTCTTGAGGTTATATTTCCTTTCATTTTTTATTAAAACTCCTTAGCAAATTAAAATACTCTTCTTTGCTCACTGTTTTATCAACCTCACTTAACCCAACTTGCTCTGAAAATTTCCAAAATGCCTCTGGTTTATACCCCTGTTTTCTCAGTGAAATTAAAGTAGGTAATCTCTCATCTTCCCATGACTTGTATTTTCCAGATTCAATATCTTTTCTCATCTGAGTTGTTGACAGATGCAAATCCTTAAAATGCCATCTTCCTAAAAAACCAGTCCACGGAGATTTTTTCCCAAGAGCTTTGAAAATCATTGCCTGTCTCTTTGCATTGTCTCTATGTTCCTTAGCTCTTATAATATGAGTCATTCCTTGTTCAATGTCATCAACAGAAACAGCAAGATTCATTAGAGGCCAGACTCTGTATTTCTTTCCTTGCAGTGGATGAGGAGTATCATTTATTCTTGCAAGAGGAAAATCCCTAAAAGCAGGATTTTTATCCTGCATATCTGATTTAAATCTTAATACAGCCTCTCCTTCTTTGTACCCTCTCTTGCTTTTTGATAGCATTTTCTCCCATCTTTCTAAATTCTCTTTCACAGACAAAGCCCTGCATGGGCAATTTTCTTTTTTCTCAATAGACTCTTTAAATTTTTCAGAAGCACAAGTACAGACATAAGCTTTTTCTAATTTCAATAATTTTTCAGCATACTTATAATACAAACTCATCCTCTTAGACTGAATAATAATCTTTGCTTTATTATTAAAAAGCCATTTTGAATCTTCCTCTATCATTTTATAAGCTGATTTGTAAATATTTTCAGGATTTGTGTCCTCAATTCTAACATAAAATTTCCCCCCATACTTCTGCACATATAAAAACGAAATACAAGCAGTAGCAGCATGCCCAATATGCAAAGGCCCTGAAGGAGAAGGAGCAAACCTCATAATAACTTTATTTTTCTTTGCTCCAGGCAAATCTTCTAATCCCTCCCTGACTTTCCTGTGGCTTATCTCTTTTTCAAATATGGAAAATTCTTTTTTCTGCTCATCTAAACTCATTTTATTTACTTTCTTAATCTCTTCTTTAATCTTAGGAATCATCTTCTTTACATCTTTTTTTTCAAGCCCTTCATGAAATAAAGAATTTAACACACTTCCTTCTTTAGCTTTCCCATCATACTCAAGAGCATTTTTAAGTGCATATGCAAGAATCTTTTTTTCTAAATCTTTTATCATTTAACCTCTTCCCCTCTCTAACCTCTCTATCTTTCTTTCTAAAAGTTCAACTCTATCCATTACTTTTGATAATTTCTCAGAGATTCTTCTAATTCTTTCACTAATCTTTTTTTTATCCTCACTACTACTCTCTCCATACCCTGAAACTTCTGCTGAAGGAGCAGAAGCAATATTAGAAAAAAAATCAAATCCACCAGTACTCCCTGTATTTGCACTAGGAGTTTTTTCAGAACTGCTGCTTAAGTTTGCATAACTTCCCTCTTCAGCATTTCTTGTCTGAAGAATCCCTCTTTTCTGAAGTCTTCCTAAATCAACAACCTCATTTCTTTTTCTAAACTTTCTGAAAACATCACCTATGCCCATGCTATTCATATACTTTTAGAGGTTTTAAATTTATTGAAATCCTTATTTTTTAACTACCTCTTTCTCAGAAATTAATTTTACTCTTGCAGATAGTTTAACTTTAACTTATTGAGACTATCCTCTTTGTTAATAAGTGTCTAACTCATACTTAGAACTCTCATTTTCTAAATTTTCTCATATAAGAAAATTTAAATATAACACTTGTCTTTTACTAAAAGAAAGATATGATTAAAATGGCAGAAATACAAAAAATATCAGAGATTATTGAAGAAATAAGCCCTTTTTATAAAAAGAGGAAAAGTGCAAAAGTAGACAAGGTTCCAGCTCAGAAGTTTGAAATTCAGTATGATTCAAGTTCAGAAACTCTTGAACCAATCTACTTCTGGATTCTAGATAAATCAAATGAATTTTTCAAAAAAGTAGATAAACTCGTTGATAATTTTGCTTCTTCTCCAGGAGGCGGGCATTTTGCAGAAATGGGCGCAAGAGCAACAAGAATGCAGGAAGAAGGAATGAAAGTAATGCAGACCATTGGAGTTTTAATAAAAAGTCTGGTAAATCTTATTTATGACTTAAAAGATTTTGAAACAAGACTAAGCCTCTATAGACTACTAAACTCAAAAAACAAACAAGAGTCTGAATCAGCTTTTCTCTCACTTAAACAAGTTTGGTTGGATAATGTTGATATAAAAAGAGGAAATACAAGCATTAAAGCAATGACTTTCTCACAAGCAGCTTTTGTAACTCTTATAGATGCATTTATGGCTGCAAAATCAGAAAAATCAGTTGATAGTCTTGAATTAAATGAAAGAGTTAAAAGGCTGTTAAAACCAAGACTACTTGAATTCTCCAGCTGGCTTAAACTAAGTGAAAGAGAATTAACCAAAAGATATGAAATAGAAAAATCCTGGCTAAAGAGCCAGGTTAATTCTCTTCAGCTCTACACTCAGTGGGCAAAACCATATTTAAGAGCAGCACAGGACTTGTCAATGCAAAATTCAAAAAGTGCATCTCTTGTAAAAGCATTTAACACAATTGTAATCGAACTCACTCTCTTTGGTTCATCAGAAGTAGACCTTAAACAGGCAGTTTATGATAAAGACCTGCCACAGAGTCTGATAAACTACAATAAAAGAAAATACTACTCCTGCGTTGTAATTGATTTTAATTTTAGAGGAATTCCTCAAAAAGCAGGACAGCACTATGTTTTTGGAGGAAAAGTAAATGTAATCTTTAAAGCCTACTGCCTAAATGAAGATGAAATTATTCTTCTCAAAGAAAAATTAAAAGAATCAGACTTAGAAACTTCCCTCTCTTTTATAGAAGGAGCAACCACAGAATCTCTAAACCAGTTAAAAGAAGATATAGAATATTTTCTAAAACCTCTTGAAGAAAGACAAGAAGAAGCAAAAGAAAAAAGCAAAGGTGAAGATGTAAACCCCTTCATGGAATTATTTGGATTCTTAAAACCCTCAAAAAAGAAAAAAGAAAGCAAAAAATCAACAAAAGAAGATAAGAAACTTGCATTATTAAAAGAAAAAGGAGTAAAAAAAGATGATTATCTTGAAGGAGTTATAAGAACCCTTGGAGAGAAAGGAGCAGGAAATAGCTGTTTTAAACTATTTGATATTTATAAAAAATCTCATGGAATGGCATCAGTTCCTTTTCTTGATGATTAATTCTAAATTAAAACCTTAAAAAATGGTTGAGAAAAAAAATAAAATTAAGGAGATTCGAGAAATAAAACCAGATATGAATATAATTAATCGAGAACCAGAACAAGATTTTGATGACTCAGAAGATCTTGATAATTTTCAGGATTTTGATGATTTTCAGGATTTTTCTTCTTCAGGAAATTTTGTAGCACCAGTTCTTTCAGAATCTGAATCTCCTGTCACCCTTGAACATACAGCAGAATCTTTACCCTCTCCAACTCCTTCATCTTTATCTCAACAAAATAAAGACATCCCCTACTCTGAATTCTCAGTATACGAGCAAGACAGAGCAAAATACGAGCAAGACACAGGAACAAGAAGAGACTTTTCCCTTGATGATACTCGAGATACAGGCAGATTTGAAGGATTTGATGCAGGGCTTCTTCCACCCTCTTCTTCACCAATTTCAAGAGGTTCATACCCAGGAGATAATTCTTCCTTCTCTCATCAGCTTAGTTCTCAGCAAGAGAGTGATGGGCTTAGAGAAAAACAATCATTTGAACAAGAACAAAGGAGATATGAACAAGATTCACGGGAAAGAGAGAGAAGAAAATCAAGAGCAGCATAATTCTTTTCAGAGAAATAAAAACAAAACCCTTAATCTAACCTCTTACTTTAATAAGTATACCCTCTTAAACTTATTAATAATTCTAGTTTTACTCCACTCCCTTTATCTTTTTAATAACCCTCTCAATTATTAGACAGACTAGTATTTAGCTTATTAAAAGAACATAAGTTAAATATTTAAACTAATTTTACTATTTTTAATAAGTAAAAAAGAGATAAAATGGCATCTTATGAATTTATTTACAGCGGAACAAATTACCCTTTAGAACCTTCTTCACATTCAGTATACTCCGGAGCGACTGGATATTCCATGCGCCTCTCTGAACTTTCTCAAGCTACAGACCCAAGAACTGCAAATCAGTTAAAAGAAGCTTCAGAACATTTTAACACAGGTGTAAAAAATATTGAACTCTCTCCAATTGACCCGAGTGTTTTTGAGTCTATTCCTAAAGACCATCTTAAAGAAATTCACAGGCTCGCAAAATTAACAGGTGCAGAAATTAGCCTTCATGCTCCAATGATA
Organism: Candidatus Woesearchaeota archaeon; assembly: GCA_964403535.1. Taxonomy (GTDB): domain Archaea; phylum Nanobdellota; class Nanobdellia; order Pacearchaeales; family GW2011-AR1; genus CAYOFN01. The sequence continues at coordinate 50,941 of CAYOFN010000001.1, forward strand.
GACCCCTCAGGCATAACTGAGCACGGATGGAATGAAATCAATCAGGGCATGGCAGAAAGGCAGTTATGGTCAGCTGTAGAAAGAAGTCATGATCTAAACCCAAAAGGAAATGTCCCAGTTACAATGCATGCATCAACTGTCCCTCTTCCCCCAGCTGTCTTTAAAATTAAAGGAGAAGATGGAGAAGAAGTAGAATCAGTTCTTCTCATAGACCCAAATGGTACTTTAAAGCAAATAAGAAAAAAAGAAAAATTCTTTCCAACAGAAGAAGGCACTCCTTCTAAAAAATTCGAACCTGAAAAGGAAATAAAAAGAGCAAACAAAGAAAATTGGATTGAATCACTCGGACAAGTAAATCTTTATGCTCAGAGAGGAAATGAGATTATCAGAGAAATGCAGGAGAAATTTGGCGCCCTCTCTCAAATAAAAGAAATAGAAAAAGACAATAAAAGCATCGGAAAATTGCAAGAGGGGATTAAAAGAAATCTCTCTCACGGAGCACTTTATCTAAGAGATTCATACCGGACTCTAAAAGAGTTATATGACTTAGCTTATAAAAATGCAAATTCTGGAGACAAACAAAAAATGAATGCATTTGCACAAAGAATCTCTCCTCATGTAAAAAAATTTGAAGGGATTGTAGAAGACCCAAAAGAACTGAAATTATTTTCAGATTTAATTGAAGATGGATTAGACACTTTAAAAAATGTTCAGGATCCACAGATTCTTAAACCCCTAAGAGAGTTTGCAATAGACAAAGCATCAGATACAGTCTCTGAACTTGCTCTCAAATCACATAAAAAGTTTGGTTCTACAGCTCCAATAATCAGTCTTGAAAATCATCCAGCTCAGACTTCAACTCTGACAAGAGCAGAGGATTTAAGAGATGTTATTAAATCTGCCAGAAAAAAATTCATTGAAAAAGCAAAGAAAGATGGAATTGGTTCAGGAGAAGCTGAAAAAGCAGCTGAAAAATTGATCGGGGCAACATGGGATGTAGGGCATATAAACATGCTGAGAAGATATGGATATGAAAAAAAAGATATTATTAAAGAATCAGAAAAAATTGCTCCCTTTGTTAAGCATATACACCTCTCTGATAATTTTGGACATGAGCATACAGAACTTCCAATGGGTATGGGAAATGTTCCTATTAAAGAAATACTTCAAAAGCTAGGAAAAGAAGGATTTAATGCAAGAAAAGTTATAGAAGCAGGAAACTGGTGGCAGCATTTTTCACCTGGAGGAAAATCAAACCCCCCCTTAATGCCCACCTTAAAAGCTTTTGGCTCTCCCCTTTATAGTATGTATATGCAACCAGCATGGAGGCAGACAGAGGATATCTCAGGAGGATACTTTATTGGGCAAGGAGCTATAAATCCAGAGTATCATCACTCAATCTACGGAGCAGGGTTTACAAATCTCCCAAAAGAACTTGGCGGACAGATGCCTGGAGGAGCTTCACGAGCAACAGGAACTCCAATGGCATAACTACCAAAAACATTTAAATATATCAAAATTAATAACTAAGTATAAAAAGATGGTGAAAAAAATAGATAAATTAGATTCTGAAAAAGTTATTTCTAAAAAACCACTTGAAAAACCAAAAAAAATCCAGAAACCAGACGCAAAACAATATCCTACTGTTACTCTTATTGATGAACATGAAATAGCTATGGATTTTGCAAATAAAGTTTATAAAAAATTTGACAAAATGGTTAAATCAGTTATTTTATTTGGTTCTTCAATAAAACATACTTCAAATTCAACAAGTGATATAGACATAATTATTCTTTTGGATGACTCTTCAATTAAATTCGACCAGGAGTTAATGGCATGGTACAGAGAAGAACTTGGAAAAATAGTTCAATCAAATCCTTACAATAAAGAGCTTCATATTAATACAGTAAGGCTTATTACCTGGTGGCAGGATTTGCTAAGAGGAGACCCAATTGTAATAAACATCATAAGATACGGAGAGTCTCTTATTGATTTTGGAGGATTTTTTTCTCCTCTTAAATTTCTTCTTCAAGAAGGAAAAATTCGTTCTACTCCTGAAGCAGTTTATGCTGCACTTCAAAGAGCACCTCAGCATTTAATGAGAAGCAAGCAAGCAGAAATAGGAGCAATCGAAGGAGTATACTGGGCAATGGTAGACTCAGCTCACGCATTATTAATGTCAGCAAAAATTCTTCCACCTTCACCAGAGCATATACCGATTCTTCTGAAAGAACATTTTGTTGACAGAGGAATTTTAAAAATGAAATATGTAATTTGGTATAGGGATTTATATGTTCTTCATAGAAAAATAATTCACGGAGAAATAAATGATTTAAAGGGACAGGATATTGATGACTGGCAGGAAAAAACAAATGAATTTATGAGAAAAATGGCTGAGATTATAGATAAAATAATAAAAGCAGAAGATTAATCTTCTCCTTTAACTCTTTTTCCTATCTCTACATATACGCTTTTTCTGTCTTCTTCATTATAAGCTCTGACATTTTCAGTAAGATATTCTCTCATTTTTCCTAGATCATACTCTCCTTTCTTGCCTTTCTTTTTAAATGAATCTAAAAATTCGTTTCTTAATATAATCATTGTATCTTTCATAAGAACTTTTATACTTTCTGAACCAGTATCCATCTCTTCCTTTACTGCATCTCTAACTACTGAATTTGAGATACTTTCTAAGAATACTTCAGTATCTCCTGCTCTTAATCTAATATAATTTTTATGTTTCTTTATTGTTTTAGCATCTCCTGCTTTAGGAACAATTCCCTCTGCAACAAGTTCAACTAAATCTTTTTGAGGAACATGATTTAATGCTGTTTCATAATCTCTTTCAACAGCCTGAGCAAGTGCTAATCCATCACTTAAATGATATCCATTCACTTGGTTTGCAGTTTGTGCAGGACTTCTTTTTAGCATCAATTGCATCTGAGCATTTGTAACCTCTCCTCCACCATATCTAACCAAATCATTAATTGGTTCATCTGGAGTTTGATAAGCTCTATTGCTCTGAGGATTTAATCCATCTCTGATTCTTTCAATCTTTCTAAACTTTTTCCCTGCTTTGACAATTTGTTCTAAAGGCATTTTATTCCTTGATTTTTATTAATATGAAGACTAAAAAAGAGTATATAAATCTTTCTATCTTGTTACTCCTATTAAGATACAACATATAGAAAGATTTAAAAACTTCTCCCTTTAATAATATAATATGATAAAAAACAAACAAGAGATACGTCATTATGTAGGAGCAGGAATAACAGCAGTAACATGCTTAGGAAGCGCATGTTTAGTAGAATATACATTTAATAATGGAGATTATGGACTCGGAATGTTAAATCTTCTCCCAGTAGCAATTAATCTTGCATCTTTTGCAATAAATTTTTCACGAGCATTAGACTTAACAAGAGCAAGAGGCGGATTAGAAAACCAAGTTACTAACTAATAAATTAAAAAAATATCTAAAATATATTCAAAACCTCATCATCTTCATCTTTCTTTTCATTAATATCATCAACAACCTCATTAATTCCTTCATCATTTTCCTCTTCTTTATCTCTTAAATCTTCTCTTTCTATAGATATTCCTTCTTCAATCTTTTCTCTTTCTTCTTCTCTCCCCTCCTTTGCTTCTTCAGATTCTTCAACTTTATCCTGAATCTTCTCTTCTATGCTCTCTAAATCATCAACTTTTTCAATCTGCTCTTTTTCCTCTTCTTTATTCTCACCTTGCGGAGTAAAAACATCAAACCCTAATTCAATATTAGGAAATTCAACTGCTCCTTCCCCCTCTTCTGTTTCTTTAACATGAGATAAACCCATTTCAGGAAGATTGCTCTCTTCCTCTTTTACAAATCTTTCTGACTCTTCTCCTTTTTCCATTTCTCTTGAATACTCCTTAACTCCTGTATCTTTTCCCTCTACTCTCTCTTCTTCTTTTAAGTTTCCTTTTCCTACATTCTCCTCTAGACTCTTAACTAATTTTGAGATTTCATAAGCCATATCTGCATTAACAGAAATACTATTAATCCCTTTCTCAATTAAGTACTTTACCATTTCAGGATTGCTTCCAGCCTGTCCACAGATGCTTGTTTCTACATCAAACTCTTTACAAGTCCTTATTACTCTTGAAATTTCTTTTAAAACAGCAGGATTCATTTCATTGTAAATATACTGGACATTTTCATTGCCCCTGTCAATTGCAAGAGTATACTGAGTCAAATCATTAGTTCCAAATGAAATAAAATCTATGCCAACCTCACACAATTCCTTAATTATCATGCATGCAGCAGGAGTTTCAACCATTATCCCAAAATACATATTTTTTGTTTTAAATTTTTCAAATATCTTCTTTGTTTCTTTTACTTCTTCAACAGAAATAACCTGCGGAAACATTAACCCAAACTTTTTATTCTCGTTTTTTAAAGCAAGGTTTCTGACAGCCTGCAATTCTGCTTCAAAAAGCCCTTTGTTTTTAAGACTAAATCTTATCCCGTGAAATCCAAGCATTGGATTTGCTTCAACTTCTTTAGGAGAACCCTGAAGATTTCTATATTCATCACTTCTTATATCACTTGTTCTTATCCATACTCCTTCAAAATGATTAGATATTTTTTCAATTCCTCTTTCAATTAATTTTTCATACTCTTCTAATTTGTCCTCAGCCAAGAACATCATTGGATGTTTTCCAGAACTTGCAATTATCCCTTCTAATCTTATTAATCCAACTTCCTTTACTTCTGATTTAGCAGCTCTCTCTGCAAAATCAGGCAAGTCTATCATAACCTTTATTTTTGTTTTTGTTTCTACAACAGGAAGGATTTCTTTTTTTATAATCTCCTTGCTTCCTCCTTCATAAACCCTTCCCTTGCTTCCATCAACAGTGATGATCATTCCATCTTTAAGAATCTCTGTAGCTGTTTCTGTGCCCACAACTGCAGGAATTCCCATCTCCCTTGAAACAATTGCAGCATGAGCAGTTATTCCTCCTTCATTTGTAACAATAGCAGAAGCTTTTTGCATGCTTAATACCATATCAGGATTTGTCATTTCAGTGACTAGAACATCTCCTTCTTTTATCTTAGACAAATCATTTAAAGAGTGAACAATCCTAACTTTCCCGCTTCCTCTTCCTGGTGAAGCAGGCAGTCCTGTAAGCAAAACTTTTCCCTCAAACTCTTCTTCTGAACTCTCAACAAACTTAGTGGTGATTGGTCTTGACTGAACAATAAAAATCTCCCCAGAATCAATAGCAAATTCAATATCCTGAGTTTTTTTATAATGCTGTTCTATCTTGATTGCCTGATTTGCCAAGTCCAGAATTTGGGAATTAGTTAAAACAGGTGATTTACTTTTAACTTCAGTAAGCTTTACTTCTTCTTGTTTACCAGAAGAGTGTCTGACTAAAGCTATCTTCTTACTGGATATTTTTTTCTCAAGTATTTTTAATTCTCTAGATACTTCATAATGGTCTGGCTTAATTCTTCCTGAAACAATTCCCTCACCTAAACCAAACACTGCTTCAATAACAATATTATCCTCTTTATTTACAGGGTCTGAAGTAAACATTACTCCTGACTTGTCTGAATTAACCATTTTCTGAATTACTACTGCTAACAAAGATTTTTTATGCTCAAATCCTCGTTTCATTCTGTAGAAAATCGCTCTTGCAGTATAAAGAGAAGCAAAACATTTTTTTACACTCACAATTAATTCTTTTTCTCCTTTAACATTTGTAAAGCTTTCTTGTTGTCCTGCAAAACTAGCATCAGCCAAATCTTCAGTAGTAGCAGAGCTTCTTACAGCAACAAATATTGGCTCATGCGAATTTCTTAAAATCTCCAGTGCATCACCCTTAACTCTTGTTTTATCGTAATCTGTCCCAAGGATTTCATATGCCTCTAACATCTCTTTTTCCAACTCTTTTGGAATCTCTACTTTAACAACCATCTCCCTTATTTTCTTTGCTTTTTCTTCAAGTTCAGCAGTCTTATCAACATCCACACTCTCAAGAATTTCATGAATTTTAGTTTTTAAATCAGTTTTTGAAATAAAATAATCAAATGCCTGAGCTGTAACAACAAATCCATTAGGAACCTCTATCTGGGCATTGTACATCTCTCCAAGATTTGCACCCTTTCCTCCAGCAAGTGGAATATCTTTTTTAGATAGTTCTGAAAACCAGAGAATATACCTTCCCTCCTCTTTTTGTTTCTGCATCACTAAGAAAACTTAATGGATTATTTAAACTTTATTAATCTATATACTCTTAAGAAAAAAAGGTTGAGATTATATAAAAAACTAAGAAGAGTAAGATTCACCCTACTTCTTTATCAAAGCAGTATCTTCAAAAACAACTTTCGTCTTGCACGGAAATTTAGGTAAAGTCTTTCTTATAACATCTTTTATAAAATTAAGATTTTCTTTATTATTAAATGCCATAATAAATATTTCTTTTCCTTTTTTTACCTGCGCAGCTCTTCCCTCACTCTTTCCAAAGGAGTGCTTCATTCCAGACTGAACTCTCTCTCCTTTACTGCTTCCAGAAAAAACTTTATTATTTCTGAGTATATGATGAGGATAAGTCTTGCAGGCTAAAAAATAGTCTGATTGTAACTTTTTTTCAAGTTCTTTATGAATCAACTGTCTTGAAGCTTCCAGAGCTAAATCTCTTATTAAAATATCTCTTCCAGCAAGAATTCTCAGTCTATACTGAAATCCTCCACTCTCAAATTTCTGTATATTACCCATAAAAAACTTAACTATCTTTTGAGGAGGAACAGTCTTAATATAATTCTTGCTTTTTTTCTTAGACCTTCGGGTATAAGGAGTAACTTTTCTTTTTGAATAAGCAAGTGCTTTTCTTTTTCCAACCATTTTATTTTTTCTCTCCTAATCTAGTTCTTTCAGGACAGTCCGTACCTCTAAGAATCTCACAATTTTGGTATTTCTTCATTGCCACTGATGCTTCTTCTCCAGTAAGTTCTGGGTCATTCATTGCTCTCCTCAATAAGTTGTACCTTTTGCATCTATCTCTGTGATCACAGGGTCCTATCTGAGGAGATTGTAGTAATATTCTTAATCCCTCTCCATCAATATATACCTGTCCTACGCAGCTCATCTTACTTAATCTTAGCCTCCTGATTTACTGCTTGTCCTGGCAACCCTTTTTCAAATATAGCCCTGACAAGTCCTTTACTTCCATGAGCTGAAGAAATTTTCCCAGTTATAATCTTTCCAGCAGAGCTCTTCCATTCTACTTCTTTTCCTATAAACTTTGCAGTTTCCTCTCTATTCTTAGCTCCTACATCTATAATAAAATGTCTCGGCTTGTAAGTTTTTCTTCCTCTTCTAAATTGCATTATTACAGCTTTCATAGTAACCTTTAGAAAAAATAGGTTTTTAAATCTTGAGTTTTAACTCAATAGAATTAGTCTGATCTCTACGATTACACTCTGTAGAATTAAGTAACTTCAAAAGTAAACCTTCTTCTTTTAAACTTTAAATTTATAAACTTATCGCAAATTCCCCTATTTCTCTTTTCAGTAATTCTAAGATTTTCTTGCTAATCTTACAGGACCTTTCTTTTTGCTGTTTTAATGCTTCTTCAAGCTCCTCCATATTTGCTTCCTCAATCTTATCTTTTATCTTGAAAATTTTCCCATCTTTAATCAAAAAAGCAGGATTAGTTAAAAAAAGCTCAGCTTTTTTCTCTCCATACTCAATTAAAACCTTATTTTTCTGCAATTCAGCTAATTCACATCTCTGCCCATAATCAATAAGGCTGTTAATTAAATGAGTTGCATCTTTTCTTATTGTCTCTGTCTCATTTTTATCTGGATTTTTCTTATTTTTATACCTTTTTTCAGCATCAACTAAATTATTCAGAACATGAATCAGCTTAGGTTCAGCTTTTCCTTTATTAACAAGCTCACCCTCAAAATCTTTTACAAGTTCTTTCTCAGACTTTTTTCCAAACAATCCCCTTAAAATCTTAAAAACCTCAGAATAAATCTGTTCAATTGTTGTTTTCTGAGCTCTTTTTTCAATATCCACTCTTAGCTCTTTTAACCTCTTCATATAATCATTAGCATCACTCATCAACTCATCAACTTCTTTTCCAGAAACTTCATTAATTTTTTTATGTTCATATCCCTTATAATACTTGATAACTATCTTCTCAAAAATATCAGTATACTTTTTCTCCAACATTTTTTCTTTTTCTACAAATATTCTTTTCATTTCTTTGACTGTTTCATAAGCATTAGGAGGAGGAATTCCATACAGCATGAGTAAAGCCTGGCTCGGAGTCATAACACTCCAGTAAATATCTCCCATTACAATATCAAGAAGTTTTCTTTTCACAATCTCCTGAGTTTTGTCTCCCATAGACATAAACATATCTATTGCTTCTGGAGAAGGTTTAATCTTTCCCATTTTAAGAAGCAATTTCCATGGAATAAATCCACCTCTATCATAAAGAGGAATTCCATCTCTAATAAAAGTAAAAATAACAGGATGAGCATCTTTTACAGACTCCCAGAACTCAGTAAGAAGATAAACCTGCACATTTAAAACATTTTTTACACCAGCCATATCTTCAGCCTGCATAATATACTGATAAATAATTCCTCTTAATTTTTCCTTTAATTCTATTCTTGGCATTCTCTTGACATCAGTATCATCAATAATAATAAAAATATCAACATCACTTGTTTTCTGAGCATCTCCTCTGACTAAACTTCCAGCAATAACATAAGAGTAAATATACTTCTCAAATTTTCTGAGAACAAGGCTTTTATGAATCTCTGCTGCTCTTAACCCGCTTAACATTCCTTTATCATGCAAAGGAAAGCTCATTCCAATTGCTTCTACAATCTCAAATTTGCTGTCAAGGCAGTAATTCCATAAATCAATAGGAGTAATAATAGTCAGCCATACCTTTGGTTTCATATCTTTTAAGTCTTTAATCAAATCAGCTCTTATCTTTCCAATTTCTTTAAAATTATCTTCAGGAATAAGCATAACCAGGTGAATTGGCTTTTCTTTTTTCTCTTCTTCAGTTAATTCCATCTCTTCATCAAACTTTTCAGCAGCTTGCGGAGGGATAATTCCCAAAGCCATAGTAAATCTGTATTTTGAAAGAATACTTTTCTTAACTTTTTCTAATTCAATCCTTGTTTTGTCCATCTCTTTTTTAACATCATCAGGAATATCACTTACTCCAGGAAGTTTTGGCTTTCCATCATAACCAGTTCCAATATCAGGCAAACCAGTAGGATTTATCCCCATCATATTCTTATACAAAAAAGTTACTATTTAAATCTTGTGAAAAAATCAAGTTAAATTTGAATTTTTAACAAAAACAGCAGAAGCAATCACTGTAGTCCAGAGTCCATCTTTATTTCCTTCAGCAGACTGGGTGATATTTGTCGTCCTGAAAATATGCCCGCTTGCTTTGTAAACTTGTTCTCTGTCTTCCCATGCCTGATTTGAATCAAACTCTACTCCAAGAGTTGTTGCTAACATTGTAGCTGCCAAATCTTCAGCATACTCCCCTGCTTTTTCTCCTTTTTCTCCATAAGCATGATGTTCTGAGAGATATCCATAATTGTTTGAGTCTTTGGGAATTGCAAGTCCTATTGAAGCAGAGATAAGTCTATTTGGTTCACTTGTATCATTTCTAGCCATAACACAAAAAGTTAGTTCTCCAGGAGAGAGTAATTTTAAACCTTCATCTTTCGAAATTGTTTTGCAATTTGGAGGAAAGATACTTGAAACCATAACAAGATTGCATTTTTCAATTCCAGCATTTCTCAAAGCTAATTCAAAAGAAGCAAGCTTATCTTTGTGAACTCCTACTCCTTTAGTAAAAAATACTTTTTCTGGCACCATTTTCACTTTTGATGGACCGGGGAGGAATCGAACCTCCGATCTTCTCGGTGTAAACGAGATGTCGTAACCACTAGACTACCGGTCCATATTTCAAATAAAATACAGGTATTTTTAAATTCTACTATCTTTTTCATATTAGGGTTATAGTAAATTTTTTATACTCATTTAATCAAATATCTTCAGAAACATGACAAGGGATTTAGTTCTTGAACAAGGAATAGTAAAGGAAGTTTTAGATGGAACTCCTAGGATTCCCTCTCCTTTGCCAGGAGATACAAGACTACCAACAAGTGTAGAAATTACAAGTATTACTTCTGAGCAATCCTCTTATGAATTCCTTGATGAATCTCAAGACAGAACTTTGCTTGATGAAGGAACTGCCCTGGCTCTGGCAGGGGTATGGGATTCTCAAAAGTATCTTAGAGAAAGAGGAGTGAAATTAAAAAACCCAGATGTCCAATTTAGAATTCCAAAAACTCTTGAAGATTTAGAAGAACCAAAATTAGACAGTATTGAATCTGATGAGAGGATAATTGCTCTTCCTGTAAAAGATTATAAGATAAAGAACTGGATAAAAGGAATTGCTTGTTTTGGTTCAACTATCAGAGGAGTAAATTTTAGGTTTGATAGAACAACTTCTCATGCTTCAAGAACAAGAAGGATAATTGGCCGATATGCGAATCAGCCTCTTTTGAGTCATAGAACTCCAATTGTGCTTAATTTAACCTTTCCTTTTAGAGTCCCTCAATATGCTACTCTTGCTTTTGAAGTTTTTTGTATTCAACTTGAACCCACAACCTCTAAAAGAGTATTATCTAAACTATCAGAAGGAGTACCTCCAAATTCAATTCCTTTAGAGCACTGGCATCATTTAAACAATCTTGAAGCATATGATGAAAGAGTAATTGCACAGTCAATTGCAAAATCCTGGTTATTTGATACTGCAAGAGATAGATTCACAGAACAGCAAATAAATGAATGGGTTCCCTATTCAGCTTTTCCTGAAATTTTAAAAAGAGCAACTGAAGTAGCAAGAGAACTTGGTCCTAGACAAACTATTCAAGCTTATAAACTTAAAGCATGGCAGATGAATTTATTTTTAGACAGAACTCTTACTAAAAGATTAAGAGGTGAAGAATAAATCTTTTTAACTTCTTAATTAGCCTAAAAGAACAAGAATAAATCAAGAGTAATAAACTTTTTATATCCCTTCATACTTCATAAAACATGCGCGGGTAGTATAGTGGTTAGTATATTTCGTTGCCAATAACAAACCTTTTTTCTAAAAAGGTTTCTTAGAGTTTCAAAAACTAAATTTGCTCTAAGTTAACAAAAACGAAGTGACCCGGGTTCAACTCCCGGCTCGCGCATTCCATTTCCCATCTTATTTAAAGTACTTAAATGAAATCCTCTCAGGCTCGCGCATCTCATTCATATCCTTCCATTCCAGGAGGCATTCCCCTAGTCATTCCTGAACCTGAAGATTTTCCAGAACTTAAAACATCATCAATTCTGAGAATCATCATCGCTACTTCTGAAGCAGAATCAATTATTTGAGTTTTTATTTTCAGTGGCTCAATAATCCCCTGTTTAAGAGAGTCTTCAACTTTTCCTGAAAAAATATTTATTCCAGCGTATTTTTCTCCAGCATCATGTCTTGCTTTTAACTCAGTTAAAACATCAATCGGGTCAAGTCCTGCATTTTCAGCTAAAGTAGCAGGAATAAACTCAAGTGCAGCTGCAAACTCTCCAACTGCAAGCTGTTCTCTTCCTGAAAGAGTATTTGAAAACTCTTTTAATCTTCTTGCTAATTCCATCTCAACTCCCCCAGCTCCTGCAACAACTCTGTTTTGCTTTAGAACAGCAGCAACATCTCCTAATCCATCTTTAATTGCCCTTTCCATCTCATCAACTACATGTTCTGTCCCTCCATGAATAAGTATAGAAACTGCTTTTGGATTACTGCATCCCCTGATATAAGTCATAGCATCCTCTCCCTCTCTAATCTCCTCTACAATCTGGGCACCTCCCAAATCATTTGTCTGAATCTCATTAAGATTACTGATAATTTTTCCACTTGTAGCTCTTGCTAATTTTTCCATATCACTCTTTGCAACTCTTCTGCAAGAATAAATCCCAGATTTAGCAAGATAATACTGAGCAATCTCATCTATTCCCTTTTGGCAGAACAAAACATTTGCCCCACTCTCTCTTATTTTCTCAACCATCTTTCTTAACATGCTCTCTTCTTGTTCAATAAACCCTTGCAGTTGTTCTGGAGAAGTAATAGAAATTCTTGCTTCAGATTCTGGTTTTTTAATTTCTAAAGCTTCATCAATTAGTGCTATCTTTGCATTACTTATTTTTTGAGGCATCTCCATTGAAACTTTTTCTTTATCAATAATAAGTCCCTGAATAATCTCTGTATCCTCTATTCCTCTTCCTGTTCTTTTTTCTATTTTTATATCCTGTAGATTAATATTTCCCTGATGCTGAATTTGTTTAACTGCTCTTACAATAATCTCAGCAAACTTGTCCTTCACGGTCTCTGCACCCTTTCCAGTCATTGCAGTCTTAGCAATGCTTCTTAAGACATCTTCCTGTTCTGGAGCAATCACAATTGAAATTTCTTTTAATATTTCTTTGGCTTTTTCAGAAGCAAGTCTATACCCTTTTATAATCACAGTTGGATGAACTTTCTAGTCAAGTAGCTTTTCGGCATTTTCCAGCAATTTTCCTGCGAACATAACTGCAGTAGTAGTTCCATCTCCAACTTCTTTTTCCTGTGTCTTTGCAATCTCAACCATCATCTTAGCAGCAGGATGTTCAATCTCCATTTCCTCAAGAATAGTGACTCCATCATTAGTCACAACAATATCTCCTGTAGAACTAACAAGCATCTTATCCATTCCTTTAGGTCCGAGAGTAGTTTTGACTGTTTCTCCAACTAATCTTGCAGCCAGGATATTATTTCTCTGGGCGTCTCTTCCAATTGTTCTCTGAATATTTTCAGGCATTATAAAAATTGGTTGTCTATCTGTCATTTTTTAGTTTTATGAATTTATACGTTTATATACTTCTTCTGCAATTTGATAATACACCATCAACCTTGCAAGTTCTAAGACTGAGGAAGAAAAATAACCACTTACTTTAGTTTTCCAGCCTAATTTATCTCCCTCTTCTTCAAGAAAATGATTAGTTCTTGCAACAAATCGTACAAATGAAGTTGGAACAAAGATAGCATCTAAAATTCTTTTTGTAAGTCCTTCTTTACTTTTCTCTCTTTGTTGGTTTGGTTGAACCTCAGTCATACTTTTGTATCTTTTTTCTGATTTTTAAGTATTGTTATGTTTGAGTGTATAGATAATGAAAAGGCTTATTTCATAAACCTTATATATTTACATGTCTTATCTTTATTATGAAAACTGGCATTAAGGTGGGGGACATAATGACAAGAGATTTTGTCTCAGTAAACCCCTCAACTTCTGTTCTAAATTGTGCAAAAAAAATGATTAAAAAAAGAGTAGGCTCTTTAATTCTCGAGGAAAAAGGAATTCTTAAAGGAATAATCACAGAAGGAGATATTATCTGGGCTCTGACAAAAAAATCAAAAAAAGATTTAGATAGTATTGAAGCAAGTGAGATCGCTCCAAGAAAACTTGCCACTATAAAACCCTCTGCAGATTTATATGATGCACTCCAAAAAATGAAAAAAACAAAGTATCGCTGGCTTCCTGTTACTTCTCAAAAAAAAGTAATAGGATTTCTAACTATGAAGGATATTATCAAAATAGAACCAAGCTTATTTGAAATAGCAAGCGAATCTTTTCAGATAAAAGAAGAATCTGAAAAAAGAAAGAAAACCAAGCTTACAAGAATTAAAGAAGGAGTCTGTGAAGAGTGTGGTACTTTTGGAATTCTTTACAGAGAAAATGGGGAGCTTATCTGCGATTCCTGCAGAGATGCTATGTAATCCCCTTACTGATATTGTTAATTTAAAAGATAATAATCTATTCTAAATCTGCTAATTCTTCAATTTTGCTCAACCATAAACTGAGGCTATTAACTAATACTTTAATTAAGTCTGATAAAGATAACAATCTTTTAAGTTAGATTCAACACTTAAGATGGTGCTCCTCTCCAAGCAAAGTCAATAATTCACACAAACTAAAAATATTTAAATACACCTTCTTTCTTATTCTAAAAGAGGAAAAATGGTAGAAAAAGATAATGTATTTGCAACAAAGATTAAACAATCAGGGATATTTGATTTTAAAGATTTCTATAGATTTGCATATGAATGGCTAGATGGAGAGGGATATGATGTTGCTGAGGGAAAATACTCTGAAAAAATAAGTCCTGGAGGAAAAGAAATAGAGATTGAGTGGGAAGCTAAAAGAAAAATTTCAGATTATTTCAGATTTGTAGCAAAAGTAAGGTGGCGTATAACTGGAATGAAAGATGTTGAAGTGCAAAAAAACGGAGAAAAAATCAACATGAACAAAGGAACAGTTGAGATTCGTTCTAAAGGAGTTCTTGAGAAAGATTATGAGCATAGATGGGAAGATAACCCTTTTCTTAAGTTTTTAAGAGGGGTTTACGATAGGTATATCATACGAGCAAGAATAGACCAGTATGAAACAAAATTAATTGAAGAAGTAGATGAATTTATTGGGCAGTGTAAGGCATTTTTAGCTATGGAAGCACAAAGATAATCATTTAATTTGATAGTGTAATATACCACAGAAATCTTTATATATCTCTTAAAAATAAGCTTCATATGAAAGGAAAAAAGGGAATTATTTTTGTTTTAGCATCTTTTTTACTGCTCTTAAACCTTGTTTCAGCTATAAATCTAGATATAACTAAGAATACTCTCTCTAATTCAGTTATAACTAATCTAAATCAACCTGCAAAATTTGAACTTGTTATAACTAATCGTGCAGAGGGAAGTAATTTTCAGATTTACTCATTAGTTGGAGTAGATATTTCTCCAACAGGTTCAGTGTATATAAGCCAAGATGAGACCAAAAAAGTCACTATTGAGGTTCTTCCACAGGACTCAATAAAAAAGAACCTTGGTTTTTACACTTTTGAGTATAAAATAAGAGATGCTAAAGGAGAAGTGCAGTCTGACATGCTGACAATAAACATACTTGATTTAAAAAATGCATTTGATTTTTATGCAGATAGTTTCACTCCAGTAGACAATAAAACAATTATTCATTTTAATAACAAAGCTGATTTTGATTTTAAAGAAATAACTGCTCTTTTTTCTTCAACCTTTTTCTCAGAAGAAAAAACATTTTCATTAGCACCTCACGAGAAAAAGCAAATTGAGGTTAGCATAGACAAAGAGCAAGCAAAAACAATCTTAGCAGGAACCTATCTCTTAAATGCAAGGATTACTCTTGATGGGAAAAAAGAATCCCTTAGTTCAATAATCCAGTTTTTAGAGCAATCAGGAATAGAAACAACTGAAACAAAAGAAGGATTTTTAATAAACAGGTATGAGATAGAAAAAAAGAACAAAGGAAATATCCCTGTAGATGCGAGTATTATTATTAAAAAAGACTTGTTCTCAGCTCTTTTCACTACATTTAGCATAGCTCCTACAGACAGAGGAACAATGGGAGTTTATAGGGTGTATAGGTGGAATGCAAATATAATTCCTGATGAGAACTTAAAAGTTGTAGTAAAGACTAATTTTATACTCCCCGTAATTATCATTCTTGCAATAATTCTTTTATACTTTGTCACAAAAAGATATCTTACCTCAGACTTGATTCTCAGAAAAAAAGCCACTTTTGTGAGAACTCGCGGAGGAGAATTTGCACTTAAAATAAGCATTCTCGCAAAAGCAAGAAGAGCTACTGAAAAAATAAGAGTAATCGACAAGATTCCATCTTCTCTTACTATCTATAACAGGTTTGGGGCAATTGCTCCTGACAGGATTGATGAAAAAAATAGGAGAATTGAGTGGAATCTAGAAAGTCTTAATACAGGAGAAGAAAGAGTCTTAAGTTATATTGTCTACTCAAAAATAAGTGTAATCGGGAAGTTTGAGCTTCAGGAAGCAACTGCAATATATGAATCAAATGGAAAAGTAAAAGAAACTTCAAGTAATAATGCATTTTTCATAAACGAAGTGAAAAAAGAATCTTCTCATTGAACTCTTACTGAATTGTAATTTCTCCCTTATTTTATCTTACAAACATTTAAAAATAAATCATCTCTTCTTTTACTATCCCCGCATAGCTCAGCGGTAGAGCGCTTGGCTGTAGAAAATCTAGGGTGGATTGTTCCACTGTTTTGTGGATAATATGAATCCTGAAAAGCCGATACCGAGAGATCCCCGGTTCGAATCCGGGTGCGGGGATATTTTCTCAAATATATACTCTACCCTACAATAATCTTTAAATAACTTGAAGATTTTCAAAAGTCATGCCAACAATCTATACGACCGCAACAAACAAAAAGTATCTAGTTGAAAGATTACACGGAAAAGATGTTCTTTTGAGAGTAGGAGAGAATGCTCCTCAGGACGGAGACAATCAGGTGGTAGGATACTTTGCTCCTCCAGTAATAACTGAGTTCATTGGAGAGATAAATCTAAGAAGATTACAAGGAAACCAAACCTCAGTAAGAGCATTAGCAAAAAGCATACTTGCGAATGACTTACCTAATCTTTATCCTCAGCTTTCACGTGATGAAGCAGGAGGAAAATGGGTGTTCACAAGCAGAGATAACAAAGGAAGACCTGCTCTTAGAGAAACTTCTCTTATAACTATGGTAACTTCTGCTGAAACAGGGAATTAATCTTATTCTGTCACCTTAATTTAGAGTGAAACTAAATCCAAACCTTTAAAAACACTGAATTTTTCAGACTTTTAGATAAATAAGGTGAAAAAAAAATGACAGAAGAAGAAACAACAACAGAAGAAGCTTCAACTGAAGAAGCTCCTGCTGAAGACACTGAAACAGAAGAAGCTTCAAC
>CAYOFN010000001.1:67942-75863 GCA_964403535.1 Candidatus Woesearchaeota archaeon
TTCAACAGAAGAAGCTCCTGCTGAAACAGCTGAAACAGCAGAATAAACTTTCTTTAATTTATTATTTTTCTTTTTTTATATTGACAAGGTAAGAATATTATTCTCTTCATTTAACTCTTGTTTATTTCCCTTTATCTCAAAAACAATTCCTTCAGTATCTCTAGAAGAAAGCTTAAGATTCTCAACTAATAAGGATTTTCCCTGAACTATTCCCACTTCCCCAATATCAAACTCTTTAATTACTTTATCTGAATCAAGTACAGAAAGAATAACTCCATTAGCATCATCTAATCCTATATTTTTTATTTCTAAGCTAAAATCAAGATATCTTCCTTTTTTAACTGCACTCACATTTGAGAAACTTAAATCAGGTAGACTCTCAACAGAGTACAATTCCCTCAAAATACTAATCTCCTTTGCACTTATTCTCTGCTCACAAGAAGAATAAGGGTACATGATATCCATAGACTCATTAATATGGTCAAATCCAAGAACATGCATAATCTCATGAACCTCTACAATAGGATACTCGCACTCAAGTGAACCATACATAAAAATCGCCCCACTTAAAATAATATTATACTTGCTTGTATTAATAATCTCAGTAGGCCCTCCCTCCCCTGGTTTAATTAAATTTCCCTCTAACTGAACATAATCTTTTGAACATACTGCAATAATCTCAGCTTCACTCTCTATATTATTCTGAAACTGAATTACTCCAACTTCTTGACTGATTGAATCAAAAGCTCTTTTAATCCTCTCTTCCTGAACATCATTGCATTTAGTGTCTATAAAATAAAAAATCCTGCTGTTTCTAAATCTCATATTAGGATAAAACTGGCTTATACTTGAATTAGCTTTTATTTCAGGCAATTCAGGATTAGAAGAATAAGACACACTAAGCTCTTCAGGCTCTCCAGGTAAATTCTGATATAAAAAATACAATGAGCCCAAAAGGATGATTAACAATAAAACATAGACTACAGCTTTTCCTATCATCTTTCTCTTTTTTAATTTATAAAAATATCAATAAGATAAAGTTTAAAAATGTAATGAAACATAGAAATACTAGATATAACTGCTCGCGTGGTGCAATGGCTAACACTCGGCCCTGTCGCGGCCGTAATCCGGGTTCGACTCCCGGCGCGGGCGTAGAGCATAAATATACGGGTTACGTAACCTTTATAAATAGGCATAACTTGGGTTTTTTATGGCTTATGAGAAGATAGAGATACACGAACGTAACCTCGAGGCTAGAAAAAAAGCCTTTCTTAAAGATAAATGTATCTCTGAAGAAGATAAAAAAGATATTCTTGAATTCTTAAGACTCGCAAGTTTAGGTAAAGTAAACTTAAGAAAGAGAATAGGAACAAGCAGGCTCTTAAAATACCTAGACGGATTAAAGTCTCTTTTTCATTATTTTAAAAAACCTTTTAGCAAGTTAACAGGCAAGGACATAGAGCAATTTGAAAAAGAATTAACTGCAAACAAAATAAAAAATAAAATAACTAAAAAGCCTTATAGTGAGAGTACTAAATCAGATTTTAAAAAAACACTTAAGATTTACCTTAAATGGAAATTTAAGGATAATCCAGAAAGATACCCTGAACTTATAGACTGGTTGGATACATCAGTTAAAGAAAAAACCCCTGATTATCTTAAAGAAGGAGATATAGAGAAATTATACAAAGGCTGTAAGAATAACAAAGAGAGATTTTTAATTGCTGTTCTATTTGACACAGGAGCAAGAATAGAGGAATTTCTTAATATACGTTACGAAGATATACAAGAGCCTGATGCCAACTCTCCATATTATAAACTTACTTTTAAAGAAGAGTATAGCAAGACAGCAGGAAGGACAATAGGAGTATACTGGAAATATAGCGCAGAAGCAATAAGAGATTATTTAGCAGAGCATCATTTTAAACCCTCAGAGCCTGTCTACTCTGATAAGTACGATAATGTAAGGTTCTTAATAGGCAGGTTGGGAAAGAGGGTTTTAAAAAGAAGAATCTACGCTCACTTATTTAGACACTCCTCAGCTACTTACTACGCTGGGAAATTAAACCGACAGCAGTTATGTTATAGGTACGGCTGGAAGTTCAGCTCTCGTATGCCCGATGTTTATATCTCAAGAGCAGGAATGGTAGAAGAGCAGGTTAATGAGCAGTTTAAGAACGAGGAGATAGGAGCATTAAGGGAGAGATTAGATAAGGATGAGCAGACATTAAAACTAGTTCTTGATGCTCTTAGAGAAGGAAGAGGAGTGATTAAAGAAGCAAGTCAGAAGATTAAGTAGACTTTTTATTTTTCTTTATGCCTCTATCAAGCATCTCAAAATCTTTTTTATGTTCTTCTTCTAGATAATCAAAAACATATCTTTTATAATCCTTAAACCTCTTTCCTTTTTTCAAATAATCATGTTCAAACGAAGAAAGAGCCTTAAGAAGATGGTGAAAATCTTCTTCTTCATAATTTTTAAGAAATAATAGTGCCTCATTAATTTTTTTCTTGGATTTGTATCCACAAGTATTCTCTAGTAATTTTCCTTCTGTATCTAATCCACAGATAATCTTTATTTTCTCCCTAATAGATTCATTCAAAATATCTAAATCATGGTTTAATTTTTGGACTACAAATAAGTCTAGAAGATAAAGCTTTATCTTCTCAATTAAATTATCTGCTTTATAACTCAAAATCAATTTCCTCTCTGAAGGAGATGCCATTCTTACATTTAAACAAATCTTTTCATCTTTAGTAAATTTCTTATTTTGGGGCAGTCGCTCATCAGCATAATCAAAGAAGAAGTCAATAGTGCCCAGATATTCTTCAATTTTGTGGTATTTGCTCTCTGGGTTTTTTCGTTTAGAGACAACCAAACAATAATGCAATTCTTTAAAAATATT
The DNA here is from genome assembly GCA_964403535.1 of Candidatus Woesearchaeota archaeon. Classification (GTDB taxonomy): domain Archaea; phylum Nanobdellota; class Nanobdellia; order Pacearchaeales; family GW2011-AR1; genus CAYOFN01. The sequence continues at coordinate 70,849 of CAYOFN010000001.1, forward strand.
GATATAAACTGAAACTAATTTACATATTGATTTCTCTTGAATTTCCTTATAGTGAATATATCTTTTATATTTATATTCGTTGAACTTCCAATGATTCTCAAACTCCTCATCTGATTTTTCTTTCCATTCCTCACTTTGCCTGAGTTTTTGTTTTCTTTTTACTAAGTCTCTTTCTTCTCTCCTTGCTAGACTTTTTTTAATTCTTTCTCTTAATTCTTTCTGAATTTTAGGTTTTAGGAATATAGAGGAGATAATTAAATTACCTGTTGGTGTTTGGGTGCTTCTCCACCTTCCAGCCTTTATTTTAGCTTTATTTACCATCTTAAGCAAAACCCCTTTCAAGAGGGGTTTAGCCTTTATAAACCCGCCTAAACTAAAAAGGAAAGGATAGGTAGGTTTACTTTCCTTTTTAATTAAGATGATTTCAAAAAAATGTAAAAAATGCGGTAAAGAAATTGAGGCTTATACTCAGAGGCATTTAGATACACTCATGGCTCAGCACGAGATTAAACATCAAAATGAAGAAAATGCAAAGTCCACAAAATAAACCTTTAAACCAACTAGTTGAAGAGGAGCTCAAACTCTACTTTGTAGAACTTCAGAAATTAAAGCTAAAGGTTAAGGAGATAAAAAATGCGGAATGTTGATATGGAAAAATTTATGAAAAAATATAAGAGACGCCTCACACGCAAATCTGCAATAAGGATATACTGCCGTGAGCTTTGTTCAGGAGGAGATTTAAAATCTTGGAGAGAGTGTACTTTTATAGCTTGTCCTTTATTTTCTTTTCGATTCGGGAGGGAAACTATAGCTCGAGGTAAATCTTTTAAAAAAGGCACGCAAAACGTAGGTATCTTGGCTAAAAAAGGGCATTCTGTGGAGGGGATTAAACCCTCTGACAACCATTCTAATCTTGCCAGCTCTAACATTCAAGATAAATTAAGCAAGGAGGAACAAATTAAGAATACTTAAAATGGAAAAAGACAAGGTTACAGGTTACAGAACAGATAAAGAAGTTTTTATTGTTTATTTAGAAGATAACAATCAATCTGTTTCTGCTTATGTTAAAATAATTGACATAAAAGAAGGGATGATTACTTTTCAGACAAACAAAAATCTAATCACTCTACCTCTTTCTAGAATACTTAAAATTAAGGAGGGAATAAAATGACAAAGAAAGAAAATAGTGGATTTACAAAACAAGATTTTGAAACCTTGGTGTCAGAGGAAGAAGGATTGAAAAGGTATTTTTTAAGAATCAAGAGAAAATTAAAGGAATTTATGTATTTGAGTCGTGAGGAGGATTACACCCTTATCTCTGTGTGGATAATTGGAACTTACCTGCACAAACAATTTTCTACATATCCTTACTTATATTTTAATGCAATGAAAGGTTCAGGAAAAACGAGAATTTTAAAGATGATTTCAACTCTTTCCTGTAATGGTAAATTAGCAGGGAGTTTATCAGAGGCAGTTTTATTTAGGACAGCAAGACAACGAACTTTATGTATCGATGAACTTGAACCTCTTGCAAAAGGTAAAGAAAACCTCCAACTTCTTTTAAATTCTGCATATAAGAAAGGTATGTATGTTGAGAGGATGACAAAGAAAAAAACAAAAGAAGGTGAACAACAAGCAGTAGAACAATTTGAGGTTTATTGTCCAATTGCAATTGCAAACATCTGGGGATTGGATAACACCCTACAAGATAGATGTGTTTCTATTATCTTGGAAAAGTCAAATAAAACAGAGATTACAAAGTTAATTGAGAACTTTGAGCAAGATATGGAGTTTCAAATTATTAAAGGAGGACTTTTGAGGTTAACAGAAAAAATAAAAGGGGAAAGTTTATTTGGAAACATCTTCTCAAAATGGAACGAGTATCAGAAGAATATAGTAAATGAAGTAAATGAAGTAAATGAAGTAAATGAAGTAAATGAAGTAAATGAAGTAAATGAAGTAAGTAATAAAGGAGAAACTTACGATACTTACCATACTTACGATACTTACCATACTAACAACTTTACATTATTGTTTAAACAAATAAATTCTTCAAATTTATCAGGTAGGGATTTAGAATTATTCTTCCCTTTATTTATCATTGCAGACATTATTGGGAAGGAACAATTGAAAGAAATGTTGGAGGTTTCATTGAAAATTGTCCAGGAGAGGAAAGAGTCAGATAGAGAGGAAAATAGAGATGTAAGGTTGATAGAGTTTCTATCTCAGTCTTCTTATGAGGGTTTTGTTAATGTTTCCCTGGTTGTTTCGGACTTTAAGAGTTATGTTGGTGAGGAGGAAAAATGGATAAATTCCAGGGGAATTAGTAGAGCATTAAGAAGGTTAGGGTTGGTTTTAGATAAGAGGAGTACAGGCAAATCAAGACAAGTTAAACTTAATATTCTTAAAGCAAGGGAGAAGCTCTTAATGTTCAAAGAACCAGAAAGTATTGATTTCTCTCAATCAGGCATAAAAGAAGCTTTGGAGGGTAAGAAAGATGAATAAACAAACATTCCTCTGGATTCTACAATCTGCTCTATTAAGCTTTGAAGGAGTTAGTGAAAAAGAGCTAATTGAGACTTATCAGACTAACCCTCACATAGCTAGAGCAGGCATTAAGCTTTGTAATTATCTTAAAAATCTGGAGGTTTTAGAGAATGATAACTAAAAAGTTTTTTGGAGATATCAAAAGAGAACTTTTAGAATTTGAAGACTTGTTCAGTAGAGATAATAAGGGAGGCTGTCATTTGAATAAAGACTTCACTTGGTTTATATCTCAGCATTTTTTATCTAAATCTAAAAAGCAGGATATAGAGAAATTAGTATCAGAACTTAAAGCCCTTAAAACTAACCATGAAAATTTAAATAAAAAGAAACAAGAGATAATAAACGAAGAGCTTAAAGTTTTGCAGGAAACTCAAAAAACACTTGTTCAGTCTTTAAAAGCAAGCGCAGAACAGCATAAAAAAGAGTTTACAGAATTTGCTCAGAAAAACAAAGAGGAGTTATATAAAAAACACTTAGAGGAAATCTCTGAACCTTTAACTAATAAAAATGAGTTTGTAATGGAAGAATTAAGAAAATTTCAGAGAGAGTTACAGAAGGGATTTACAGACAAGAAGCAAGTAGAGAACTTCATAAACACTTTTGAAAAAGTAATTCCAAAATTAATTCTTCTTAAAGAAACAAGAGCCGTACTATTAGAGCTTGGAACATACAGAACTTTCTGGAGGAAGGAAGAAGATACAGAACGAATAACTAACCCTCCTTTATCCCACGTTTTAAGGGGGCTAGTCATCCGCATTGAAGCAGGATTTGAACCTGATGAATTGATAATTTGCGCAGAAGGTAAACATAGCTACAAAGTAACATCAGTTCAAAAAATCAAAGATAAAACACAAAACCAAACTGAACAGGGAGAGCAACAGAATTTAAACCATAAAGAACAAATAGAGCAAGGAGAGTATTCTGCTTCTGATGAGTTAGAATGAAAGGATACAATATAACAGACAGAACATACAAGTCTATTAAGCCACAACCTTACAAACGGGTTAAATTAAGAAAAGGAGATAGCATAGTTTTAACCACTCTTGACAGATTGATTTATGATGTTATCTACTTGTTTTTAACTATGCAAGAGAAGAAGATAGCAACAAGAACAGAGATATACTCTGAAGTTAGAAGAGTATTAAATTACCCCTCATTAAGAAGCGATAAGATAAAATCTATTATTTTTATTATGTACATAAAGCATAAAATTGGAATAAAGCATAGAATAAACAACAAATATCAAACCCAGTTTAGAGACTATGTAAAGCTATTATAAACTAGTAATAAACTACCTCTGTAATCAAGTATCAAAGAGTTTAAGTAAAATTAGACTTCATTTGAATTTAGTAAACTCAGCTCCTAAAAAATCTCTTTAATTTTTCCCAGACAGATTCCTTTCCTCTTTCTTCTTCTTTATCTTTTAATCTTTTCATACTTTCTTCATAAATATCTTCTTCCCCCTCCTTCTCCCGAACTTTGCTTTGTTGCTTCAAACTCTCTTCGTGAACATCTTCTTCCCACTCCTTTCTCCGAGATTTGCTTAGTTGTCTCAAACTTTCTTCATACTCCCCATCTTGTTTTTTTCTTTCATCTATCAGATGATTAAAATAAGCTAAACAAGGATGTCCTTTTAACTCTCCCACTGAAAAAGAAGCACTAAAATCAGGCTCTACAGGTTTTTTATGTTTTTTACAATAATACCTTTTACAATACTTGCACTTGTATGTTTTTCCTCTTTTGTAACATAAATGATAATTACATCTACTCTTTATAACTCTAGCTTTTCTCTTTGGTTTTTTCTCTTTAATAGGACTACTACCTTTGTTATCTATAGCAATAATCCCTTCACCTGTCGGTGGAGTCCATAAACTCTTTTCTGTATCTGATTGAAGATTTTGAAATTCTACATCATGAGTTCTGTTTAATAAATGAGATACCTCGTGTGAGGCGGTATGTTCTATTTCTTGAAAATTCATTACTTCTAATTCTGGTTCGGAGATACAGATAGTATTAGTATCTAAATGAATATGAGCTCTTTCTCCACTAGTAAAGTGCTTTGAATCATAAACCTCCCAAAACTTAATCTTGGGTATTGGAAAACCCAAAGAATCAGCAGAATTTACTACTGCTTCTATGAATTTTTCTTTTTTAATCTTCATTACCCTCTCGCGATTCTCTATCTCTTCTCTCTTCATTTATAAGATAAACCAAGAAACAATTTAAAGTTAACTAAAACGGAAAGGTTTATATACCACCAAATACTACCCTAGTATATCATGATACAAAATGACAAAGATACAAATAAATCTAGACAAGGAAGAGGACAAGACTGTCGAAGTATACAAAATAGTAAACGACTTAAAAACCAAGGAAGAGGCAATTAAGAAAATGATAAGATATTTTAAAGCCGAAGTAAAACCAAAGAACTTAAAAGATAAAGACTACTTTGAGGTATAATCAAATGG
>CAYOFN010000002.1:0-53549 GCA_964403535.1 Candidatus Woesearchaeota archaeon
TCCAATATAACCAGCATAACCAATTGGATATTTTACTTTTACAATAGGAGCAGTTGTATCATTTATGATTAGACTAAAAACATCTTTGTAATTATTTCCTAAACTTGCATTAAAACTATGATTTTTGCTGAGATAACTTGAATTAAGAGCGTAAATATTATATAATGAGAAATAGCTTCTTGTCCCCCCTGTATTCACATAATCAATAATCTCACCAAGTTGCGAATATCCTGTTTCATCTGTATTTAAATTAAAATTATATGCTCCTGTCCGATTATATGCGGTTATATTCGCTTCTGAAACATTACTCCCTGCAGAATTGTTTACATGAGCTTTATACCACCATTTTCTTGTTAAACTCGAACCTGTTCCAACAATCTCTTTGGTGAGATCATAACTCATATTAATCAGAGTATTATTAGTAGAAGTTCCTGTTACATTAATCACATCAGAAGAAGTTTCATATACTCTCACATTCTCAACAATATTATTGTCAGAATCAGTAAAAAAAATCAAAGGAATCAGTGATTTATTTATACTCCCTCCAGTTACTCTATTACTCCCCCCACCCCCATTAAAAGTGAGACATCCAAACACTTGAGTACAATTCCAGATAGTTATATTTGTAAGATTATTTTTTTGTCCGAAGACAAACATTCCATAATAACTATTTGATTTTAGAACAAGCCCATTAAATGTATTTTTATCAGCTGCACCAAGACTAATACCATTAATTAGATTATCACTTGAAGTGATGTTTGTAATATTATCATAATCACTGTTTTGTAGATATATCCCCTCCCCAAAACTATTTATATATCCATTTTTAATTGTGATATTGTTATAGAGATTTGTATAAATCCCATAATCAGTTGTTCCAACTCTGTCCCCAGTTATATTAAACCCATTTAAATCAATTGTTACATTATGAGCATAAACATTAATACAGGTTCCTGTTGAACTAATATTATTTCTTAAGACATATGTCCTGTTTGCTGTTACAATATTTCTACAAGAAGTTATATTTGTGCTAAAATCAACAAAAAATTCAATTTCTTCAGTATTATTTACACTCCCCCCAGTATCATTGCACCAAAAGTTAGCAGTATAGCTTCCATCTTTCATTGAGGAATTAGTAAAATTAAAAAAAGTAGTGTTTGATTTAGTCATTGAATAATTATTTACAAAATTATCTAAACTAAATGTGCAAAAACTCAAGTCCCTATTTCCAGAAACATTAAAGTCAATTATATTATTGGTATAAGTAGTATTTGAAGGAGATTTTATTGTTAATCCAGGTAAAGAAATTGTAATATTTCTTTTTTCAGTCTTATTCCCTCCGTTTTCATTTGTAGCAAATGCCTGGTAAGAATAAATTCCAAAATCCAAACCATCTGTAGAATTTTTGCTTTGATTAATATACAAATTCCATTTGTCAGTATCATATTTATTCAAATTCATCATATACATTTGATTAATTTCCGACTCTGAGAATGACTGATTGATATAAAGTCTGTACTCATCCATTGTCCCATTATAGTAATCATCATCCATTGTGTCTTTACATCCAACTGTTAAATTTGCAAGATTGCTAATTGAACCAGTGAAATCTGGATCATTTCCAACTCTCACTCCATCAAACCATAATTCAGTAGTATCTCCTCTTCTCTGTCCAACAACAAAATGCCATTCATTATTGCAAATTGGAGTTGCCCACTCAAGTGTAGAACCAGCATCAGTATCACTTATAAAATTTAAGGATAATAAATTTGGAGTTCCATACCCTCCTATCTCCATCTTATACATTATATTCCCCGGACTGGTCAAAGTGCTTCCTTTTCTGCTTAAGTCTGTGTCTGTTGTATAATTGCAATTTAACCACATCATCATAGCAAAATCAGCAGCATATGGATTTAATGAGTCACTGTGCGGAACAAAAAAACACTCTCCGTTTGAATTATAATCAGGAGTAGTAAATTTAAAAGCTCCTCCAAACTTTCCTTCAGGAACCCAGTCTGGTGAATGTGCTTTTGCTGGAGCAGAAATATTAGTAAGATTTCCATTATTATGATAAGAAGACAGGTCATAAACTATAGTGTTTGGGAGATAACTTTCACCTAATGCAGACACATTATCAAAATTAAACCAGATTCTAAGGGAGTCGTTCATTATTGTGAAATTTGTTTCATTCCAACTCCAGATAACTCCTGTAAGAGCACTGCCTGAGTCATTAATGCTTACATTTATCTCTATGCTTGTATTTTGCGTTGAACTCTCAGAAACAGGAGTTAATGAAGCAAATGCAATTTTCGGTAGAGAAGGAGCATAACTTGTATTAACACTAAGAGTAAAATTACTTAGAGAAAAATTACACTGGCTTGCATTATCACACGCAAGGCAGTTCCAAATATATTTTTTATTATCAGTTAAATTCACTTTAAACATAGATTCATTGCTTATCCCACTCCTTTCTAGAGTTTGATTCAAATGCCATCCTCCACTCCAATTTCCATATAAACTAATATTTTCAAGATTCTGGTCATCTGTAGCAGAACAATTAAAATTCAGACTTGAATTAATTGTAGAGATATTATTATTTGGCGGAGAATTCAGAGTTACATTTGGAAAGTAATCAACTCCAGGCACACCTGAAACTGTAATATTTCTTTCTTCAGTTTTTCTTCCTTCTCCTGCATTTGCAACAAATGCTTGGTAAGAATAAGTTCCTAAATCTAAACCATCTGTAGAATTTTTACTTTGGTTTATATACAAACTCCACTTGTCAGCATCGTACTTTCTTAAATTCATCATATACAATTGAGAAATCTCAGTTGAATTAAGAGATTTATTCCATATCATAAACTCATCAATTGTTCCATTCCAAGCTCCATTATTTACTATAGGATTATTTTCTAATCCAACTCCAATTCCTACATCTACAGTATTTGTATTAATTGTCCCTCCAACACTGCCACTACTTTCATATGCTCCATCTACATAAATTGTGGCAGTGTTCCCATCATAAGTGACTGCACCATGATACCATTGATTATTATTTAGAGTAGTACTTCCTGCAAGACTATAATCAGTTCCAGCAGTATGTTCTGCACAAAAAGAAAGCTTACTGCTAGCTAAACCAATAATCCAATTACAATCTAATACTCCTCCATCTCCTCCACCCCCACCTTTAGCAGTAACTACATCTATATCATCACTAAAACAAGTTGAAAAAGCACAGGAACCATCACAACTAGCTCCTTTTCTTTTAAACCAAAAAGAAATTGTAAAATTAGTTAAATCCAGATTATCAGAGTCAGGAACATAAACTCTTTTTGTTTCTTTTCCATCAAACTCAAGTCCCTTACCATACTTTCCAGTTATATTTACAATTGGAGAGCTTAATGTTGCATTATTATCATTACCAGCAATATCAAGGGCAAGTGTAGCACTTTCACCAAGAGAAGATAAATTTTCAAAATTAAACATTAAAACTAAATCATTCTCAAAAATAGTATGATTACTTCCATTCCAATTCCAAACTATTTTATTAAGTGGATTGAGTAGAGAATCAGTAATACTTACATTTATCTCTATGCTTGTATTTTGTGTTGAAATCTCAGAAACAGGAGTTAGTGAAGTAAATGATACACCTAATCCTTGAAGAATATTAATCTCACTTGAATTCTTTTTTGCTCCATAACCTGCAGGATTTCTAGGGGTTATCTCACATATCCATGTATCTCCTGCTGTGAGATTTCCAGAATCTAGAATATATGAAGCACTTTTATTATTCTCAACTTCCAGGCTTAGAGTGAAGTTTGTAACATTATTCTTAAACCAAGTCATATTCCCACTTAATGAACACCCCCCAGTAATTATAAATGAACAATTAAGATTATCATCAGTCTCTGGAGAAATAGGAGAAATTTGAGGTGTTGTAGTTACAGGAACTCCACAAACATTTACACTTCTTTCTTCAGTTTGATTTAAATTTCCAACAATATCCACAGCATAACCTGTAATTGTATGAGTATCTAATTCCAAATTTGTAAAATTATGAGAATACTTATATTCACTTGCATTATACAAACTTTGAATTTCTGCTGCTGAAAGTGAACGATTGAAAATAAGAATATCATCCAAACTTCCATTAAGCAAATTAGAAGTGGAATATCTACATCCAATAACACAATAAGTTGGGTCTGGAGAAACATAATCAACATCAGTATCTTTTGTAGCAAGAACATTTCCATTAAGATAGTGATATGCTCCTGTTCCATTAAACATTAAAACAAAATTATTCCACTTCTCCCAACTCCATAAAGTTAAATTATTTTGACCAATACTAATGCTTCCATATGAGGTACTTGAATAAGAGTATAGTGCATTTCCACTTCTCCCAAATCTAATATAATTCCCCTCATTGCAAGCAAGAAAGTAATGAGCTCCTTCATCTGTTGAAATCTCCCTCACCCACAATGAGATTGTGAAATTTGAATTAGTTAAGTTAAATGGAGAACCAAGCTTAAGATAACTTCCAGATTTTCCATCAAACTCAAAACTTTTTCCATAAACCCCAGACTCATTTAAAGTAGCACCACCAAGAGCACTTCCATTATTAGAAGAACTGCTTCTATCCAAAACATCTCCTGAGGAATTTAAATCATCCATTCTCCACCACCCAACTAAAGATTTATCAAACTCAACAAATGAATAATGTTGATTTGCATCATCTGTAGATAAATTAACATAAATTGAGGTTGCACTTAGGTTTGAGTTATTTGCAGGAGTAGGCAGAGTAAAATTAATATCAGGAGCAACTGAATCATCTCCAATTCCACTTCCTGTTAAATTTTCAACTCTGTAATTTTCTCCTTCAATCTTTGCATAAACTCCACTATTCCATGTTCCTGCTGAAGCTTCTGCTTCTGTAAATCTTATTATATTTGTACAGGTTTTATTTACATTATTTATCAAAAGTGCATCAGGACAAATGTAAACTCCTTCATTAAGTGTATTTGGAACAAATAAAGTATGATTTGTAGCAATTCCAGTAACTTCAGATACATTAACAACTGTTTTAGTGTCTGTAGCTCTTATTACTAATCTTGATAAATTAACACTCCCCTCTGCAAATAATCCATATACTTTTAATCTTTTTCCATAAACATCACTTGTAAAATTAATAAACTGACTTTCTGTATAATTCCAATTATTTACAAGAGTAAGATTAGTAGAACCATTTACAGAATAATTTCCTGTTTCTGCATCAACAGGACTAAGGAATGTTGAAGGAGCAAGATTAACACAAGTTCCATTCAGCCATATAGCCTCAGGATTGAAAACAGCTCCTGTAAAATTACTTGCACATAAAGTATAATTAAGAGTAATTTTTCCTTGAGGATTTACTGTTGAATTTGCAAGATAAATTCCAGATAAAGTTAAAGTCGGAGCAGTTATATTAATTCTTGCTGTTGTTCCGTTGTAGCCAGTTGCAGTCGCATTTCCAGTACTAGTAATTGAAGTTGTAGCATTGATGTAGATTGTGCCTGCTGAACCATCAGCACTAGTGCAGCAAGTTGTTCCCCAGTTTTCCTCTCCCGCAATATTTTCAATAATTGCACCAGTTAAGTCCAATGTGTTTGCATGAAGAGCAATCCGTCCACCACCTCCACCCGCAGCACTGGCTCTATCCCCATCACCACCATTCGCTGAAACATAACTTGAGATAGTTAAATTATCAGCAACAATTAGTATGCTACCACCTGCGCTTCCGCTTCTGCTTGCATCTTCGTAAGAACTTGCTGTTACATTGCCAAGTAAAACCACCTTTCCAGTAGCATTAATGAAAATAGCCCCCCCTCCAGTCACCCCCACACTGTAATAATTCTCACCGCCACTCCCCAAACTTGTTGGCCATGCTTCAGAACCATAAGCAGGGTCACTACTCCCTCCACCTTTTCCACCATGGCTTGCACCAATAGCATTGCTGCTTGAACCGCCCGGACCCACAGTTGGTTCAAACCCTAGATGGTCTGCACTCAAAACAGAGTAAGAATCAACATATAAGTCAACTACATTTAAGACTACTCCAGTACCATCTCCCTGGAAAGTCAAATTAGGCTGGAAATCCAGTGTTGCACCATTTGTAACATTAATTGTGTGAAATGTATGACCCCTCCCTGTCAATGCCATACTCTCTTTTATTGTGAGGTTTACATTAGCACCTTCAACTAAAGAAAGGGTTCCATGGTGGCCAGGCAGTGCAGTGCCTGATCCAGCATCTATCCCTCCAGAAACATCTATATCTCCTGCGAAAGTACTTGACAAATATTCAAGAGAGACTCTTCCCCCAGAGCCTCCACCACCCCCATTTGTACCTATGAAATTCCCTCCGTCTGCAAAAATGCTACCCTCTCCAGTAAGATTAGAAGAAATTATCCAGATACTTCCCCCCGAGCCTCCCCCTCTATCAACATTTTGCCCAGCAGAAGAGAGATTTCCATTGACCACAATGTTCCCAGTTGCATTTATAAAAATAATTCCTCCCCCTGCACCTCCACCAATCCCACTATATATCCCGCCTCCACTACCAAAATCAGTGGGATGGGCAGCAGAACCATACACCTTATCCCAATCATACACTCCTGCTCCAAGACTTCCATAGCATCCTCCCCGACTATAAGTAGATGAGCCTCCAGGGCCAAGAGTCATCAACCACCCCAACCCATCTGTATAAATCTTCCCGCCAGATTGCACATCAACACTCTCAGCAGTTATGCTTATGTTTCCAGCAGTTAAATTTCCTCCAGATTGAATTGTTAGATTTCCAGAAAGATTTAAAACAAACCCGCATCCATGATTTGTTCCTAGGCAGTTTGTTTCTGTGTTTTGCAATGCCCCCCCGTTTTTTATTATCATATTATTCGCAGAAAAAACATATCCATCTGTAATCAGATGTTCTGATGTGATATTGCAGGTTGTTTGCTCATCTCCTTCATCACATCCTGTCTCAATTAACAAACTGTTTTCAACAAAAGTTTCTTTATATCCTCCTTTTGTGCAACTTATATTATAAGAATAATTCACATTAGGGATAATTGATTTTTCAGATTCCCATAATTTAGTTAAAAAATTCCAGGACATATCATATGATGTTGAGTCATTAAAATTAATAGTGCAAAATGCATTTTGAAAAACATCAACATACCCATTTTTAGAAACAACTGCAAAATCTAAAATCCCATCACCATTAAAATCCAGAGAATCAATCGCAGGCTGTTTTCCTGCAGTTGTTCCTATGTCTCCAAGATTAAGAGGATATCTTAGAATAAGACCGCCAGTATAATTGAATATAAAAACCTCATCATTTGCACCTCCTGCAATAATTTCATCTATTCCATCTGCATCAAAGTCTGCAGTATAAATAGAATATATTGCAATTGCAGTACCTGTTCCATCAATATCATAAGTCCAGTTGTGCGCTGTTAGTTTTTCAGCATCTGTTAAATCATATAAATCAAGCATATCTACCTCTCCCCAATTATAAGCACCAGTGGTTCCATAAATCAACTTCTTATCACCATTTGGATATTGATATTCCATAATCTCATTTCCCTGAGCATCTGAAAATCCTCCTCTCCATAATCTAGTTCCATTATAAGAGAAGATTTTTATTCCAGTAGCACCCCTACCATAACCTGTGATAACTATCTCTTTTCCAGCACTTGTAGAATTATACTCGCCTGCATGAATTGCCATGGGGACATAGTTAGAGCCATTAGACAGTTGAGCCCCACTACTTCCGTTATATACAAAATGATAATTCCTTGTAATAATAATCGGGTCATCATAACCATCTCCATCCAAATCAATTGCATAAATCTCGTGCCCGTAAGAGCCTGTTGCATCTCCTGTATTTGCACTCCATTTTAAACTCCATGAAGTCCCATCACTTGTATTAAAAGCATATACCCATGGAGGAGAAGCTAGTTTAGAAGCAACAATATCATTCTCAAACCCATTTCCATCTAAATCAACAATATCAATAGAGCCAACATCTCCTCCAAGAGTATAACTCCAAACCTGGCTTCCTGTTTCATCAAAAACCCTGACATAATCTCCTGTTTCTGCAGAAACAATGTCATTCTCAAATCCATCCCCATCCAGGTCCCCTACTTCAATCTGATAAATACTCCAGCTTGCCTCATCCCCTGGCCAGCTTCCAGAAGTTATTTCTGAACCATTGGGATAAAACGCCCTTAACCCTGCATTTGCCTGAGCTACTCCCACAACAATGCAGTTCTTTTTGCCAGAATTCAAACAATCAAAAGAAGCAAGCGAATAAGCACCATTGCTGGAGTCTATATCCAGACTATCCCATACTGTTTGCCCTAATCCAGCAAGTTCAAGATTATCTTTTGTAAAATTTGCTTTAAAAGTTATTGTGGGTCCATCAATATCCTGTGATAAGACAATAGAAGCATCATCATATAATGAAACTACAACATTATCACTTAAACTTGCATTCTGATATGTTCCTGTTGAATCAAAGCATGAAACATTATAAGAATAATTGCCCACAGGTATACAAGAGTGTCCTGTTTTATATCCACAATCACCATAAAACTCATACTGGTTTGTTGTATCATTAAATAACATTTCTCCAAGAGGAAGCCAAAATCCAGTCTTATTATTAGAAATATTACATTTATATGAAGAGCCATTTAAACTGCTCCCTGTAAAATTTGTGAAATTCGCATAAAATCTTGTGAGATTTGTATATACTATTGAGGCATCAGAATCATCCCAGATTGTTAAATTAGAATTAGATGTATTCATACTAGGGTCAACAATATAATCATACTCAACATCTTCAATTGATTTTAAGTCAAATGTAGGGTAACTCTCATTATCTCCTAAATTACTAAGATAAATCTTATACCAATTCTCTTGATTTATATTCTCAAATCTTGCAATCTCCTCATTATCTCCTTCTCTGTAGACTGCAACTTCAGCAGAAGTATTTTTTGCTCTAGCATAAATTGTAATGTCCCTGGTTTTATCAAGTGGTTGTTTAAAACTAACTCTTAAATACTCCCCATCTGGAATTAGAGAATAATTTTCATCCTGCGCTTTGACTTGTTCATAAACATCTTCAATAAATGTATAATTTTCATCTAAATGTTCTGCTTTTGAAATTTCAATAATTAATTCATAAGTCTGGTTTGATAAATGAGGAACAATCCATTCAATATAGTCAATAAATCCATCTTCATCTAAATCATAAGATGTAAAATCAACTTCTTGCTTAATCCATTTTCCAGTAGATTCAAGAATCTCAGAACCATTAACTTCAATTTCTTGGTTAATTATCTCTTCACTTATCACACTTCCAGTTAATAAAGAATTTTCCTGAGTTTTATTCTCACTAATTAATGAATTCTCAGTATTATCTGTTATTTCTTCAGGTTGCTCTTCAATTGTTTTATTAACTTCCCCTTCTGTTGCTTCAATTGTTTGATTTACTTTTGTTTCATTAATCTCTTCAGTTGTCTGATTGATTATCTCATCACTAGTTATATTAACTACAGGAATTTCATTAATTATCTGAGTTTCTTCTGTACTCTCTTGCTTTATTTCCTCTTCACTTAAATTAAGCTCTTGTTTTTCACTTTTAACCTCTTCCTGAACATACCCGTATAACTTAATGTTATTATTACTCTCACTTCTTATCTTATTAGGAATACGAGTATAAGCTAAAATATCAGTATAGTTTAATTCATCATCAGCAGAAATTATTATTCTTTTTCCATTTGAAATATTCTCTTCTACTGCCTGAGGAGCAGGTGTATAATACTCAATTGCAATCTCTTCTTTTTGAGTATTATTAGCAATAGAAGTTAAATCTAGTATTTTTTTATTATTTGTCTCTGTAATCTCACTTCCTTCTTCTCCTTCACTTATCACTGCCCCAGTTATCTGACTTTTAGTTATCTTTCCCCACAATCTAGTCAAGATTCCTGGTTTCTTACCACTTTCTCCTATAATCTCTCCTGTAATTAAACTACTCCTCTCTGCACCATCAACTTTATTTTCATATTCCTTAACTGATTTTTCTAGATCTACAACTTCTTCATCTGTCTTAATTGTAATATTCTCAGCTGATTTAGGCAGTTCTACAATTAATCCTCCTTTTTCTGATTTATTTGTTATTTTAACCCACTTTACAGGCTGTCCTATAATTGCTTTATACTGAATAGACCTAATCTTTACTTCTGAAAGGTTCCCAATACTAATATTCACACTCTGGTTTACAATAATTGTTTGATTAACCAAAGTTTGATTAAATATACTCTCATTTGTAGTGGTTAAATTAATTGTCTGATTTGTGGTTATATTCTTTACAATCTCTTCTCCACTAACTGAGATTTCCTCACTTACTTCACTTAAAACTTCCTCACCATAAACTAAACTTATTTTTAATTCTCCATTTTTAGCTAAAACTCCAAATTCATTAAGATTAATTTCAGTAGAACTCTCTTCATCTTGCAGAAAATCTTCACCAAATCCTTCTTCACTCACTGAGTATTCAGTAGAGACTACTGCTAAATTTTCCTCAATTTGTAAGGTAACTGCGTTTTCATCAAGCTTTTCATTATTTTCCAGTCTTACAGAACTCTTTTTTATCGTCGCTGTCTTTCCATTTTCCAAAGAATAAGTAAATTCCTCATCTTTTCTGCAACTTCCATCAACAAACTTTCCACTTTCTCCAGTATTTTCACTCTCTCCTATAACCTCTCCTGTAATTAAACTACTCTCTCCTGAACTTTCACTGTTCTCTGTTGCACTTTCTTCACTTACCTCAGAACTTTCTGAAGTTGATTCACTGCTTTCTACTATCTGGGTTTCTTCACTTGCTTGTTCTTGAGGTTGTTTATTATTCTCTGGTGTTTGAGTTTCTTCATTTACTGGTCCTTGAGCTGGTTCTTCTATTATCTCTTGAGATTCTACTCCCTCTTCTGGAGTTATCTCCTCTACAATACTTCCATCTACTCCTCCCTCTTCACTTGCAGGATTTTCACTTTCCTGAGATTCTTGCTCACTTGCATTTTCTTGAGGTTTTTCTTCACTCACATTCTTTTCTTCTTCAACAAGCTCTTCACCTAAATTAGACAACACTAAAGTAAAGAATACTTCAGGATAAGTTACTTTTTCACCTAAAAATCCAATTCCAGAACCATTCCCACTTAACTTCTTTCCTTCAATATAGTAATCTCCATTAAAATTAGGCTCTAGAATTTCATTTAATTCAATTTCTTTTCTAAAACCTTCTTGTTCAATAATCAACTTAGAGCCTAGAGGAAGAAGTTCACCTTGCTTTAAACTTAATTTTAACACACCAGATACATTCTCTCCAGAGAGGTACTGATTTTGAATATCTAAACTAACATTTCCTGTAATCTGCTGAGTATAAATAAAAAAAATAGCACCAATAAAAAACAAAAAAACAATTCCCACACCTACAATTAACTTTCTACCCTGAAGAATATTAGGAGAACTTTCATTCATAAGAGTTGTTCTACTCTCTCCCCTCTTTCTTTTCTTGCTCTCTTTTTTACTTAACCACTCTCTATACGCAGATTTATCTCCAATATATCTTTTTCTTACATGAGAACCATCTCTATAGCTTTCATAGTAGTAAGGTCCGAACTTTTTCCCCTTTTTGTAGACATAGCGAACATGAACCATCTTTTTTATTAACTTATCTCTTTTTCTGGAATTTAAACTTCTTTATGAAAATAGTTATTCTACATAGTTTAAATACTTTTTGTTCTTATTCTACAGATTTATGCTCGATAAAACAAAAAACAACTTCAGAAAAAAATTAAGCACTTTTTATTTTTGCTTTTTCAATCCACTTCTCTTTCTGCTGGCATAATGAACAAACATAAATTAATTTGTTTTTATTGCTTTCCAAAACTTTTAATGCAGTCCCTTTTAGTTTTCCAAATCTTTCTTCAATCTCTTCATTGCATATGCAACATGTTCTTACCATCCAAAAAACAAAGTCAATAAGTTTTATAAACTTAACTTTACTAAACTATTAATGATACTTAAAAAACAGGTGGTAGACTTGCTCTCAAAACATGTTGAACTTTCAAAAAAACAAATAAATGAGCTAATTGAAACTCCTCCTTCAGAGGATTTAGGAGATTATTCTTTTCCTTGTTTTATTCTTTCAAAAAAACACAAAAAATCACCTAAAGATATCTCCCAGGGGTTAGTAGGAAACATAAAACCTAAGAAATCAATAGAAAAAATCAAGGCAATTGGCCCTTATATTAACTTTTTTATAAATAAGAAGGTTCTTGCACAAGAGATTCTTCAGATAAATCAAGATTATGGCAAATCTGATGTTGGAAAAGGCAAGACAATTGCAATTGACTTTTCAGGTCCAAATATAGGAAAACCTATGCATATTGGGCATATACGCTCAACAATTTTAGGAGACTCTCTAATGAGACTATTTGATTTTCAAGACTACAGGACAGTTGGAATAAACTATCTTGGAGATGTAGGTTTGCATATAGGAAAATTAATCACAGCTTATGAACTCTGGTTAGATGAAAACTCCTTAAAAAAAGACCCTGTAAAAGAGCTTTTAAGACTCTATATTAAGTTCTGTGAACAAGAAAACACTCCATATCAAGAGGGAATTGAAGAAGAATTCCAGGAAAATGAATGGACAAACAAAGCAAAAGAAAAGCTAAAATTACTTGAACTTGGAGATAAAAAAACCCATAAAATCTGGGAAAGTATTCAAAAACACTCAAAAAAAGGGTTTAATAAAGTTTATAACACATTAAATGTAAATTTTCACGAAACAACTGGGCAGTCTTTATTCTCAGAAAAAGGCAAACAGGTTATTACTCTTGCAATTGAACAAGGAAAAGCTAAGATAGAAAAAGACAGCGCAGTTTATATTGATCTTCCAGATTTGCCAAAAAAATATGTTCTTAGAAGCAATGGAACAGCATCTTATATTACTTATGATCTTGGAGCAGCTATAGAGAGGCATAAAAAATACAATTTTGATAAGATGATTTATATTACAGATTTTCGCCAGTCACTCCATTTTCAGCAGCTTTTTGCAATTCTCAAGAAATTAAACTTCAATTTCTCCTCAAATCTTCAGCATCTTGGGTTTGGAACAGTAAATTTTGGAAAAGAGATTATTGCAACACGAACAGGAAAGATTATTCTTTTAGAAGATGTTCTGAAAAAAACAATAGAAAAAGCTGAAAAAGAAATAAAAAAAAGAAAAACTAAAGGAAATCCTGAAAAACTCGGAGTTGGGGCTTTAAAATACTCTTTTTTAAAAAACGAGCCAGTAAAAGATGTTAACTTTTCATGGGAACAAGCTCTTAATTTTGAAGGAGATACAGGTCCTTATCTTCAGTATGCATATGCACGTGCAGCTTCAATTCTAAGAAAATCAAAATTCTCTGAAAAATCAGCAAAACCAGACAAACAATTAGAAATCCCAGACTTGCACACAAAAGAAATAAAACTTCTTAAAAAAATATCAAATTTTCCAGAAATCATAACTCAATCAACAAATTTCTTAAATCCAGGTATTTTAGCTCACTATTCATTTGAATTAGCTCAAACTTTCAGTGAATTTTATCATGATTGTCCTGTAATTGGTTCTAAAGAGCAGAACTTTAGGCTCGCTCTTGTAAATGCTTTTAAAATAACTTTAAAAAACTCCCTTTACTTACTTGGAATAGAAGTTATGGAAGAAATGTAAGATTTTTAATCCCTTCTTCCTCTACTCTTCTATGACCTCCTCTACAATCTACATTGAAACTTACGGATGCACTGCAAACCAAAACAATTCTGAGATAATTGCAGGAACACTAAAGCAGGCAGGGTATCAAATAACAAATAATCTTGATTTAGCTGAGATTATCATTCTCAACACATGCATAGTAAAGCAAAAAACAATAACTAAGATTAAAAGAAGAATCCAGGATATTGCTCAAACAGGAAAACTTATGATTATCTCTGGATGCATGCCTGAAACTCATATAAAAGAACTTGAAAAACTGAAAAAAACAGGAAAACTCTTCTTTCTAGGAACTCACCACTTTAAAGACATAAACAAGCTTCTTAATACTATAAACTCAAACCAATTAACCAAGAAAAAACAATTAGAATTTTTAGAACCTCAAAATGAAGAAAAACTTCTTCTTCCAAAGATTTCCAGAAACAAGCTTATCTCTATTATTCAGATTTCAGAAGGCTGTCTTGGAAATTGCACTTACTGCCTGACAAAATTTGCAAAAGGTAAACTCTTTTCATATCCAGAAGAAAAAATTCTAAAACAAATTGAATCTGATTTAAACCAAGGTGCAAAAGAAATCTGGATTACAAGCCAGGACAATGCATCATATGGTTTAGATAAAAACACAGGTTCTCAACTTCCAGCTCTTCTTAATAAAATTCTAGACTTGAAGCATAATTTTAAGATTAGACTAGGAATGATGAACCCAAACACTTTTCTTCCAATTCTAGACAAAATGATTGAGATATACAAGGACAAAAAGATGTACAACTTCCTTCACTTGCCGATTCAATCAGCTTCAAATAATGTTCTTAAATCAATGAACCGCGAGTATAATCTAGAACAAGCAGAAAAAATACTCTCAAGATTTAAAAAAGAATTTCCTAATATAACTCTAGCAACAGATATTATCATAGGGTATCCTACAGAAACAGAACAAGAATACAAGAAAAACATAGAATTCATAACAAAATTTTCTCCAAGTGTACTGAACTTAGCTAAGTTCTCTAGACATAAAACAACAAAAGCATCCACACTTAACCCTCTACCAATAAAAACAATAAAGCAAAGAACAATCCAATTGATGAATCTTCATAGAGAAACTGCAAAACAAAACAAAGAACATTTTTTAGATAAAGAAGTTGAAGTTTTTGTAAACAATAAAAAACAAGGAATTTATGAATCAAGAGATGAAAACTACAACATTATTCTCATTAATACAAAAGAAAAAATCCTCGGAAAGAGACTAAAAGTAAAGATTATAGAAATTGGGGTTCATCATATGATTGGAACTCTCCTACTCTCAAAACTGCTTAAATAACCTTTGATACCCACAAAAACCTCTAAATCTTATAAATTTCAATAATCTTAACTTAATGAGCCCCCAACACATTCATAAAAGATAATCAAGAACCTCAAAAATTATTTATTAATCTTCCCCTAAAAATCAAACCCCCCTATCAGAAATACTTATTTCTTAAAAACTTTAAAATTAGTCCAAGCAACTTCAAATAACTGCTCTAAAGCCTGAGCAAAAAAACTAGCATTTAACCATATAGCAACATCATAATTAGGATGAACCTGCTCATCATCAAGAATCATAAACAATAATTGTTCTGAATCTATGATAACAAATCTAGCTTTTAGTTTATCAACATCTCTTATCTCAGCTACTTTACTCAAATCTTTAGCAACATTCTTATTAGACTCATTAATCGGAGCAGCAATTCTAATTTTTACTCCTCTTTTTTTTGCTTTTTCAAGAGAAGGCATTAAGTGTTCAAGTTTTCTATTAATTCCAGAAGAAGTTGTCACAATTGTAATTGTTTTTTCAGCTTCTCTAACTAACATGTCAAGATGATTATACACATTTTGTCTTCCTCTTAAACTTCCTGATAAGTCACTTGGCTCAACAAACTTAACACCTTGGTGAAACAAGCTTGATAACTCTTTTAAAATATCCTCTTGCTTTAATCTTTCTAATCTTTTGCTTTTCTCATCTGCATCTCTTACAAGATTTTTCTTAACTCTTTCAATAACCTCCTCAGGTTTTAAAGCCACGAACTTAATTGGCTTACCAAGCTTCATAATAATAAACCCTTTTTTCTCCAAACTTTCTAGAATATCATAAGTTCTGCTTCTAGGAACATCACTTATATTGCTAAGTTCTCCTGCAGTTGAAACACCTCTGGAAAGAAGTGCTGCCCAGACTTTAACTTCATATAGGTTTAAGTCAAATATCTTCCTTAACCTGCTTAAAAACTCCTCTTTGACAATCATTTTTTGTAAGTGTTAAAACTTAAAAGAAGTACTAGTATTTAAATCTTTTTATCATTCAGGCATCTATTTTAAAATTTTATCGACGATAAATCTAAAGTTTTCTTAATGAGAGCCAGACTTTTTTCTCTTTAATTTTCTCTTCAGATTGAGTCTTAAACCCTTTAATCTTATCTTTGCTTATGATTATCTTTTCTGCACCAGTCCTGTTTTTGATAAACTCTTCATGTTCAGAAAGATCTAAATCAGACTCAATAACCAAATCTATTCTGTCGCTTTTTACAAGTCCTGCTTTCTTTCTTAGAGCCTGAACTTTTCTTGCTATCTCCCTAGCATATCCTTCTTGCTCAAGTTCAGGAGTCATCTCTGTATCTAAATCAATAAATCTGTCATGTTCGAACTTATAAGCATCTTTCTTAAATTCAACTTTTTTAAGATTTAACTGGCTTTTTAAAATCTCCTCGAATTTATCTGAGTCTCTTATGCTTGGCAGATAAATTACTGCCTCTGCCAGAGGCCATTTTAATCCAACCCCTTTTTCATTTCTTACTGCTAATCCTGCTTCAATAATCTTTAAGAGTATAGAAAAATCATGCTCAAGCTTATTGTTTATTTTCCCAAGATTAAGAGTAGGAAATCCTGCTAAATGCACACTTTCCTCTTTCACAATCTTCTCTTTCCTTAATTCTTGCCAGATTTCTTCAGATACAAAAGGAGCAATTGGCGCAAGTAATTTTACAACTCCAATTCTTATCTGATTTAAAACTTCCTGAACCTCTCCTCCTCTTTCTCTTATCATCTGAATATAAGTTCGTGAAACCTCAGAAACTAAAAAATCCTCTATTTCTTTAACAACATCTGGAAATCTGAACTCATTATAATCTTTAACTACTCTCTCTATCATTGAATTAAACCTGCTTAAAATCCACTTATCCTCAATGCATTGCTTTTCCTCTCCCTTTTTGTCTATTTGATTTATAAAACTATTCAGATTAACAAGAACTCTGAAAACTTTTTGAATTTCCTTAAACTCTCCTTCATCAAATGCAAAATCCTCTCCTTTAGACACTTTAGCAAAATAATACCTCATATAGTCCCTCCCATACTTTGCAATAATCTCATGAGGAGAAACAATATTCCCTAGAGATTTGGACATTTTCTTTTTCCCTAAATCCAAGACCATCCCATGAACAAGGATATTCTCAAAAGGCTTTTTATTAAACTTTATCTCAGAAAGTATTAATTGGGAGTTCCACCATCCTCTAACCTGGTCTTTTCCTTCAATATTTAAATCAGCAGGCCAGAATTTTTTGTTTGTACTATTAAGAGCTGCCCAGCTACTGACTCCAGAGTCAAACCATACATCAAGAACCTCTTCAACTCGTTTCATCTTTCCACCACACTTACACTTTAAGAATACTTCATCTATCTCAGGTTTATGAACCTCTTTAACTTTCTTTCCAGACAGCTTTTCAAGTTCACTAATGCTTCCAACTACTTTTTTTTCACTACATTTTTCACAAATCCAGATAGGTAAAGGAGTACCCCAGTATCTTTTTCTTGAAACAGGCCAGTCAGAGATTCCTTCAAGCCAGGCATTCATTCTTAGTTTCATCCATGGAGGAGCCCAGTTAGTTTTTTCATTTTCCTGCAGAATTTTTTTATGTATTTTTGATATTCTCAAAAACCATTGTGGAAGAGAGACCATTAGCAAAGGAGATTTACATCTCCAGCATAAGGGGTAATCATGAGTATACCTCACCTGATGCACAAGAAATCCTTGTTTTTTTAAATCTTCAATAATCTCGCTATCAACCACTCTTGCTTTCTTTCCAGCATACTTTCCACTCTCTTTTGTAAGCAATCCATCAATTCCTACTGGACAGAGAATATCTATTCCTGCTTCTTTTCCAACTTCATAATCTTCTTTTCCATGTCCAGGAGCACAATGAACCAAACCTGTTCCCTCTTCAAGATTTACATATCTGCTTGAGAGCACAACTCTGTAAGCATCTTTTGTTTTTAAGTTTAAATTATTACTTAAAGGGTTCTCATACTTCCACCCCTCTAACTCTTTTCCAGAATACTCCTTCTCAACACTATAACCTAACTCTAATTCAGTCATTATTTTCTGAACAAGTTCTTTTGCTATAATCCATTTTTCTCCATTACTTAATTTAACTTCTTGATACTCAAATTTAGGGTTAACCATCACTCCAGTATTTCCAGGAAGAGTCCACGGAGTAGTAGTCCAGATAATCAAGTAAGTGTTTTCTTTTCCTTTTAATGGAAATTTAACATAGATTGAATTATCTTCTTGTTTAGAATACTCAATTTCATTATAAGCAACTGCTGTCTCGCATCTTGGGCATACATGGACTGGATACTGTCCAAGATAAAGAAGCTCCTTTTTATCTGCTATTTTAAAACAATCCCAAATACTTTCCACATACTCCTTATCAAGTGTAAGATATGGATTTTGAAAATCCATCCACACTCCAAGATTCTCAAACTCAGAATTCATTACTCCAATGAACCTTGTAGCAAATTCCTTACATTTTCCTATAAACTTTTTTACTCCAAATTTTTCTATATCTTTTTTACTCTTGCTTTTTATCTCTTTTTCAATCTGAAACTCTATTGGAACCCCATGAGTATCATATCCTGCTCTATCAAATACATTTTTCCCCTGCATTCTCTGACTTCTCATTGCAATATCCTTCAGAATTTTATTCAGGGCAGTTCCCATATGAATATGTCCTGTTGCATAAGGTGGTCCATCCATCAAGTAGAACTTTTTTCCTTTTGCATTCTTCTCCTTAGACTTTTCATAAATCTTCTTCTCTTTCCAAAACTTCAAAATCTCTTCTTCTGTTTTTTTTGTTTCAGGCATTTTTCTTTCTCCTTTCTATTATACTGCATTCAGTATTTTTAAATCTTTCAAACTTGTTCCCAATAGAGTCTAGACTCATTTTATCCTCTGCAAGCCAGAAAAAAGATGGCTTGCAGTTCTATACAACAATTATAGACAAAATACTTCTGGCTATGATTAAACTTTCAAAATTTGATTTAGAACTCATAACCATACTCTACTAAAGAAAACAATACTTTTAAACTTTACTTATGATTTTTCCACTTTCCGTGTCTTCCTGAATGTCCTGGTCTTTTCTTTTTCTCTTTTTTCTCATCTCCCCCTTGCTTTCTACATAAGACCTCTGAAAGTACTGAGGCATGGATTTCTAAGCCACTTGTTGTAACTAGTGCAACTTCCCTGCCTGCACCTAAAACTCCATTAAATGCATACTCTGTTGCTTGTACTAAAGGGTAAATTGTTCTCTCTAAATACTCTCTTATCATCCTTTTTCCTAATTTTATTGATTTATAAAAATTACTATGCTAAAAAATATGCTTTTAACTATACTTCTTCTCCCACTCTACAATCAATTATAAATATTTTTTCTATGCCCAATTCTTACAATAATTAATTTATTCATAGAAATGAAAACATCAACAATTGCCCGGTACTCACCAATTCTTAATCTCCATAGTTTCTCTCCTTGCAGTCTTTTAAGAAATCTATAAGGATTCTCTCTTATTGAGTAAATTTTATTTAAGATTATTTCAGCATCCTTCTTTTCCAGATTTTTAAGAAATTTTTTTGCTGTTTCAGTAATTTCTATCTGAAACATTTTATCTAAGAGCAATTCCTAATTCTTTTGCAACTTGTTCAATAGGTTTTACTCTGCCTCTTTTAATATCTTCAAGTCCTTTTTGTATCTCTGCTATCTCCTCTTCACTTAGGCTTTCTTCTTCACAATTGTTTATTAGTCTGTTTAATACTTCATCATAAGACTGTCTCTCAAAATTTTTCAAAGCCTTAAGTCTTCCAAGAGTTTCAACATTTATTTGTATTGTTGTTTTTCCCATGTTATATAGCAACTATAAGAGGTATATAAACCTTTCTGCACTATGTTTCTCTATTCCTTCCACTCTACAATCTTCCCAACATTAATCTCAATTTTGTCAGCTCTTCTTAAACCTCTGGCTTGTTCTTTTGTCAAAATATTAAAATGCTTTAATTTATCAAGATAATCATGAATTTCCCATAAGTTGTCCTCACTTGTTATCCAACCTGTCCCAAATTTCTTAAAAATATCAATAGGAACTGAATAACTTCTTAGATTCTTTCTTCCTTTATTGTCAAAGTACTCATGGAACATTGACATTACTAACTCACGAATCGAGTTATATATTGGTTCTCTGTACCTAAGAACAACATGATTTGTTTTTGAAATTGCCCCATATTTTCCATTTTTCTTGAAAACACATAAAACATGTTCAAGATCATCGTGCGTTGCCTTTAAATCAACTAACCATGCTTTTTTCCCTGCTAATTTAAAACATAAAACAGCAAGCAAAGCTCCTTCAATACAGTGCGCCCTTTTCTCGCGAAGCACTCTACGAGGAGATATGCAAGTATCTCCTTCAGGTTCAAAATTTATTTTAATCTTATTTAAAAAATCCTGAATTTTTCCCTCTGTACTAAGTTTCCTCAGGATTTTTAGTTCTTGTTTTGTTAATTCAAATTCCTCTTTTTTCATTTTTTATCTTTTTTTCACTTACTTTTCTTTTAAAGCTTCTAGTGCTTCTTTCTCAAGAAAATGCATTTCACTAGGGATAATCATGCAAAAAGGCATTTTTATCTTCTTTTTCTTTAGTTTTTCAAGAGTATCATAATAAATCTTGCTGTCTACTCCAATTTGCGAACAAATTATTATCTTTCCAAGGTTCATATCTCTCTTTTTACAAACCTGTTCAAATTGTTCAAGAGCATTTTCACTTGATAACCCAATATCCACAAGCAAAAGAGTATGTGCCTTAATCTTAAGATTCTCTTTAATTATCTCACAAAAACTATCAGGAGCATACTTTTCTTTCCATGCAGGCATGCTTGCTGTTTTTCCAAATTTATAAAGTTGCAATCCAGTTTCAGCAATTGCAGTTAAAATACTTTCTGAATGGATAATCTTATATGGAATATTTTTTTTCTTTGCTCTAAGAACAAGAGAAATATGGGTAGTTGCACTAAGAGGGTTACCATAAACTAACAAAGCAATATCCTGCTTTTTTGCAGAATCAATAAACTCTTCATTTTCTACTTTTTCTCTTCCAAGTTCTTTAATTTTCTTTTCAATCACTTTTTCAATTTCCCCCATAGAATATGGAAAATCAACAGTATAATTTTCAAGATAAACGAGGTTGCATTTTTTAACTGCTTCCAGAGCTTTGACTGAAATTGATTTCAAGTTCAATCCCAAGCCGATTAAGTAAAATACCATGTTATTTTTTCTTCCCAACCCATTTCTTATCATAACTCTTCCATAAAGCCATAAGGCAGAGAATATCAATAAAGAAAAGAGTAAGAGTTATAGGAAGACTGACAAATAAGAAACAAACTAACAAGATGTTTACAACTAAACTAACAATCACTAAGATAATAAACCACTTTCTTCCTGCAACAAGCTCATCTTTTGCAAGCCAAGCCAGGAGATAACCGACTGGAAAAGCAAGTACAAGTATGAACACATAAAGCAAGTTTAATATCATAACTTATATAAGGATAATTGGTTTTTAAGTATTATGAATCAGCAAGAACTAACAAAAGCAATCAAACAAGGAAAAATATTTATTTATCCAACAGACACGATTTATGGATTAGGATGTGATGCAACAAATAAAGAAGCAGTTGAAAAAATAAAGAAAATCAAAGCAAGAGACAGAGACAAGCCTCTGAGTGTAATTTCTCCAAGCATTAAATGGATAAAAGAACATTTAATTGTTGATGTAGAACTTGAAAAATATTTGCCAGGAGCATATACTCTTGTCTTAAAAAAGAAAAACCCAGAATTCTTGTCTTGGGTTTCTTCAGGAGATAGTTTAGGAATAAGGATTCCAAGGCACGAGTTTATAAAAACAATTCAAAAAGCAGGAATCCCTTTTATCACAACTTCTGTAAATTTATCAGGAGAAAAACCAGCAATAAACTTAAGTGAGATTTCAGAAAATATTAAAAATCAGGCTGATTTTATTATTAAATCACAAACAAAATTCTCAGGAAAACCTTCCAAATTAGTAATCAATAATAAAGAAGTAAAAAGAAAATGAGATTTGCAGTTTTATATTCAAAAAAAGATACAGCAGGAATAAACATAGCTAAGCAATTGAAAAAACTATTCCTGCCAGATATTCTGGTAATTGAATTAAAAAAAGATTCAATTTATTCAGAGAACATAGATAAAGATTCAAGATTAAGAAATTTTGATTTTTTAGTTTTTGCAACAAAACATCAATCAAAAGAGCAAAGAAAAACACTTTCTCTTCATGCTCCTGGAAACTGGAGAAATGCTGAATTTGGAGGAAAAGAATCTAAGGCTTGCCCAACTTCTGCATTAGTTCTAAAATATCTTTTTCAGCAATTAAATAAAAATGCAGAACAATCAGGCCCTGATTATCAGGTAACTCTAGAATGCACTCATCATGGCCCTTATATCGAAAAACCATGCTGTTTTATTGAAATTGGTTCAGGTGAAGAACAATGGCAAGATGAACAAGCAGGAAAAATAATTGCAAAAACAATATCCTCTCTTCAGCAGTATAAGAAACTCAAAAACAAAAGTGCAATTGGGCTTGGAGGTTCGCACTACTGCCCAAATTTTAACAAAATTCAATTAAGTTCAGAATATGCAATCGGGCATATAATCCCAGAATATGCTTTGCCTTTAACAGAATCAATAATAAAACAAGCAATTGAAAAAACAACAGAACATCTGGATTGTGTTTTGATTGACTGGAAAGGTTTAGGAAAGAGCGAAGAACGCCAAAAAACACTAGAGTTATTAAAACATCTTGACTTGGAATTTAAAAGGACAAGTGAAATTTCTCGCGAAACAAATCAGGAATAATTAATGAGCGAGAGATTGAATAGAGATTGAGAAGTAAAAGAGGCTAAAATGAAAAACCTTTAACCAAAAGCTTTATAAGGTGATGTTATTATATTATAACAGATGTAATATGTTTATAACAAATGTTAGCAAAAAATAACAAATATAAGGTAATGAAAGTTTTTTTATTTAATCCTACTGAAAGTTTTAGGTTAAGAGAGTTAAGCAGATTAGCTAAAATATCACCCCCTTCTGTCATTAATTATTTAAAAGAGCTTGAAGGAGAGAAATTAATAAGAAAATATGAAAAAAGAGGAATTCCTTTTTACAAGGCTGAAAGAGATAATGAAAATTTTAAACATTATAAAAAACTGAGTATTTTATTTGAATTGCGGCATAACGGGCTGATTGATTATTTATGGGATAAATTAACCCCTAATGTTATTATTTTGTTTGGTTCTTTTTCTTTAGGTGAAGATATAGAGAGCAGTGATGTTGACTTATTTATCCAGTGCCCTGAAAAAAAACTGGATTTAGAAAAATATGAAAAACTCTTGGGCAGAGAAATAAATATTTTTTATGAATCTAATTTTTCCAGATTAAGCAAAGAACTCAGGAATAATATTATAAATGGAATTATTTTAAAAGGATATCTCAAGGCATTTTAAAATGGATCACCCCACTTTAAAAAGAGCAACTCGCAAATAAAAATGGAAAAACACAATCAATTTAAACAACTAATCCGAATAACAACAAAGAGAAATTTGCTAAATAGAAATTCAAAATATTATAGCTATGATATTGGTAATTCCAAAAGGTTATGTAAATTAAATGCTGGGGGCGGAAAAATACTCGGTTGCCGTTGATAAAATGGATTTAATTAAAATCACGCCTAACAAAGAAAGAGCAAAGAGTATTTTAGAAATGGTTTCTTTAATAGAAGAAAGAATAAAAATTCAGGATAAAGTAAAAATGGCTTCTCTTGTGATTTCTGATTATTATGAGATAATTAAGGAATTAATTACAGCTGTGCTTTTAATAGATGGCTATAAAACTTTAAGCCATAAAGATTTGTTAGACTATCTTAAAGAAAAATACAAAAATTTCTCTCAAAATGAAATTTCTCTCTTAGATAATTTAAGAGTTTTAAGAAATAGGGTTGCTTATGAAGGACATAAGATTGAGAGTTCTTATTTAAGCAGGAATGAAAGTTTGTTTAAACAGATTATTGAAAAAATTAAAAGAATTTTGGAGAAGAGGTTGAGATGAAAATAAGAAAAGCAACTAAAGAAGATTTCAGTAGAATTGCTGAATTAATAAATGAGGAGTATTCTAAGCCACCTTATCATGAACCTTGGAAAAAGAAAAATGCAATTAAGACATTGAACTATTTTGCAAAAGTTGGGAAAATACTTGTTCTTATTGAAGAAAGGATTATTGGTTTTATAATCTCAAGAGATGAGTATTATAATGAAGGCAGCGCAACAATGATTGAAGAGCTAATTGTTGATAATGAATTTAAAGGAAGAGGATTTGGAAGAAAATTAGTGGAATATGTGGAAAAACAGGGTAAAAAGAAGAAAATCAAGAGAGTTTTGTTAATGGCTTCAAAAGATGCTCCTGCTTTTAAGTTTTATAAGAAAATGGGTTATATTCCTAGCAAGAAAACTGTTCTATTTAGGAAGAGGTTGAGATGAATTATTCTGAATAATAATTTATACTTTCCCAGTCTGCTTCCAACCTTTTCCTTTTTTCATTAATTCAGAAAGCTGAGGCCATTTTTCTTCAAGTGTTGGCTCACGAGTTTCATATAAAATTCCAAGGGGAATTTTCCCACTTTTGCTGTTATAATCAAATTCATCTGCAATTTTTTCAGCTTTTGATTTATCTTTATTATCTGGAATTTTATACATCAATTTATCTTTATTATTTGCGTCTATATTGAAAATTAAGCAGTCCTGTATTATTTCAACAAATGAGAAACCTTTATGCTGAATTGCTTTTTCAATAATTTCAGCTGTGTGCGTGATATCTTTGGCATTTGCCCTTGCAATAAATGTTGCTCCTGCTGCTAGTGCAAGTTTTACTGGATTAAATGGCTTATTAAACTCTCCTAATGGCTCTGATTTTGCTTTAAAACCTTGTTGTGATGTAGGTGTTGGCTGTCCTGTTGTCAAGGAAAAAGACTGATTATCATGAACAATGAGAGTCATATCTGCATTATACCTGAAATTATGTATAAAATGAGCCATGCCTTCTGCATATGTATCTCCATCACCTGCAAATCCAATTACTTTTAGATTAGGATTTCCAAGCTTAACTCCAAGACTAGTAGGAATAACTCTTCCATGCAAACCATAAATTCCTGAGATATTTAAATAATCAAAAATTTTAGCATGACATCCGATTCCAGTTACCATTGCAAACTCTTCTTGCTTTGCTTGCTTTTTGTCAATTAAATTTGTAATTGCTCTTTTCACACTTTCAAGTATCATATGATTCGGGCATCCTGGACACCATGTATTTATGTTTTTTGTGTTGAGTTTTTCTTTTGTATTTGTCATATTACTTCAATCTCTTCTTTATTTCATTTTTAAGCTCGTCGCTTAAAAACGGCCTTGCATCATATTTTAAAATTCTATTTTCAGCAGGAATTGAAATTCCTGTTTTTTCTCGCAAAAGTCTTCCAAGCTGTCCTGTTAAATTATTTTCCACAAGGATAATATTTTTTGCTTTTTGCATTTCTTCTTTTATCTTATTGCTCAGAGGTTTTAAATAAAGAACTTGTAAAAACTTTGCATCAAGCAAATCTTTCTCGCCAGAGTCAACACCAATTGCATCTAAAATAGCGGTTTTTGTGCTTCCCCATCCAATTACAAGATTTTTGCTTTCTTTTTTACCAAAAATCTTAATCATCTGAAATTTCTCAGATTCCTTTTTTATTTGATTATATTTTTCAATTCTTGCTTCTGCATTTGCTTTTGTTATTTCAACATCCTCAGTTGTGTTTCCAAATTTATCATGCTCATATGAGCTTGCTTTGACAATTGCCTCTCCAGGTATTTTTCTTTTTACATCTACTTTTAATATTTTATTTGGTTTTCTGTCTGATGAAAATTCACTTTCAGCTAAATGCTTATCACTTAAGATTATTGATAAAGCATTAAATTTCTCAGATAAATAAAACGCTTCATTTGTTTTTTCAACACACTCAATCGGGTCTCCTGGCGCTATTACTACTCTTGGAAACTCCCCGTGTCCTGCTCTAAGAGCTATATCTAAATCTCCCTGAGTAGTATACGTAGGAACTCCTGTTCCAGGTCCTGGGCGAGCAGCTAAGTAAACCACAAGAGGAATCTCACTTTGTCCTTGAAACGACAAAGCCTCTGTCATTAAATCAAATCCTCCGCCACTACTTCCAATCATAACTTTTGCACCTGTAAAACTAGCTCCTAATGCAGAATTTGCAACAGCAATTTCATTTTCTTCCTGAAAAACCATAAACTGCTTGTTCTTATCTTTTAATTGCTTTTCTGCTAATTCATTTAAAACACCAGTAGCCGGGGTCATTGGATATGCAAAATATAGATTAATCCCAGAATTAATTGCTCCTTCACTTACACCTATATTTCCATTCATAATTGTAATATTATTATTTAATTTTTTTAATGAGTATCTTGATTCTTCAGAATCATATCCTTTTTCAGCTGCTTTAATTGATTCTGGAAAATTTAATTGTTCTTTTATTTCTTTAATTAAATTTTCTTGTGAAATCCCAAGTATTTTTATTAAAGCTCCTGCTTGTGCCACATTTAAATTTCTCCCGAGCTCCTGAAATCTTTCAAAACTTATTTTAAATGCATTTTTCTTCAGTTCTTTTTCATGAATTGGAATCGTTCGCTCGTCCATAGCAATAATACCATCTATTTTGCTCTCTGAACTTCCAATTTTCTTGTCAGATACAGAAAGTATATTAAAATTATGCCCCCCGCGTATTAAACTTGGGTACTCTCTATAGTTGAATGTAAAATATCCCTGCTTAATTAAAATTCTTGAAACAATTTCAGAGATCTTATTAATCCCTTGCCCTGCTTTTCCTCCGATTAGAATGTTGAGTTTCATTTTAGAGTTTTTAAGATATTCAATTTAAATAATTCTATTGAATTAATATCATCACAACAAGGATATTTTAACTTATTAATTAATAAATCTTTTTCTGTTATTATTAAATTTATTGGTTTAAGCTGTCTTTGCATTTTTCCTTTAGTTTTACCTAATTTTCCTGCTTTTATTTTTAAAGAAAAGTTTAGAGATATTTAAATTTATGCTTGAGATTGAGAACTCTCAATCATCCCCTTAATTTTCTCAACACACTCAGGATTAACCAGAGTCATTAATCCTGCAGGATCCTCACCAGCAAGCAAATTCTTCAGAATTCTTCTCATTATTTTCCCAGAACGAGTTTTTGGCAAGTCTTCAACAAAATAAACTTTAGCAGGACGCGCAGTAGGCCCTATCTTCTTATCAACATGTTTTTTAATATCTTTTTCAAGTTCTTCAAATCCTTCAGGAGAAACTTGCTTTTTCAAAACAACAAATGCAACAGGCACCTGTCCTTTAATTTTGTCAGGAATAGGAACAACAGCAGCCTCACCGACTAAAGAACTTTCATCAATTGCATTTTCAAGTTCAGCAGTCGCTAATCTATGTCCTGCAACTTTCATAACATCATCTGTCCTTCCAGTAACTCTTATCAAGCCTTCTTTATTCTCATAAGCTCCGTCACTTGTATCATATAATTTTTTAAATCTTTTCCAGTAAGTTTCAACATATTTTTCATGATTTTTCCAAACCCCATGAAGCAATCCTGGTGCAAATGGAGGACACTGTACTAAATTTCCTGTTTCCCCTTTCTTAACTTCCTTGCTTTTATCATCAACAATCTTGTGCATTGTTCCAGGAAAAGAAATTCCTGCTACAGTGGGAACAAACGGCCCGATTCCAGGAAGAACATTAATCAAAGTGCCTCCTGTTTCTGTCTGCCACCAAGTATCAATTAAAGGGCATCTTGATTTCCCAATATTCTTAAAATACCATCTCCATGATTCTTCATCAATTGGTTCTCCAACTGTTCCAAGAATCTTCAGACTTGAAAGTTTCCTGCTTTTCAAGTACTTATCATCAGCTCTCATAAACATTCTTATTGCAGTTGGTGCAGTGTAAAAAACAGAAACTTTGTTTTTTTCAACAATCTCCCACCATCTTCCAATATTCGGAAAATCAGGAGCTCCTTCATAAATTAAAGTAATGGAGCCATTAAGCAAAGGTCCGTAAATCGCATATGTATGTCCTGTAATCCATCCAATATCTGCAGTGCACCACATTACATCTTTTTCATGCAAATTAAAATTCCATTTTGTTGTCCAGTAAGCCTGAACAGCATACCCCCCAGTATCATGAACAACTCCTTTTGGCTTTCCTGTTGTTCCACTAGTATACAAGATGAACATAATATCCTCAGAACTCATAATTTCTGGTTTGCAATAAGGTTTTGCTTTTTTAATCTCTCTTTCAAAATCTAGATGTTCTTTCTTTAATTTTTCTCCAAGCCTTCTTGCCACAATTATTTTTTTCACAGAAGTATTTTTTGCAGCTTCTTCTGCCTTATCAAGCAATCTTTCTTTTTTCCCTCTTCGGTAATATCCATCAGCAGTTATCAAAACTTTTGCTTTTCCATCTTCAATTCTTGCTTTTAGAGCATCTGCTGAAAATGCAGAAAATACTACACTATGAATTGCACCTATGCGAGTACATGCAAGCATTGCAATTGCTGCTTCTGGAATCAAAGGCATATAAACAGCAACCCTGTCACCTTTTTTTACCCCCATTCCTCTGAGCACATTTGCAAATCTGTTGACTTTGTCATATAACTCCTGATAAGTTATATTCTGAACTTTTTCTTTAGTTGGCTCAGGCACAAAAATCAGAGCAGTTTGATTTGCTTTTCCTTCTTCAATATGCCTGTCAAGACAATTTACAGAAAAATTTAATTTTCCTCCAACAAACCATTTAAAATAAGGTGATTTTTCTTCATATGTTTTTTTCCATTTTTCTTCCCATTGTAATCCCTCTTGAGCCAATTTCTCCCAGAACTTAATAGGATCTTTCGCAGATTCTTCATAAATTTTAGCATCTTTCACAAAAGCAATTTTCTTCATCTCTGAACTTGGCCAGAAAACTCCATTCTTTTTTGTTATGTAGTTTGTCATCTTTCCTATTTTTGGATTTTCTTTGATTTAAATTTTTTATTTCAACTTTCTAATTTTTTTAGCAGGTATTCCTCCCCAGAGCTCATTAGATGGGATATCTTTATTTACAAGGCTAAACATAGAGACAGTGGAATTTTCTCCAATATTAACTCCAGATCTTATAACACTAAAAGCTCCAATAAGAACATTTTTCCCAATATGAACTTTTCCTAGTCTTATTTTACTCCGAGTAAACTCATGAGTCATGATGTGAACTTTATTTCCAATAATGCTATACTCTTCAATTGAAATTAATTCTGGAAAAACAGAATCAAAATGGGAGGGAGCAAGACTGACATTTTTCCCAATTTTTATACCAACACCTCTCAATAATACTCTTTTCAATTTCATAGATGGACACAATTTACAAAGTTGAATCACTATAAAATTAAGCGGAACTTTTAAAGGAGTTCTTATCCTCCACCATTCAGAAACTGCACCATACTTTTTGTTTCGGTCTAAAATTAATATTTTCTTACTAGGATTTTTAAGAAAATCCATTATTTTTTCTTTTCTTTTATCATTTGTCATCTTCTTTATTTTATAAAATACCTTTTATCTTTAATGCCCCTATCCCACAACATTCTTGTATATCCTGTATTATCAATATGCTCTGGATTTATTTCAAGTTCTTTGAGAACGTTTCTGATTTTCTTTTTTGCAGTCTGTATCTCATGAGGCTGGCATAAATACTCTATTTCAAGATACCATCCAAGATGTTCAACTTTATTCAGTTCAATCTCTACTCTTTTGTCTTTTTTCCAGACATACTGCTCTGAGTATTTTCTTTTTTTCATCCACTCTTCAAACCCTAAATCTCTAAACAAAGCAAGCATATCTTCAACTTCTTCCCTGCCTTTTAGTTTAAATTCAAACTCCTGTTTAACAACAATATCCTTACTCCAGCATCTTTTCAGCCATTTTTTAAAATTAACTTCAAACTCTCCTGGTTTGTTTCTTATTCTAAATGCTTTTTTAGGATATCCTTTAATATTTACAGCAAAATAATCATCACCCTTTGTTTGTTTTTTCACAAACCTTGCTATTTTCTGAAGCCTTGCTCTCATTGCTTTAGGATTATACACATTCACTTTTGTTTCAACTTCCAACCACACCATTTTATCCTCTTTTTGTATAAATATGACAACCCCTGCATTTAAATAGATTACTAAAATAAAAAGTTCATTAAACAACAAGGTTTATATTCTAAATCTGAGTGGATATTCTACTGGAGAATGGTGCTAGAAAAAATAACTCATGTTTATCCATGTACCCTTTTAACAACTGTTCTATCCTCTGTTCCATTAATCGCAGGTTATTTTGGTTTTCTTGATTTGCCAAGTGTTCTAGGAACTAGCGTAATAACCGCATTTTTTGGAGCTTACTTTAGGATGTCAGAAAGAAAAGATTATGAATTAATTGGTTCTCTTGTAGACCAAGAGGGACTTGCCTCTATTTTAACTGACTCCTCACTTAAACAATTTCATAATGCAGCAAGAGTCTGGGAAAATGAACACCCTCACCTACTCTCTCCAAAACCAGTTCAAAGTTCAGTCTCTTCCCAGAGCCTAAGAAGAGCAGGATAATCCTTAATCTAAGAAAAAATTCTCATTAAGAACATCAGAATGTTCAATCAAGTCCTTTGCATCAATTACACCAACTAACTTTCCTTTTTCAGTAATAGGAAGAATTCTTATATTATGCTCAGCCATAATTGTAGCAGCATTATCAACACTTGTATCAATATCAGTACTCTTAACATTTTTGCTCATAATAGAAGAAACTTTGTTTCCAGACTTGTTAAAACTTTTAGTTATGTCTTTTTCAGTAACTATCCCAATCATCTTCTCTTTTTCAATAATAATCAAACTGCTTATATTTTTACTTGACATAATCTCAGCAGCTTTTTTCACACTAATTCCAGGTTCAGATACAACTACCTTTCTCATCACATCTTTAAGTTTCATACTAGTCTCAAAGTCCTGACATATTTAAATGTTTTTAACTCACTCTTATAAATCAGTCTAACCAAGACTCTGCAGTCTCTTTCTATACTCTAAACTAATCAGCCACAAGACTAAAATAACTCCATCTAAAACAGGCTCTATAGTCCCCTGCCACGCAAGAGGAAAGAGATTAATTAGATTTAATCCAAGTCCTGCACTAGAGATAGGATAAAAAGGCATGATAACTCCTGCAACAAGAGCATCTAAAATTAAGTGGACAAAACATCCAAATGCAATAACAAGAAAAATATTTCTTAATTTAAGATGTCTCTCACTTAATTTTCTGTTCTTAAAATTTAAAAATGGAATAGCAAGAACTATGAAGAATAATGGAAAAAATAAAGTATGAGTAAATGTTCTGTGTATCTGTCCAAATCCATACCCAAAAAAACTCAGGATATAATAAATAATCACATCAATATCAGGAAGCAGTCCAGCAATTCCTCCAATTAAAATATAATGCAAAGGAAAATTTCTTTTATCCTTAACAAAGTAATCTCTGTATAAATCCAGCAATATTATTACAATAAATATATGTGTAACTGCTTGTGGCATTTTTCCTCTTTTTTAAATGACTTTATCTACTCTTCCTTAACCTCATCAAGAGTTTCCTGTTCTTTCCCACTAGACTTTAAGTCATCTAAACTAATTTTATTCACCATCTCCCTAAACTCAAGAAAGCTATCTGCAGGAATCCTTGTACCAGACTTAGTAAATCCAGTGTACCTCTCTGATGTTGTAAACTCTCTTATTGTTACTCCAACTCGTCCTCCAAAGTCATCGATTCTTATGACAATATCTGTATTGTCATTTTTCTTTAT
The DNA here is from genome assembly GCA_964403535.1 of Candidatus Woesearchaeota archaeon. GTDB lineage: Archaea > Nanobdellota > Nanobdellia > Pacearchaeales > GW2011-AR1 > CAYOFN01. The sequence goes on from CAYOFN010000002.1 coordinate 32,203, forward strand.
TTTTCCAATGTCTTTTTCCATTTTTTATTCTATCTTAACATATTTATAATTCTTTTGGTTAAGAATTCTTTTGGGGTTACTTCTCTGAAAACTCTTCTAAAAGGGGATATCCAGTATAGTTTTCCATTTTCCTTTCCAGCTAAACGCCACCACCAGGAGTCGAACCTGGCCACCCCGAAGGGTCTTGGTTAGCAACCAAGTGCAATACCGCTATGCGATGGTGGCTTAATATGATGGGTGATTTGTGATATTTTAAGCTTTTGTATTGGTGATTATGATTTTTGATTATTTTTACTAACTGTTACACTTTTATAGCCTATCTTAGCAACCAAGTGCAATACCTCTACCTGAAGGTTCGTGAAAACCGAGGGGACAGGAATTTTTAATTCCTGTATGCGATGGTGGCTTTCCATATCTGCAAAGCAGATATAATATTAATTAATTGTCTATTTTTAAGGTTTTGCGTTATTTTATGTTTCCTCATTTGATTTAATATATAGATAAGTTAATCTTTTATAGGGGTACTTCTTTATTAAAAAATGAAAGTAGCTGTGCTTTTTTCAGGAGGCAAAGATTCATGTTTTGCAGCTTTTTTAGCCAAAAAATATGGGCATGACATAGAATGCTTAATTAGCATTATCTCAAAAAACAAAGAAAGTTATATGTTTCACACTCCTTCTATTCTTAATGTTAAAAAACAAGCAGAAATCATGGGTTTGCCACTGATACTCCAACAAACAGAAGGAAGGAAAGAATTAGAATTAAATGATTTAGAAAAAGCAATTAAAACCGCCATAACTAAGTATAAAATCCAAGGCATTGTAACAGGAGCAATAGAATCAGTTTATCAGGCATCTAGAGTTCAGAAGATTTGTGATAAATTGAAGTTAGAGTGTTTTAATCCTCTCTGGCAAAAAGATTCAATAGAACTGCTGAATGATTTAATCAAAAATAAATTCAAGGTTATTATCACAGGAGTTTTTGCATATCCTCTTGACAAAACCTGGTTAGAAAGAGAAATTAATGAAAGGTTTATTGAAGATGTAAAGAAATTAAGAGAAAAATACAAAGTTCATCCAGCAGGAGAAGGTGGAGAATTTGAAACTTTTGTTCTTGACTGCCCCTTATTTAAAAATTCTTTAAAAATAAAAGATCGGAAGATATACGGAACAAAAAACTCCTGGGCAATGGACTTAGAGATATGAAAGAATCATTAATAATTAATATTTGTAGAGAGAAACTGCATTATCTTGAATTTGTAAAGCCCATTGAAGATATTCTAAAAAGCAAAAATATTAAATTCAAGACATTAAATTATAAAGAAATAAAAGAAACTCCAGATTATGAAAAAATAATTATTTGTGGGACTTCACTAAAAGATAAAGAATACCTTAATGCAAATTTTTCATGGATTAGAGATACAAATAAGTCTGTACTTGGAATCTGCGCAGGTATGCAGATAATTGGAATTGAATTTAAAGGAAAATTAAAAACTAAAAAAGAAATAGGGTTTTTCAAAGAAACTTTCAAGGAGGAGTTTTTAGGCTTAAAAGGAGAAAATGAAGTTTATCACCTGCATAATAATTATGTAGAACTTTCAAATGATTTTAAAATATTCTCTAAAAATACCCTCACCCAGGCTGTTAAACATAAAACAAAAGAGATTTATGGTGTTTTATTTCACCCTGAAGTTAGAAATAAGGAGCTTATCTTAAACTTTGTAAAAATCCCTTAATCTCTCTTAAAACTTCTTACTTTTTTCTATCTTTCTTTAGTATCTTCTCAGCTCGTTTAATCATCTCTTTTTTCAAACCTAGAAACACCCCACCTTCCTTGCCCCCAACATAACTATTCTCTCCTGGATTAATTATCTCATTTAATTCTTCTAATTCTACATCAATATGAGTAACACTTGCACCACTTTTTCCTTTTTCATGCAAGTAAACTTTTGCATTTCCCAGTAATTTTTTTCCTTCACCTGAACCACTCATTTTTCTTTATTTTAACTGTTTAAAACATAGCGGGGGCGGGATTTGAACCACGCGACCTCCGGGTTATGGGCCCGGTGAGCACTCCAGGCTGCTCCACCCCGCTATAGTCCTTTTATATTGAAAATACTTATAAATCTTGCTATTTATAATAATCAATGGAAAACAAAGAGATTAAAGAAAAAGAGCTGATTCTAGGAATAGATGATGCAGGCAGAGGCCCCTTAATCGGTCCAATGGCATTAGCTGGCTGTTTGATAACTCCAGAAACAGAAGAAGAATTTAGAAAACTCGGAGTTAAAGACTCAAAAATGCTCTCACCAGCAAGAAGAGAATTTCTTGCAAAAATCATAAGAAAAAAGTCTTTAGGTTTTTATGTAACTCTCACTCATCCATCTGAAATAGACTCAAAAATAAATAGGGGTACAAATCTTAACACAATAGAAGCAATAAACTCAGCAGAAATAATCCTTCATCTGACAAAACAAAGAAAAGAAAAGATAAAGATTATAATTGACTGCCCTTCACCAAATCGCGAGAATTGGAAGCAAACTGTTCTAAAAAATCTTTCTCTTTCTGAGAATATAACTCTTGCCTGCGAGCATAAAGCAGATAGAGATTATATTGCAGTTTCAGCAGCATCTATACTTGCAAAATCTGAAAGAGAGTCTGAGGTTTTAAAACTCAAAAAGAAAATTGGAAAAGATTTTGGCTCTGGTTACACTTCTGATTCTGTAACAATTAATTTTTTAAAAAAATACAGCGAGGAGCATAAAAATGACGGTATTTTTAGAGAAACCTGGGCAACATTTAAAAATCATACAAAACAAAAGCAGCAAAAAAGTTTAGGAGAATTTTAATCCCTACAATCCCTGTCCTCTTCCCCTCTTAGTAATCTTCTTCATCAAAAAATCTCTTATCTCTTCAGCTTTTTCTTGTGAAACTGCAGGAAGATATCCTTCAGCCATTGGTCCTGCTCCTGAAAATCCAGCTGTCTGTATCATTACACTTGAAAATCCAAGCATTCTTGCTAAAATCCCTCTATGAATATCAACATTCTGAACTCTTTCATATGGAACATTAGAGTATCTTTTAAAAATTATCCCTCTCTCTAATCTTAGATTAGTTGGAGTGAATTCATACAACCATCTCGTATAAGCCATTCTAGCATAAACCTCAGCAAGAATAATTACTGCAGCAACAAAAATAACAAATAGTCCAACTCCTATTAGTACAACTGTTCCAATTGATTTAGGAAATATGAATGCAAATAAGGAAACAAATAAAGGTCCGATAAAAAATGATAAGAAAATTAATAATACAATTGAACCAACATACCCGCTTATTCTAAAGCTCCATTTTGCTCCAGGGTGCAATTTTTCCATATTTATAGATAGTTAATATCTTTAAAAACATTATCCTTTTAATCATTAGGGTGCTTTCTGTTTATATTCCTTCTACTTTGATAAAAGTTTAAAAACATCTCTTCTTTTCATCAGATATGCCTTTTATAAAAGAGTTGGTAATGAAAGGGTTCAAGAGCTTTGCAAGAGAGACAAGAATCCCCTTAAAAAGAACAATGAATGTTATCATTGGCCCAAATGGTTCAGGAAAATCTAATATAACTGATGGAATCTGTTTTGTTCTAGGAAGATTAGGTACAAAGAGTCTAAGAGCATCTAAATTATCTAATCTAATTTTCGCAGGAACAAAAAAATATAAACCCTCTCCAGAAGCTTCTGTTGAATTGGTCTTTGATAATTCAGACAAAGGATTTTCTTTACAGGAAAAAGATGTAGGAATAAAGAGAATAATCAGAAAAAATGGGCAGAGTGTCTATAAGATAAATGATGAAGTTAAAACAAGACAAGAAGTAATTGAACTTCTTGCACAGGCAGGAATAGACCCAAAAGGATTTAACATTGTTCTTCAGGGAGAAATAGAAAGATTTGTAAAAATGCCTCCAGAATCAAGAAGGCAGATTATAGAAGAGGTTGCAGGAATATCAGTTTATGAATTAAGAAAAGAAAAATCCCTAAAAGAACTTGAGAAGACTGATTCAAAACTAAAAGAGGTTAATGCAGTCCTGAGAGAGAGAAGGGCTTATTTGAATAATCTTGAACAAGAGAGAAAACAAGCTCTTAGATTCAATCAACTGCAGGATACACTAAAAAAATGCAGAGCATCTATACTGAATAAACATCTTTCTGAAAAAAAATCCCAGATAAATTCAGTTAATGAGGAAATCTCAAAAAAACAAGGGGAACTAGATAAAATCAGAATTAACATAGGAAAAACAGAGTCTGAAATATCTTCATTAAATGAAAAGATTAATGATATTACAAACAGAATTCAGAGAGAATCAGGAATTGAGCAGGAGAGAGTAAACTCTGAATTATCAGATTTAAGAGCAGAGATGGCAGGATTAACAACAAGAAAAGATAACTATGAATCACAGATATCTGAACTTGAGGAAAGAAATAAAGAGCTAAAAGAAACAACCTCTAATCTCGAGGAAGAGATAGAAAATCTTAAAAAAACAAAAGGAAAAAACAAAAAACAGGAGCTTGATTTAAAAAAATCCCAATTAGAAGAATTAGATGAACAAAAAAGAAAATTTTACATTATAAAATCTCAGATTTCTTCTTTAATTCAGATACTTGAAGACAAAAAATCCCAGCTTCAGAAAATAAAAAACACCCTTGAGTTCACTCTAAAACAAATAGAGCAGGTAGAACAAGAGCTTAAAACAAAAGAAAGTCTTGAAAAACAAGAGGAAATTCTGCGAAAGATTAGTCACTCTCTCATAGAAAACAAAGAGAATCTTAAAATCCTTGAGCAGGAGAAAATTGAGAGAGATAAAACCATAGCAGTACTAGAAAAACAAATAGAAAAAGCAGAAAAAATAAAAAAACAAGTCAAAGAAGTAGACATCTGTCCTCTCTGCCAGACAAAAATAACAAAAGAGCATATAGAAGAGGTAATTAAACAGCAGGAAGAAGAAATTCAAAAAGCAAACTCAGAAATTTCCACTTCCAAAGAAAGAATTCACGAACTAAAAGCAAACTCAGAAAAATCAGAAAAAGAAATTAAAACAGCAGATTCAGAAGTAAGTATAAGAGAACAGGACATGCAAAAGCTTCATAATATTGATGAGAAAAAACAACATCTTCAAACACTCAACTCTGAAAAAGAAAGTCTTGAAAAAGAATTTAATGATTTGCACCAGAAAAAGAAAACTCTTGAAAATAAAATGATTTCTCTAAAAATAAGTGAAGAAAAATATGACTCTTTGAGATTAGACCTGCAAGAATTGGAGAGGCAGGAAGAGTCTAGTTTAGGGATGGATGTAACAATGAAACAGAGAGAAGTAGAAAGAATAAAATTAAATCTAAAGCAAAATCAAAGAACTCTTGATGATTTAAGAGAAGAGCTTGAATCAGTCTCATCTTCACTTGAAGAAAAAACCTCTCTTATAGAAGAAAAAGAACACATAGAGCTTCAGCTTAAATCCAAGTTCAGGAAGATTCTTGAAGATAAAGCTAGATTACAAGACAAAATAAGGCTGTTTGAATCTCACATTCTAAAAAAACAAAACGAAAAAACCCTGATTGAACAGGAGATAAATGAAAAGAAAATCACAAGAGCCCAGGTTTCAGCACAAAAAGACTCTTTAGAACAGGAATTTTCAGAATTTTCAGGATTAGAATTAATCAGTATGTCCATCACACTACTGCAGGAGAAACTGGAAAAAACTCAGCAAACAATAAACTCTATAGGAACAGTTAATCAAAAAGCTCTTGAAGTTTATGATGAAGTAAAACAAGAGTATGATTCAGTAGAGCAAAAAGTACAACAGCTCGGGAAAGAGAAAGAAGAAATTCTAAAGATAATTGAAGATATAGACAAGAAAAAGAAAAAAGCTTTCTTTTTCACTCTTAAAAACATTAATGATTTATTTGAAAGAAACTTTTCTCAATTAAGTATAAAAGGGCAAGCTCAACTCTCTGCAGAAAACTCAGAAGATGTTTTTGCAGCAGGTTTAGATATTCTTATTAAAGTAGCAAAAGGAAAGTATTTTGATGTTTCTTCTCTTTCTGGAGGAGAACAAACCCTTGTTGCCCTGAGTTTAATTTTTGCTATTCAGGAGTTTAAACCTTACTCCTTTTACATTTTTGATGAGATTGATGCAGCCCTAGATAAGCATAATAGTGAAAGACTCGCAGCTCTCCTTAAAAGATATTTTAAATCAGGACAATATCTAGTCATCACGCATAATGACGCTCTAATCTCAGAATCAACTGCATTATTTGGAGTAAGTATGCAAGAAGGAGTAAGTAAAGTTTTAAGTCTAGAAGTTTAATCTCTTAATGTGCTCTATCGACTCCCTCTACAAAAATTCCTGCAGCAATTTTTACTGCTTTTTCAAGAACAGAAATCTGATGCCTTATTGTTTCATTTGTTTCTTCTGGAGGAATACCTTTTGTCAAATCTAAAACAACTGCCACTCCAAAATAGCCATATTCTAAAGCTAATTGTCCAGGAGTTTTCTCTCCAAACATTCCATAAAAAGATTGTCCTTCTGCTACCATTTTATTCAATAACCCTCATAATTCTTGTAGGTAAAACTTCTCTGCCAACTAACACTCTAACTTCTTGTGAATAAGCTCTTGCATCTGTTAGTCTTGCAAAATTAGGAGACGAACAATCTGGGCCAATATTTGATCCACTTAGTTCATTTCCAACAACAGCATAACTACATTTTGTTCCATAAGGCACAAGAAAACCCACTTCCTTTAAAAAATCAAATAAGTTAGTCATAACCTCTTCAGTTACCCTCTTTCCTTCATATCCATTCATAGCTTTAAAAGAAGCAAGCCCTCTCCAGTTTATAGAGATTCCATCTTTATCTCCTATAATAAATTCACTTGCTTGTTCTTCAAGAACTACTTGTTTTGACATAATTACTCTCCAAAATTTAGGTTTATAAACTTATTCTCTTAAAAAATCAAATAAAAAAAATAAAAAAAATAAAAAACTAATAATAACTTGCTTCTCCAAAGTCCTCTGTTCTTGTAGGTTTCTTTGTCAATAACACTATTAGTACAACAAGCAACACAATAAAGATTATTGCTAAAACAACTGTCAGTATCAAAACAGAACTCACAACTGCGCTTGTTCCTTTTTCAACATTTGCACTGAATCTTACAGTCTTTAGAACTTCATCTCCAGACTTAACATTTATAGTTATAGTCTGTGTTCCTTCTTCAGCACTTTCTGTTGCTTTAACCTTTACATTCACTGTTTTGCTAGAATCAGCAGAGATGCTTACTATAGGTTCATCTATTGTAACGATCAAACCTTTAACATCATCTACTACTTCTAATGTGTATATAGCCATTCTATCACTTGGGTTAACTACAACTAAATCAAAGTTAGTTGATTCTCCAATAGCAACATCTTTTGATGTAGCTGTTGACAAAATGTTTCCTATACCACTAGTTACTACTAGAGTCTTAGTTACTTCTGCTTCAAAATCAAAGCTTTCTACTCTGATTTCCATGTTGTACACTCCAGTTGGGACACCTGTAGGGATAGTGAGGTATACTCTTCTCTCTACTGCATCTTGTTTAGCGCCTGCCCTGTCATCTTCATCTTCTGGAGTTATATCTCCAAAATAAATCCTTCTTGAAACTCCAAGTTCAGGTATTCTCGCAGTAACAAAAACATCATCAATCCTCTGATTTCCAATGTTCTTTAATACCACATCAAGTGCAATAGTGTCTCCTGCAGTAGCTTGTCCTGGTGCTTCAACAGACAAAACATCTAAACTGTATTGCTCTCTTTTAAGTCTGATGGTGTATTCTTCTTCTACTTCATCATTCTTGTCAGAGATTCTTACATTCAGAGTTAAAGTCTCGTTTTTGTCATCCATGTCTTGAATTGGAGGCAGAGTTAATGAGAACAACTTAGTATCAGTGTCTCCAGAGATTACATCAAATCTTCCTGTAGATGAACTAACTTCGTCCTTGTATCCATCTATCCATACCTTCATCTTCAAGTCATCATAGTCGTCATGTGCAGTATATTGAACAGTTATAGGTATATTCTCACCAGGGTGTGCTGAAAGAACAGTTGCACCTGAAGGTGAAACATCTACATTTTTCATCTCAACTCTGTCAATACTTATGCTTAAAGCTCCAGCAGATACTGTAACTAAACTAGCAATCAATACTAAAGCAAGTGTTATTGAAAAATAAATTGCATTATTTTTCATTTTAAATCTCCAAATTTAATTATAAAAATGAGCTATTTTTCCTTTATAAACATTATTATGGTGTAGTAACTAAATAAAGATAACAATTTCAGAAAGCTTTATAAAGTATACCCTGGTATACCTAGAGATGAGACAAAAGAACATAACTACTATCAAACTTGAAAAAGAAACTAAATCAAGACTTGATAAACTAAAAGAGCATGAAAAAGAGTCCTATAACGACTTAATAAAAAAAACACTCTACCTCTTGAATATCTTTAGAAAAAATTCTACTCTTGGAAACAAAATGTTGTCTAATATTGACAGGACAATAAAGAGAAGAAAAATGATTGAGAACTATGAAAATGTCAATCGTTTTGGTAAACCTTCAAACCTTCAACAGAATCTTTAATTGGTTGAGGACTTTCACTGATTATTGTAATCTCTTTATTTTTTGCGTATTTTTTTAATCCTCTTATCAACTTTTCCCACTCTTCTTTTTTTGTATCTCTATGCTTTTTCTCTCCACTCTCTCCATACTCAATACCAGAAAAATGACAGTGCCACTCTTTTTCAGGAAAATTCCTTTTAATCATTTCAAAATTATAGTCTTTATATCTTGCAAGTATATGTGCAAAGTCAATGCAGAAACAACATCCAGTCTCTTTAACTAATCTTGAGATTTCCTCAACAGAACCAAATACATTTATCTTTCCCATTGTCTCAGGTGCAAGCTTTACTTTCCATCCTTTTTCATTAATTTTATCCTGAATTTCCTGAACTCCTTTTTTAATGTTTTGGAAAGTTTCTTCTTTTTCCATTCCTCCATAATACCCACAGTGAAAAACAACCTTCTTCACCCCCAACTCACTTCCAATCTCACAGCACCTAAGAATTCTCTCCTGGCTTTCTTTTATCTTTTTGTCTTCTTTTGAGTTTAAATTAATCCAGTAAGGTGCATGTATAGAAAGATTAATTCCAAGACTTTTGGCCTTTTTCCCAATTCTTAAAGCATCTTGTTTATTTTTAATAAAAATCTGATAAGTAAATGGAATTTCAGCAGCACCTATCCCCAGGTTATTATACCCCTCTAGAGTTTCTTCAACATCTTTTACACTTCCAATTCCTGAAGGCCCAAATCTTGTTTTCATCTTAAACAACCATTATTGTCTCATTAGAAATCTCACCAATATTCTCAAAAATATAAGCGTGCATCTTGTTTATCATTTCTTCCTGTATACTCTCTTTTAATATTCCATGACAGTTTCCAATTTGTTTTTCAGGACGAATAACAAGCCCTACTGGAATATCACACTCCATACTTTTTCCCTCTAATTTTTCAAGAGATAACTTGCCCTCTTTTATCTGAACTAACTCTACATTAATCTTGCAGTTTTCTCCATTTTTCCCAAGAATTTCATACTTCCATATCCCCCCATCATCATTTTGGATAAACTCAGCTCTCTTGCATTCAGCCATTTTTTCAAAAAAGCAATCAACATCTTCGCATGTCTCTTTATTAAGTACGAAAAAGATTATTCCTACAATTACTATAAGAACCAAAATAAGAACTACAAGGAGGATTATTTCCTTCTTTCTTCCCCTTTTTTCCATATTTTATCAAGCCAGTTTATCTTTTTAAACTTTCTTGATAACTAAGAAACTTAGAAACCTTCATGCCCCTTAAACACTAACCAAATTAATATAAGTATCAGTATATGCAAAATTTTTAGCCATTAAATTCTGGCATCCTAATCTTTCAGCAGATTTAATTACAGGAGGCGTAGCTGTCCCATTAATTGCAACTACATAAGGGCTTCCGTTTACTCTTACTGAACTTAACTGACTGATTGGAATTTTTTTCATCACCCCCAATTCATCATCAAATAAAATTGCCCCTCTTGTCCCAACCAACTCTCCCAAAACTTCTTTAATCTTTTCTTTTTCTTTGCTTGTTACTTTTTTTATCTTTATATCCTCTTTCTTTTCTTCTTTTTCCTCATAAACCCTCGAACCTTTCTTTGAATACTCTCCTACCTTGGATTTTTTCCTTAATGCTTGCAAAATCTCTTTACTTGTCAACTCTTCAACTTCTTTTCCATCAGGAGCAACAGCAATATAATCTATCTTTGCATTTCCAGTTACATTTTTTATTATTAATTGTCCGCCTCTGTCTCCATCAACAAAAAGAGTTGTTTCTTTATTATTACTTAATTCTTTGATAGTTTCAGGCAGATAAACTCCATTCATAGCAATAACATTTTTTATTCCTTTTTTTAGCATATTCACAACATCTGCTCTTCCTTCAACAACAATAACTTCCTCTCCTGACAAATCTCCAGCAGGAAGATTTTCAGTTCCATACTCCTGCAATCTTGCTAATTTTGCAGAATCTCTTAATTCTTCCTCCATATTTTCCATGTTACTCTCTCCATGAATTTTAGACATTAGTGCTTTTGCTCTTTCCATAATATACTCTCTTTTATTTCCCCTAACATCTTCTATTTTCTCAACTTCTATACGGGTATCACTCGGACCAATTCTTTCTATAGTCTCAAGTGCAGCTGCAATTATTGTGGTTTCAGTTTTATCAAGTGCAGATGGAATCTCTATCTCTCCGAGAGTTTTGCTCTCCTTTGATTCTAAACTAACCTCAATTCTTCCAATCTTTCCTTGTTTCTGTAATTCTCTCATCTCTAAGTCTTCTCCTAAAAGTCCCTCTGTCTGCCCAAACACAGCTCCGATTACGTCTGGTTTTTCTATTACTCCTTCTGCAGAAAATTTTGCATAGATAATATACTTTATTGAAACTGGGCTTATTTTTGCCATTGTTTTTTCCTTTTAATTATACAAAAACCAGTTTCTGATTTAGAAAAAGATATTTTAATACATCTTACTACTCTTTACTCAAGATGATAATTTTAAGCAAAATAAATATAACCGTTAATCATCTATTTGTACTGTGATCTGTGATCTGTGATATATGAAATTTAATATCCTTCTCTTATCAAAAATCTTAAAAGATTTCTGGTAATTTTTTGTTTTCTTAGCACTTAGTTATAATTTAACATATTTATAAATCTTTCTAATCCTAAACTCTTATTCTCACAGCATAAGAAGTTTTATAAACTCTTTATCTATTCTAAAATAAAAAGTAGGAAATCAAAAAAAATGCCTGAAGACGAATTTGAGGATGAGCTTGATGAGCTTCTTGACGAAGATGATGACAGTATTTCAGACTTCTAATTTTTTTCTTTTTTTACCTCCAGAGAATTAGTATTTTTCAGAGAATATCTCATCGCCTTGTATAAACTTGACCAAATTCCTAAAACAACTTTCAACACCAAGTCAGAATAGAATAATACTTCTCAGAACTTAATAGAATTTTAATTTATCAACTCCCAATATCTTAAATATAAATTAAATTCTCAATTATTCAATTTATCTCTCTCTAAAACAATAAGAATTAAAAAAATCAATTAAGCTAATTTCTTCTCAACTAACTCGATGCAAACACCTGCAGCTACAGTAGCCCCAGCATCTCTAATAGCAAACCTTGACATGTTTGGATTTACAGACTGCTTCTCAATAACAAGATTTCCAATTGGTTTGACTCTTACTTTTGCAACATCTCCATTTTTCAGGAAATCAGGTTTTCCAGGAATTGCCTGCCCTGTTTTTGGATCTATTTTTTCAATTAAATCTATAAATTTGCAAGGCACCTGAGCAGTATGAACATGGAATACAGGGGTATATCCTTGAGCAATAACAGTCGGATGATTAATTACAGCAATTTGAGCTGTAAACTCTTCAGCAATTGAAGCAGGTTTTGCAGCATCGCAAACAACATCTCCTCTTGCAACATCTTTCTTTCCAACTCCTCTTATATTAATTCCAACATTATCTCCAGCAGGAGCTTCCTGTAATTGTTCATGGTGCATTTCAATACTCCTTATCTCTCCTGGAACTCCTTTACCGCTTCTTCCAGGTAACACTATAATCTTTTGTCCAACTTTCATTATTCCAGTTTCTATTTTTCCAACAGGCACAGTGCCAATTCCAGTTATATCATATACATCCTGAAGAGGCATTCTAAGAGGCAATTCAGTTGGTTTTTTAGGTTCTGAAAATAAGTCAAATTGTTCTATCAAAGTAGGTCCTTTATACCATGACATTTTATCTGATTTTTTAGCAATATTATCTCCCATTAATCCAGAAACTGCCAAGAAAGTAACTTTTTCAGGATTGATTCCAACAACCTTTAGTAAATTAGAAAGTTCTTCTTTAACTTTAGTAAAATCTTCTTCTTTATACTGAACAGTATCCATTTTATTAATTAAAACTGCAATCTGAGAAACACCCATTGTTCTAAGCAACCATAGATGCTCTTTTGTCTGAGGTTGAACCCCTTCTTTTGCAGCAACAGTCAAAAATGCAGCATCAGCTTGGCTTGCACCAGTAATCATATTCTTTACAAAGTCTTTGTGCCCAGGAGCATCAATAATTGTAACTTCATACTTTTGAGTTATTAATTTTTTATAAGCTAAATCAATTGTAACTCCTCTTTCTCTCTCTTCTTTAAACTTATCCATAACATATGCAAACTCAAATCCAACTTTTCCATGTTTTACAGCCTCTTCTTTTAATTTTTTTAATTCTTGTTCAGGCAAAACTCCAGAGTCATACATAAGCCTTCCTACACAAGTACTCTTCCCGTGGTCTACATGACCTACGAATACAACATTAATATTTGGTTTTGTATGTGCCATTTTTTCTATCAATCACTTTTATTTTGTGAAACGTAGTTTTATCAAAAAATTCTGCTTTATAAATCTTTCGTTTAATTTCTATTTATCTGGTTATTCTTAGTCTCTCTCTTTGTTGTCTAATCTCTTCTCTTGTATCTCTTACTCCCGTCGCTGTTACTCTCCTGCTCCATCTGTCTTTTGGACCACTTAAGTCTTTTGAAGAGGGAGACATGTTTATTAAACCAGGAAGTTCTTTAGTTCCTTTAGGAGTAAGTCTTATTTTATCATCTCTTCTTTCCAAATACCCCGCAGATACTAATTCTTCCCATCCTTCTCTTGTCCTCTCGCTAATTGGAGTTAATCTAACACTCGCAATTTGAGATTCATCAACCCCAAAATAATCACGAGGGTCTTGGAGAACAGGCACTCGATACCTTACTTGAGCAGTATAAATCTGATTAAGCAAAGCTTTTCCATCTGAACCAACTCCCTCAGGATTTCTTAAATGAGACGGACAAGCATTCCAACTTTTTGTTCTTGTCTTTGCCATTATTTTTATTTAAAATCTTCATTTAAAAATCCTTGCATTTTTAATAAAAGCCAAATCTTAGTTTAGTAGAATTAAACCTCTGGACCACTTCTCTCTTGTACAAAAAACACCCCTCCAAATTAATAATACTTAAGATTCTAAATAGGTTGAGAGTAATTAATTTGTTAGAAGTAGTTAATTATTTCCTTTCAGTCAATCAGAAAAATAAAATCACTCGTTATCAGCCAAACCTTTTCTTTTTCTTATTTGAGGAACAACTTTATTTTGAATTTCAGTTGGCATTCTTTCAAATAACTGGTCAACAAGAGCAAATGTTCCTCTTCCTTCTGTAGACCCTCTTAAATCTCCAGCCATTCCAATCATCTCAGCTACTGGCATTTTCACCCTCATAGAAATATGTTCAACTTCCTGTTCTACATTTAACATCTGTCCTCTTTTGCTCTGCACTAATTTAGTCATTTCTCCCATATACTTTAGAGGAGCTTCTATCTGGAGCACTTGTATTGGTTCAAAGAGAATAGTTTTTCCATCATTCATTGCACCTCTTAGAGAATCTCTCACAGCAGGGTAAACCTGAGCAGGGCCCCTATGAATAGCATCTTCGTGAAGTTTAATATCAACAAGCATTACTTTCATTTTAAGACAAGGTTCTCTTGCAATTGGTCCTGCATCAACAACCTGTTCAAAAGCATCAAGAATCATTTCAATAACCTCTCCAATATGAACCTCTCCTTTTATCTTGTCTTCAAAAACACAACCTTTGTAAACTTCTCTATATTGTCTTGCTTCTTCATTGCTTATTCCCATTTCTGATAATTTTTTCCATAATCCCTCATCTTTTTTCTTTATACGTCCCTCTTTAATCTCTCCTGCTTTTATTGCATTATACACCTCATCTTCAAGAGGCGCAACTTTAATAAAAAATACATTATGCTTATTCGGACTTTTTCCATCAAACTCTCTTGATTCTTTTTGCACAGCCTCTCTATAAACCACTATTGGAGAAGAAGTTAGAATATCCACTCCTTTTTCAGTTCTTATCCTATTAGCAATAACCTCTAAATGCAGTTCTCCCATACCTGATAAAAGATGCTGTCCTGTCTCTTCATTAATCTCCAGTTTTACAGTAGGGTCTTCTTTTTGTACAGTTTTAAGCACATCAATTAATTTTGGCAAGTCTGCAGGATTTTTAGATCCAATGCTGATAGTAACAACTGGCTCAAAAATATGCTTTATTGATTCAAAAGGTTCAATGTCTATGCTCGATAGAGTCTCTCCAGCAGTAACTCCTTTTAATCCAGCAATTCCCACAATATTTCCAGCAGGAACATTGTCAACAATAATTCTTTGAGGGCCTTTGTAAATATTTATTTGCTGAACTTTTACAGGACGATTTGCAGTCATTATTTTTAAATCCTGTCCCTTGCTAAGTGTTCCAGAAAAAAGTCTTCCTCCAGCTATCTCTCCTGCCTGTGGGTCTACCACTATCTTAGTGATTACAAAAATAGTTGGTCCTTTTGGATCAGCACTAAGCAATGATTTCCCAGTATCACTTTCTAAATCACCAGACCAGACTCTGGGAATTCTATATCCTTGTGCTTTTATTGGATTAGGAATATGTTTAACAGACATATTTAAAATAGCCTGATGTAAAGGAGCTTTTTTAGCTAATTCATTTAACTTATCTTGTTTATAAGCATCTACAACATCACTAAACTTAATTCCCAGCTTTTTCATAGTGTTAAAATTTATTGCCCATCTGTCTTTTGCACTTCCAAAAGCAACACTCCCATTCTGTACAGAAACAAGCCACTTTCCTTTAAACTCATCTGGAACAATAGAATCAATATAATTATTAACTGAATTTATAACTTTTATAAAACGTTGCTGCATCTCGTCACCATTTAATTTTAATTCTTTAATAAGCCTGTCAACTTTATTAATAAACAAAACTGGTTTAACCCTCTCTCTCAAAGCCTGTTTTAATACAGTTTCTGTTTGAGGCATCATCCCTTCTGCAGCACAAACCACTACTACTGCTCCATCAGTTGCCCTCATCGCTCTTGTAACCTCTCCTGAAAAATCAATATGTCCAGGAGTATCAATTAAATTAATAAGATAGTCCTCTCCATCAACATTATGAATCATATTAACATTAGCAGAATCAATAGTAATCCCTCTTGCTTTTTCATCTTCATGAAAATCCATAACAAGCAGTTTTCCTGCAAGTTCACTTGAAATCATCCCTGCTCCAGCAAGCAAAGAGTCAGTCATTGTTGTTTTCCCATGGTCTATATGAGCAACTATCCCAATGTTCCTGATTTTTTCAGGATTTTTCATTAATTCTACAATCTTTTTTGTTTTTTCTTCTTCAGATACCATTTTAAATTAGAATAACTTATCATATAAAAGTTGGTTTTTAAACCCTTCGAAACTTCTTTAAGAAAAAGTAATTGTCTCTTTAGTAATTTTTTTAGGCACTCTTTTCTTTACTGCCTTTTTCTTCACTGCTTTTTTTCTGGGTTTCTTTTCTTTTTTCTTCACTGCCAGGGTCTTAGTTACCTTTCTTTTACCTGCTCTTAATCTCTCTACTTCACTAAGCAAGGTTACATGGTTTAAACTTAGATGCTGTATCTCTTCTTCAAATCTTTGCATCTCTTCTTTCATTCTTATTAAATCTCTTTTGACAAGAATAAAACTTTCCTTAACATTCTTCTCAATTTGTTTAGGCGTTACCATTAAAATCAGAGCAATTTGCTCTTTATAAAAATTATTATACTGTAACTACACAATTACTACACCCCTCTAAGAGCTCTAACTATCCTTCTCTTATTTTTGTAATCTCCTTGTATCTATGGGGAATACCCCAACTTGCATAAAAAGCATAATCCATACATCTCTCCAAGAATCTATCCCACCCCTTTTTCACTTTTCTAAACTCAATTACAACTTCTCTTCCCCTGTAATTTAATAGTCTTGATTTCTCATCTCTTTCCCCTGTTCTTTTGTAAAATTTTTCTCCACTCTTAAGAGTAACTTCTAAATCTCCTCCCCACCCTCTAAGCACTTTCATAAAATTTATCCTTCCCTGAACTTCTCCCATTTATTCTTAATAAAACAGCCATTTAAAAATAAATATATACTTAATCACTCATTTTATTTTAATTTTTATAAACGAGAATTAGATTTATCTTGAAGAATCAGCTTGTTTTTCTGACTCATTTTTCTTTTGCATTGCAAGACTATCATTAGTTCCATTAAATGCAGCGAATATTTCATCAGCAAGAGTATCTTCAATTTTTGCTTTTTTATTAAAGGATTTATCATATGCACCATGAACTATATGCTTTAGAACAAGATTTAATCTTCTTAGAGGGCTTACATCTACTGCTTGAGGGTATTTTGCACCACCATACTCAATTGTAGTTATTTCATCCCTTGGAGCAGCATTCTCAATTGCTTTAACTAAAACCTGAATAGGGTTTTGTCCTGTTCTTTTTTCAAGACTCTCAAGACATTTTAGTATAGTCTTCATTTTTTGATTAAATTTTCCTGAAGCATGGCTTGTCATAATCTTGTGCTTTTTTCCTCTATGCCCTGGTACAGCCAAAACATTTGCAAGCCTCTCAACAACATTAACTTTAGTTTTGGAAAACTTTCCTTTTATTTTTCCCTGAGTTCTTAATACTATTCTTGCATCTAGATTAATAACTCTTTTCAGTCCAGGATCCTCAATTTTAACTTCACTTAAATCATATAAACCAAAAATTTTATTGTCCATTTTTAAATATTAGGATCTCCT
Organism: Candidatus Woesearchaeota archaeon; assembly: GCA_964403535.1. Classification (GTDB taxonomy): domain Archaea; phylum Nanobdellota; class Nanobdellia; order Pacearchaeales; family GW2011-AR1; genus CAYOFN01. The sequence goes on from CAYOFN010000002.1 coordinate 49,547, forward strand.
CTTCCCGGATGTATATCTTCAAACCATCCTTCATCCTCATCTTCTGCTGCTAATCCCCCTAAAAAGCGATTAACATAATTAATAGTTCTCTTTCCTACATATAATAAAGACACAGCAACCAGTGCTCCTCCAACATAACATGCTGTTTTTGAGTCTGTTATAAGTCCAGCAACTGTTGCAACAATTCCACCAAATCCGCCAACTCCAGCATAAACTAACCTTCTTGTTTCTCTTTTCCTTTCTTTCTCACCCAGCCATCCAGACTCATAATCAAAATCCTCCTCGTTAGTAGGAGTGAATGATTCAGCTATTGTCCTTAATCTTGAGGGTATTTCTGTTGAGTCCATTTTATCTTCTTCCCTTCTCCATCTTACCTTTCCATAATTGTCTTAAAGGCTGGTCATTTACTTTAATAACTGCAAATCTGACTCCAGGAATATCTCCTTTAGTTCTTCCCTGCTTTCCACCAATCCTTTCAATTATAACTTCATCATGTTCATTAATAAATTTCTGAGCAAGATTTCCAGGAATAAAAGCAGTAACTTGTTTTCCATTTTTTATTAACTGCACTCTGCAACATTTTCTCATTGCAGAATTAGGTTGTTTTGCTTCTTTCTGAACTTTTTCAATAACAATTCCTTTTCCCTGACTAGATCCTTCAAGAGGGTCGTATTTTTTTCTAATTCCAAGAGCTTTCTTTTTATATCGATAATCCATCCATCTGGACTTTCTCCTGTTTTTCATTAATTTTGTAGCGTTTTTTAATCCCATCTTAATTATAAGTAGATAGTAATTAATCACGAAAAGGGTTTTTAAATATTTACTTTACAACAATAACCTTTATCCCCTCTTTATCTTAACCACGACCCTTGTTGAATTTGGAAGTCTAACACCTTAAGAAATCTTTAATTTTTTTACATTAAAATACTGCCCTAAAATATCCTGCATCTCCTCTAACCTCTTCTTTCCTCTTCCTATCAGCATCGCCTTGCTCAATCCTGCATTTATTGTAGCCTCTCCATCTTTTAACTCTACACTCCTAATTTTATTAGGGTAGATAATTGTCGCCACAAAATTTTCAATATCCTGTTCTCCAGAAGGAAGACCTACAATCTTAATTCTTTTTCTTAGAATCTCACTTACTTTTTTCAGATTTCTATTGTCTTGCCCAAGCGCCCTTGATACAAGCTCTTTTGATACAATAAACACAATTCCTTCATTATAACTAAAGCAGTGCTTTGTCCTTACATTAGTTATTTTTTCAAATAAGTTTGCATATCTTATAAATTGCATATCAAGTTTTTTCATCATCTTCATAGATCAATCACTTTAAGCATTACTCATTGCTTTTTATACCTTCTCACTCTTTTTCACTTTTTTATTGCTTGTTTTCTTTTCACTTTTTGCAGAAGCAAGACTTCCAGTTACTTTAACTAATAATCCTGGCAAACCAGTTCCAACAGGAACAGGCTGATTCAGTATGATATTCTCAATAACTGAAGCAAGATGATCTTTATTATCTTTTAAAGTAGCATTAACAAATTGTTTTATTGGTGTTTCAAAACTCGCTCTTGCAAGTATAGATGATTTCTGTGCGATTATTCCCATTCTTGTAACCCCTCTAATATCTCCACTTGAGGTCATTGCATCAGCAACCATCTTTAAATGTCTCTCGTCAATATCAAGTCCTTGTGAGTCTATCACTTTCTTGATTTCCAGGATTATCAGTGTTCTTGCAGCTTCAACTCCAAAAACTTCTGCAACTTCATGCAAGTCATTACTCTTTGTCTTGTTTTTGTCAACACCTTTAATCTCAAGAATCTCCTTTAAATTAGAACCAGCAGTGATAATCACATAATTACTCTCTCTTTTTACAACAAGTATTTGTTCAATGCCTTTTATTCCTGAGATAATAGTCTCTTTTATTTTTTCTTTTAATTTGTAAATCTCTTTAAAGTCTAGTGACTCTGTGTCAAATACAAGTGAATTTGCTTTCTCTCTGTTTTTATACCCTTTATCTTTTAATTTTTTTGATATTGTGCTTACGGTTGTATGAACCTCCCTAATAGAGCCTAGATTTATTACAGCCTCTATTTTTTTATCTCCAAAATTAACTTTAATTTCTTCAACAACATCCTTTAATTTTGATTCCTGTATTTTTTGAGCAATTATTCTTGCTTCTTTTTCATTATTATATTCTTTTTCAAGATAAATTTCCATGCTTGGAGTTGAAGGTTTTTTTCTTGCATCAAAAATTTCAATTAATCTTGGAAGTCCAAGTGTAATCTGCATCTCCTGAACTCCTGCAAAATGGAAAACATTTAGTGCCATTTGAGTACTTGGTTCACCAAAACTCTGTGCAGTTAACATTCCAATTGCTTCTCCAGGACAGATTTGTTTTTCTTTATGCAAATTAATAACATCAATTCCATCATCTCCATATGCAAACTGGACTATTCTTCCAGAAGCATCTCTTACTGTATGGTCATACTCTACTCTTAAGTCCTGCAGAGCATTTGCAAGCCTTCTATAAAGGTAACCAGATTTAGGAGTTCTTAAAGCAGTATCCATCAGTGCATCTCTTCCAGTTATTGCACCAAAGAAAAATTCAAAAGGTTCAAGCCCTTTGATAAATGAAGAGTAAATAAATCCTCTTGACTTTGGACTTAAATCTCCTTCTTTAAAAAAAGAAAGAGTTCTATTTTTATACCCCATACTGATTCTTTTTGCCCATAATGCCTGCTGTCCAACACAACAAGCCATTTGAGTGATATTCAGCACATTTCCTCCAGCTCCAGAAGAAATCATAATACTGACTGGATTGTCTTTTGGAAATTCCTCTTTTACAATCTCCCCAACTTTTGTTCTTACTTCATTTAAAATTTGAAGAATTTTGATTTCTCTTGACTCTTCTTTTGTTTTTCCAGGTATAGGCTCTATTGAATTATTGTAATACGCCTCAATAACCTTGTTAGTTTTTTCTTCAGAATTCTTAATTATTTCCTCAGTTTTCTTTTTTACTCCCTCTTTAACATTTAAATCCTCAATAGAAATAGTAAACCCTCTCTTTGAAAGATAATTCATTCCAAGAGCAAAAGCATTTCTTATTACCTCAATTGTTTTGTTTCTCCCACACATCTTATCAATATGTTTTATTACTGCTCCATTCTCAACTCCAAAAACATTTTCATCTACATCTCCTTCTATAATCTTGCCTTTTTTAACAACAAAATTCTTGTCTGTTCTTGTTTTTCCAGTATAATCAATTTCTGGGAAAACCTGGGAGATAATCTCACTTCCTAAAATTGTTTTTTTATTAATCTCCCCCCCTATTCCAGATTGAAAGAGAAGTTGTGAAGCTTCACCCTTTTCAAATTCGCTGAGATTAAGAAGATAATCTCCAGTTATCGCATCAGCAATACATCCAATCAAATTAGAATTATTTTTAGGAGACATTAAATTCTGCTTTACATCCAAAAGAACTCTTGCCTCTGCTCTAGCTTCCTCTCCCTGAGGAGAGTGAACATTCATTTCATCTCCATCAAAATCTGCATTATATGGAAATGCAGTAGCAGGATGAAGTCTAAATGTTTTATGTGGAAGAACTCTTACAAAATGCGCCATTAAACTTGCCTTATGCAAAGATGGATGTCTGTTAAACAATACAACATCTCCGTCTTTTAAATGCCTCTCAACAATATACCCGGGATGAATCTCATCAGTTATCTCTTGTTTTAATTCAGGAGTTATTCTTTTTCTTTTACCATCTGGCCTGATTATATAATTTGCTCCAGGATAACTATCTGAGTTTATTAATTTTCTCAATTTCTCAATGTTCTTTGTAGTTACAGACTCGTTTACAGTAAGAACCTCTGCAATTTCTTGAGGAACACCAATCTCATTTATATCCAAGTAAGGATCTGGAGAGATTACTGTTCTGCTGGAAAAGTTGACTCTTTTTCCTGCAAGATTATGTCTTATTCTTCCTTCTTTTCCTTTTATT
>CAYOFN010000003.1:0-52419 GCA_964403535.1 Candidatus Woesearchaeota archaeon
AGATACTGTAAATTTCACACCAAATTTTGATAATTCCCTGAAAGAACCAGAATTACTTCCGGGTAAACTTCCAGCCCTAATGCTAAATGGAGCATCAGGTATTGCTGTTGGAATGGCTACAAATATTCCTCCTCATAATCTCACAGAGGTATGTGATGCAATTATTGCTTATATTAACAAACCAGAGATAACAATAGAAAAACTTTGCAATATTATTACTGGACCTGATTTTCCTACAGGAGGATATGTTTCAGGAGATTTTCTAAACCTATACACTACTGGAAAAGGAAGGCTTGTAATGAGAGGAAAAACTTCTGTTGAAGAGCACAAAGGCAAAGAAAGAATAATCCTCACAGAAATTCCTTATATGCTCAATAAAGCTGATTTAATTACTGCAATAGCAAGGCTTGTTCAGGAAAAGAAGCTTCCGGATATCTCTGATATAAGAGATGAGAGTGCAAAAGGAAAAGTTAGAGTTGTGATTGAATTAAGAAAAGGCGCTGATTCTAAATTTACTTTAAATAGGCTGTATAAATATACAAGACTTCAGGATAATTTTGATGTTAATCTTCTTGCTCTTGTTGGAGGAAAGCCGAGAACACTTAATCTTAAACAAATAATTGAAGAGTATATCAAATACAGAGAGGTTGTTGTTACTAGAAGAACTAAATTTGACTTGAAAAAAGCTGAGGATAGATTAGAGATAGTTAAAGGGTTGTTAATTGCATTAAAAGATATTGATGCTGTTGTTGATTTGATTAAAAAAGCTGCACATACTACTGAAGCTAAAGAAAAATTAATGAAAAAGTATAATCTTTCTTTAAGACAGGCAGAAGCAATTCTTGAAACAAAACTTTCTGCTTTAACTCATCTTGAGACAGACAAGTTAAAAGATGAGGAGAAGAAGCTTCAGGAGACTATTAAAGAGCTTCAGAAAATACTTTCGTCTGAGCAGGAAATCCTTTTTGTAATAAAAAAAGAAGTTGGTGAAATAAAAAGAAAATATGGAGATAAAAGAAGAACTTATATTTTGCAGAGAGAAATAGGAGAACTTTCAGAAGAAGATTTAATTCATAAAAAAGATGTAATTATCACTATTACTGATAAAGGTTATTGTAAGAGGATGGATGTGAAAACATATAAGGAACAGAAGAGGGGCGGAAAAGGAGTTATTGGAAGTGACTTGGCTACTGGAGATTTTGTAAAACAGATGTTAACTTGTTCAACGCACGATTATCTAATGCTGTTTACAAGCAGAGGCAGAGTTTATTGGATTAAGGCTCATGAGATTCCTTCTGCTGAAAGATACTCAAAAGGAAAAGCTCTGATTAATCTTGTTAAACTAAGAGATGAAAACATTCAGAGTATTATTGCTGTTAAGAAGTTTGAAGATTATCTGATGATGGTTACAAAGAACGGGCAGATTAAAAAAATGTCTCTTTCTCTTATAAGCAAGCCAAGGAGCACAGGAGTAAGAATTATGAATCTTCCTGTTGATAATTCTGATTTTGTTGAAGATGTTAAGATTATTAAAGAAAAACAAGAGATTTTGTTAGTGAGCAAGAAAGGACAGGCAATAAGATTTAATTCAGATGAAGTTAGGACAATGGGAAGAGCTTCTTATGGGGTTACTGGAATTAAACTTGGAAAAACAGATGAAGTTTGTTCTCTTGAAGTTTTAGACAATCCAAAGAATACTATTTTGACTATCACTGAAAATGGCTATGGCAAGAGAAGCGCAATTGAGGATTATAGATTAACTGGAAGAGCGTGCAAAGGAGTTATTAATTTGAAAGTTTCAGGCAAGACAGGAAATGTTGTTACAACTTGTTCTGTTGATGATAATGATTCTGTGATTGTTACAACTGCTAAAGGAATGGTCATAAGAACTTCTATGAAAGATTTGAGAATAATGGGGAGAGTAACTCAGGGAGTTCATATTGTAAAGCTTCAAGCAAGTGATAAAGTCACTGATTTGGTTAAAGTGCCTGATAAAGAAGAAGTTGACGGGGAATAAATTTAATTCAATTCATGTCTTGTTCTAGAACCCCCCTTACTGATTAACAAGCAAAATAATGCACCATGATAACTACATGTTTTAAGATGCTCATTTATTCTTTCTCTTCTTTGTTTAGGGGAAAGTCTGTTTAAAGAATAATCAATGCAAAAGGCGATTTCTTCATCAGGCAGTTCAGTACACCGAGGTAATCTTCCTTGTAGTAAATCTTGAAATTTTTGGTTAAGAACTTTTCTAATTAGAGCATCAAACTCGTCATCACCTAAATTAGCGAGAGGGGGTACAGAAGCCATGTTCTTCTATTTTATCTGAAGTCTATATATTTTGCTCTAAACTACTTCACCAAATCCTATTAATCGCCAGTGGGCATTAATATTTCTAGCTATGCCTAAATTTTCACCTTTATTTGGGACTACTGGAATTCTAAGATTAATTTCAGCTTGATTTCCTTCTTTATTAATTTTTTTTATCATTCCTACAGTTGTTGCTGTATTTATGCTAAGCATTATCATCTCACTTGGTTTAAGAGGTTCTACTTTTTCTTTTTCTTCAAGCCCGAGAATCTCTGAAAACAAAGAAAAATTTATTATTATTTTTTCTGTAATCTCCTCTAAGGCTCCAACTTTTGAGGCTACGCATCCAGAGAGAGAGTCAGTTTTTGTCAGAGTATTGTCAAGTTCTGTTTCAATAGCAAGAGAACCTCCAGGAGTAGCTTCTTTTATTGAGTATTTTCCTCTGTGAATTGAAGTTATTTTTGTTTTTATTGTTTTGTACACAAACTGATTTGCAATTTTCTCGTAGAGTCCTGGTTTAATTTCAATTTCATCTCCAACTTTTAATGTCCCTCTTTTTAGTATTCCTGCTATCACTCCATTATGTAATCTTTCAATTTGTGTTCCAGGGCGGTTTATATCAAAACTTCTTGCTACTAAAAATAATGGCGTTGATTCTAAATCTCTTTTAGGTGGCTCTATTTCCAGAAGAAGTTCTTTTATTTTGTCTATATTAATTTCTTGCTGTGCTGAGCATGGAATTATCTGGGCGTTTTCAGCAATAGTTCCTTTTACGAACTTTTTTATAGCATCATAATTTTTTTTAGCTTCTTCTTTTGTAACTAAATCAATTTTGTTTTGAGCTATAATTATGTTTTTAATATTTTTTGTTTTCAGAGCAATGAGATGCTCTCGTGTCTGAGGCTTGATTCCTTCATTTGCTGCGATTACTAGTATTGCTGCATCTATTAGAGCTGCTCCTGATAACATTGTTGCCATTAGCATTTCGTGTCCTGGAGCATCAACAAAACTTGCATAGAGATAAGGTTTGTTGTTTTTTTCTATGATTGTGTCTGCATAACCTAGTTTAATTGTTATTCCTCTTTTCAATTCTTCACTATGAGTATCTGCAAATTTTCCAGTTAGTTTGTAAAGAAGAGTTGTTTTTCCGTGGTCTATATGCCCCACTATTCCTATATTCAACATAGGTAATTTTTCAATATCTATTTTTTCTTGTGTAGTCATTATTATTAAAAAAAGAAGGAGTTTTTAAAGGTTTATCTTTAAATTTGAAAATCATGTTATTGTGGGTTGTGCAGGGCATCTTATGTAACTGTTCCATGGCTTTCCTTCGCTATCATTTCCCGGGCATCTTTGAACAGTGTGTTTTAGGTGGTATGTTTCTGAACCAGGAATACATGTTCCTTCTACAACAATATGATTAGCACTCCCTCCTCCTACTCTTCCTTCTTGTTTTTCATCAAAAATCAGTCCAATATGTCCAGGTATTCCCAAATCATTAAATCTAACTCTATACCCATAATCCTTAACCCTACGGCTTCTTTCAACTCTGCCTCTCACCCCCCTATATCTAAAAGTTCCCCTTCTTTCCTCGCAAATGTGAAGAACAATCTCCTTTCCTACAAGATTAGCAAGTTTCATAGAATTATTTAATTTTTTTGATTTAAAAACATTACTACCCTGCAGGATATACTTTAAGGTTAGAAAAATAGTTTTTAATTAAAAGGGTATGCCTGTTCCATCATCTTCTCCTGCATTGAAAAGTTTTTCAAGATCAGCAAGTGTTCCCTCTTCTTCTACTCCTCCTCTAAGAAACTCATATAATTCTTTAGTGTCTATTAATTGTATTTTGCCCCCTATAATTACCAGAGCATTGCTTTGAGGGTTTAGTTTTCTATGAACAAGATTAACACTCGAGACTAGTGGACTTGCTCGTACTGTGGCTGGTGAGTGAAGGTTCGCAACTGCATATCCCTCTGTTCTACTCTTCTGAGGGTTTCTTTCTTTCCAGATAAAAACATGTCCATCATAGATTTGATGAGATAATGGTGAGTCTGGACTTCCAACTGCTTTTGTAGGGAAAATTCTTGCTGCTGGAAAAAATCTTCCTGTGACAAGAGTTCCATTTACATCTTCAGTAGATGGTTGGTACAATACTCTAAATGTGCCTCGATATTCAGTTACTTTTGCCCATTCTGCGTCTGTAAGAAGAGGAGCATAAGGAATATATTTTCTGTTTAAAAGCATTTCTTCAAAAATCTTTTTTCTTGAAGGTGCTTTTCCTTTTAATGTTACCATAAGTCTTGATTAGCAAATTAGTTTTTAAGGATTATTGTTTTAAGAAATATGTTTTAAGATTACTCTTTTTTCTCTTCAGCTGGCTTTTTCTCAGGTTCTTTCTTTTCTTCTGTAGGCTTTTCTGCTTCAGGTTCAGGTTTTGCTTCTTTTTTAGGAAGCAAATCTTCAAACTTTTTATTGCCTTGTTTTTTTACAATTGTGTTTATTTGAACTGTTTTTTCTGAAATTTCTCCACCTCTTATTGTTTTTCTAAGGCGAAGTCCTTTTTGTGAATTATTCATTCCTTTATCTTTTCTTGTTAAAAGAACACGTTTTAGAGCAGGACCTTCGTGCCCTTTAAATCCTGGAAATCCTGCAATATCTGAGGTTCCTGTAATTTCTAGTTCATACCCTTGTAATTCAGGGCTTATCTCTTCTCCAGGAAGATTCTCTCCAATTTTTTTGCCTATAAGTGCTTCTGAGTCTGACTCTATTTTTAGAGTTTTTCCAGTTTGACTTACATTTATTTTAAAAACAGGCATTTTAGATAGATATTAATTGAAAAATGGGTTTTTAAAGATTCTTATTTATGAATTTTTCCCACTTTGCTTTGTCATCACCATAATCCTTTTAAATCATATATTTGATTTAATCTTATGAGAGAGCATTTATTGCATTATAGTCTAGGATGTTCTGGAGAAAATTGTTTAAGAGAAGGAAGAGTGTTTGATGAAGGGGAAGTAGTTACTCTTGTAAATAAAGGGAATTCTAAAGGAGTTTGTCTTTATTGCTCTAATTGTGATTCAGAAAGAGTTGCAAAAGGCAGAAGAGCGGGGGAGAGGGTTGAGATTAGATATTCTTTTTAATTTAGTTAATCATCTAAAGAAAAAACTTGTGTTAGAAAAGATTCTCTCCCCCTTAATTTATCTTTTATTGCTATTTTACAAGGAGATCTTTTAAGATAAAGAACTCCTCTTCCAAAAATAGTGATTAACGGGAGGTTTCCTTCTTGGTTTTGGCATACTTTGTCAGTTTCTCTATAATGTGGACAGGTTCCGCTGTAGGGGCATTCATTACTCATTTTTTATAATTTCTTGTTTAAGTTTATAAGTTTTTATTTTAATTCTTTTAATTGTTGTCTGAGCCATCATAAGGAATCCTGTCTGCATTTTGAATAAAATCAAATTGTTCATCTCTAAAGTATCTTTTAAATCCACTGTAAATCCCTCTTTTGGTGAGTCCGTAGAGAGCACCAATTACTGCTCCTGCTATTGGGAGTATAGTTGGATGTTCAGTTGCGAATTCTGCCATTTGTTTGTTTTCTGAAAAAAAGAGTACTCCTTCTGCTAGAACTCCTGCAAGTCCTCCTTCAGCTGCATTTACTACTCCTGATTTTATAGACTCCCATAAAAATTCAAGTCCAGAATCATATTTATCTCCGCTCCAGCTAAAGAATATTGGTTTGAATTTTCTATGATTGTTTTGAGTGTCTTCTCTGGACATTTTTATCTAAGTTTTTTATTATTTTTAAATATTCTTATACTCCCCAAGTAGTTTTGGTTTTTCTTTTTATCTGGGAGATTTGCTGAAGGACTGAAATTTCATCTGAGGAGAGAAGAGACTTATTTTTTTTAAATTCCCTGAATTGGGATTCATTTATGTCTGTGTAAAGATACTCTGTTTCTGTTAATTGCCTGTCAAATGAAGTTGATGGAAGGGAGATTGCAATTTCCTCTCCCTTTGAAGCTTCTTTAAGCTCTTTATTTTCAGACTGAATTCTTTTTATTTTATCTATTTCTTCTCCTTGCTCATTTATCAGTTTTGTTCCAGGAATAATCTTTCCTGCTTCTACTAAAACTCCAAAGACTGCAGGTTTGGAATTTCTAAACACATACTGGGAAAGAACTTTTATTTTTCCAATTGTTGCTAGAGTAAGAAGTTTTTCTCTTTTAATTTCATCTCTTTTTTTCTGCTGAAATTCCTTTAAGTTTTCAATTAATTTATAGATTACTTCACCCTCAATTATTTTTATGTTTTTGTTTATTCTTACCTCTTCATCTATCCCAACATTAAATGCAAGAATTACTGCATTTTCAGGGTTTATTTCAAGATTAGCTTCTGCTGAGATTAAGTCAGACTTGTTTACACTGCTAATCCCTGCTTTGACAATATTTACATTCTCCTGTCTCAATAGGAGAATGAGTGCTTCAAGAGTTCCGAGAGAGTCTGCTTTTATTATTATTCCTTCTTTGTCTAGTTGAACTTTCTCAACAATTTCTTTTTTAAATTCTTCTTTTACTTTATTAAGATTATTATTGAAAACCTGAAAAGGCATTCCTGGAAGAATTTCTTCCTGACTTGTTAGCTGCATTCTTACTCCTGTTGCTGCTGTTGCTTCGTAGACTGACTTAAATTTATTTGATAAAGGCTGAATTTCCTCTAAAACCCTGATTTTATTTATAATTGGCTCAGAGAAAGTAGCAATTGCAATTTGATTGTTTATTGAGATAGTTCCGTCATATAGGACTGCTTCTATATACTGCATTGCTTTTTGTTTTTTAATTTCAAGAATAACTCCTTTTGCGATTTTTCCAAGAGATAAGCGGGTTCTTAGAAACCTCTGGGATAGTCCGCATAAGATCATTAGCAACTCCTGAATTCCTTCTCCTGTTCTTGCTGAACAAGGAACAAGAGCAATCTTAGAAGTGAAATCTTTTACATCATAGAATAAATCAGCATTAAACCCATGCGAGTAAATAGCTGCCTGAAGAGTAAATAATTTTTCATCAAACTTCTGTTTTGCATTTACTGATTGTAATTCAATACTTTCTTTTAGATTTTCTGCTCTTTTGAGCCATCCAGAAATATTGTCTATTTTATTCAGAGCTATGACAAAGGGTGTTTTGTTAAGTTTTAAAATCTCAATAACCTCTGCAGTCTGAGGCTTGATTCCTTCATTAATATCAATTACAAGAATTGCTAAATCTGCAAGAGTGCCTCCTCTTTTTCTTAAGTTTGAAAAAGCTGCGTGTCCTGGAGTGTCAATAAATAAAAATCCTGGAATCTCTACTTTTGCTTCTTGTTTTTTAAGTAGGGGGCATCTTGAAAGTAATTTTTCTTTTGGAAAAGAAGTAAACGATATTTTCTGAGTTATTCCTCCTGCTTCTGATTCTTGTACATAACTACCTCTAATTTTATCTAAAATACTTGTTTTTCCATGGTCTACATGTCCTGCTACTGTTACTATTGGTTGGCGTATTTTCATGTACTCTTTAATTTAATTTTACTTTTAAACATTGTGTTAGAGAATAAGATTATGTTTAAATAACAAAAATTACTATTTTTTTGGGGGGATTATTTGTGAGTAATTTTTAATGTCTTTTCTAAGAGAAAGAAGAGCTGTTCTTACTGCTGCTTCTTGTTCACATGGCTTTCCGTCTTTTGGTTGGTATTTTATTCTCCAGCTTCCGTTAAAAGGAGGGCTTGGAAGTTTTTCAATAAGGAGTTCAGAATTATACTCTCTTCTTTCAAGGTATCTTTCGAGTTTGTGTGCTTCTCCATCACTTATTGGATTAAATATTATTACTGCTCTGTTGGTTGTGACTTTTCCTTTTACTGAGTGAACTTCTATAATTTTTAAATTTTGGAGTTCAGTTTCTAGTTTTCCCATTAATTCCTGTAAATCAATAGGCATAATATTTAAAAGACATTGAAGTATAAATAAGTTATGCAAAATAAGGATATTCATGAAATTGAGAAAGAGTATAATCTAGAGTTAGATAAGGTTATAGGGGAGATTAAGAAAATTAGTGCAAAGAGGGTTTTATTGCAGTTTCCAGAAGGTATGAAATCTTATTCTAGTGTTATTGTTGATGAACTTGAAAAAAAGTGTAAAAATGCTGATTTTTTAATCTGGATTGGGAGCTGTTTTGGAGCGTGTGATACTCCTAATATCCCTGAAAATCTGAACATAGACTTAAATGTGCAGTTTGGGCATAGTGAGTGGAAGAAGTAAGTTTTGTTTGAGTAGGAGTTATAATATTCCAGTAACCATTGCTACTCCAAGAGCAATAAAAATAATTGATTCAATTAAATGAAGGTAATGGATATTTTTTTCTTTCCATCCTGATACTTTTTCTACTGTTGTGACACCAAAATATATGAATAGAGTTATTGCAATCATTGGCAGAATAAATATAAAGTTATAGTATAAAACCCAGGGAATTGTCTGGAAAAATTTTAATACTGATAGTTCCCCAGAAGCGATTATATAAGGAGTAATTGTGCATGGCAAAAGAAAAATAGTTACAATAAGTCCAATTATAAATGCTCCTTTTGGAGTGCTCATTTTTTTAATAAACATTTTAACTCTTGGGCGAAAAGTCATTGGCATTTCTGTTCCAAAACTTCCGGGTTTGTATCTTAGAAAATCTTTTAGATTGAGAAGTCCAAGTACAATTGCTAATATTCCGAATCCTTTGAATATATAAAAAGAAAAAGAGCCTGTTTCTGGAATTAAGTGGGAGAAAAATTGGACTAATATTATTCCATAAACAAAGTATAAAATAAATACAGCAGAGATAAATGCAAATCCTCCTAAAAGAATATTTCTTTTTTTAGTTGGGTCATGTAAGAGCATTTCCATTAAAACCATTGCCATAACTGCCAGAGCGCAGACATTAATAGCGTCTGTAAAGGCTAGTAAAGTTATTTGAATAAAACTCACCATTTTTTTTGTATTAGTCTTAACTTATTTATTTTTGAAGGTTTTGACATTTTTAAATGATTCTTCTTAACATCCTGTTAATTCTTTTAATTCCTCAAAAGTATGTAGTTCAGTGTATTTTTCTTTATTTATAATCCAGGTTGGAATTCTTGTTATTCCATTATTCATGCACTCTTCTTGATTGTCTATGCAGTCAGTTATATTAAAATAAAAGGTATAATTTCCAAGAAGCTTTTTTTGAGAGGCACATGCTGAACAGGTTTTTGAGACATACAATCTGGAATTTTCTGCAATGCATCTTATCTCTTTTTCACTTACTTTGCCATTTGTTTTTAATTTTAAAATTCCAAAAATAAGAAGGATTATGGCAATTATTACAAGTATGAGAATTACTCCTTTTTTTTTACTATTCATATATTAATTAAATTGTAGGGGTATTTAAACTTTTTTTATGTTATGCTGTAAAACATATTCATTTAAGTATAACAATCATTAAAAATACCCTAGTGTATCTTTAATTAAAAATGGGACTATTTTCAATATTTAAATCTAAGAATAAGATTTATTTTCCTGGTTGTTACACCAAGAGGTTTTATGAAGAGAGTATATTCCAGGCGTATACGAAGATTTTAAGGAAGGTGGGGATAGATTCAGTAAAATCAGAAGAAATTAAGTGTTGCGGAGGAGTCTTAAAACAAGCAGGTTATGAGCTGAAAACAGGAAAACTTTCAAGAAAAAATTTTAATAAACTTCAGGAAAAGGGAATAAAAACAATTTTTGTGAGCTGTCCTTTATGTTATACTACTTTTAAACAATATAAAGAGACTTTGCCTGATTGGAATATTAGTGTAGAGTTTATTTTAATTCCTATCCTGGAAAAATTAAAGAACAAACCCGGATTAATAAAAAATAAGTCAAGTGAGAGAGTCACTTATCATGATTCTTGTTATCTTTCAAGAGGCGCAGGAATTTATGAAGAACCAAGAGAAATTTTGAAGATGATTGGTTATGAGCTTGTAGAAATGAAAAATGCCAAAGAAGAGAGTTTGTGTTGCGGGAGCTGCGGAAATCTTGCTTTTGAGAACAAAGAATTGGCAGATAAAATCGCAAGATTAAGATTAAAACAAGCAAGGAATATCGGAGTTAGTAAGGTAATTGTTGCTGATGTTCAAGCATTTAAACATTTGAAAGAAAATTCAAAAGATATAGAAATTATTGAGTTTTCTGAGGTTTTAGCTGATGCTTTGGGGATTAAATATACTAAACCTGGAGAGTAAAGAAAATTGGAAAAAAAGAACTTTTAGTTTATGAGTATGATTCTTCAGGAGAGAAAGGAATAGCTTCTGCTGTTTTATTTCCAGAATCAGTTGAGGAGATAAAAAGAGTTATTCTTGCCAGCAGTTTGGATATTGTTCCAAGAGGAGGTGGAAGTAATTTAAGAGGCTCATGTGTTCCGAATAATTCAATTATTCTTGATTTAAGCAAGATGGATAAGATTTTAGATATTGATGTTGAAAGGAAGACTGCTGATGTTGAGGCCGGGGTTATTCTTGAAGATTTGAACAGTGAATTAGAAAAATTTAATTTAGAGTTTCCAGTAGATACTCTTTCTAAAGAAATTTGCACTATCGGGGGGATGATTGCTACAAATGCTGCAGGAAGCAGGGAGATTAAGTATGGGAGAATGAGAAATTGGGTTGAAGAATTAGATGCTATTGATGGAAAAGGTAATTTTAGAAAAGTGTCTAAAAATGACGTAAGTGATTTTTCAGGAATGGAAGGATTAACTGGAGTGATTATACGAGCAAAATTAAAATTAATTGAAAAGCCAAAAAGAACAAGCTCGATTGTGCAGTCTGATTCAATTGAAGAAATAATAAAAATAATAAAAAAACTGAAACTTGAGAGAGATGTTAGTATAATTGATATACTTGACAGGCGAGTTTCTTCTTTATTAGGGTGGAAGTATAGGTATCATTTGATTGTAGAGTTTGAGTCAGAGAGAGGCAAAATAAAAGGAGAAGAGTATTGCAAGATTAATGAGTTTAGAGAGAGGATTTATTTTCAACTTGCATCAAAAGAGTATTATGTTCTTGAGGATGCAAGATTTTTTATAGATAAAATTGAGGATTTTATTGTTTATCTTGAGGAAGAAGATATTCCTTTTTTTGGAGGAATGGGGATAGGAGTTTTGCATCCTTGTTTTAAGGCAAATGATAAGAAGAGGATAGAGATGCTTAATTTAGTAAGAAAATTAAGAGGTAAGATTTCTGGAAAATTTGGGATAGGAATACAAAAAAAAGAATTTCTTGATGATATTGAAGTAGAGTTAGTTAAAAGAATAAAATTAAGATATGATCCTGGGCTTAAATTAAACAAAGGAAAGATTGTTGATTTAAGCAAGGAAGATATAAAGACAAAGAAAGAGATTGAGAAAGTGCAGGAAGATGAAGAAGAGATTGGATTTGTAGGAAAAGCAGAAGAAAGTTTAATAGAGATTTCTGAGACTGAAGAAACACAAGAAGAAGGATTAAATGGAAAAACCCCTCAAAAAGAAATAGAAGAATTTCTTGATGAAGTAATAAAAAAAGAGATTGATTATATGCTTGAATCTGTAAAATTAGAGAAAGAGAAGAGAGAAGAAGAAAAAGAAGAAGTAAAGATTGTTGAAGAAGTAAAACCTCATTTAGAGATTAGTAAACATGAAGAAGAGGAAGATTCTGGAAGAGAAAGAGTTGAGAATTTTGATAAACTGCTTAAACAACAACAAGCAGGAAGACTTAATCTTAAGCGTCCTGCTACTAGTGCTGAAGAAAAAGCATTAATTGACAGGATTTTGGGAAATACCTTAAAAAGTAAGTCTAAGGAGAGTGAAAATGACAGTTGAATCTGAAAATGCTAAAGAAGAAGCAAGAGGGATTGTTGAGAAGTGCATGAAGTGCGGTTTGTGCAAAGGTTTATGTCCTGTTTTTAAGGTGATGAAGCAAGAGACATATAGTCCGAGAGGAAGAGTAATTTTATTAGAGAATGAATTATATGATAAAATATTTTTTGAGTGCTGTTTGTGCGGAGCTTGTGAGAAAAGATGCCCCTTGAATATAAAATTATGCGATGCTTTTCTAAAAGCAAGACAGGCTTTGAGTGAATCAGGAAAAGGAAGTAAGTTTGCTAAAGAAGTTCTAATCAAGTTTGAGAAAGAGGGAGTGTGTATTTGATTACTTAACTACTGGACCATGTCCGTAACTTTGTTGTTTTCTGTATTCTTGTGTTGGGGAGGTTATTCTACAAAAACCATCACAAACAAAAGTTCTTTGTAAAGTAAGTCCTATCTCTCGTGTACAACAAGCCCATGCTCTTAAAAGAGGGAGATCACATGAGAAAATTCCAGTTGCATCTTGTTTTGCATGCATCAAGGCGTGTGCAATTAATCTTGTATCTGTGTAAGGTTGTTTAAGAGTTCCTTTTTCTCTTAGAAAAATACGATTAACTACTGGAAGAAGAGTTTGAACTTCATGTTCTAATTTGCTATCTTGAGTATAATTAACATCCACTCTTTCTTTTCTAATAATCTCATAAATTGCTCTTTTTAGTCTAAGTTTTTTAATAGTTCCTTCTTTCTGAAAACAATGTTCTCCACTTGCTTTTATTCTTCTTCTAATTTCTACAAGAGTATCATAAACCTCTTTTACAACTTCTCTTGTTGTTCTGATATTTGGATTTTCTTGAAGTAATTGTAGTATTTGGTTAGAATGTGTTGTGGTTAATGCACGATACTTCCCTACACTTTTTCCTCTATAATCACCTGGATAAACCCAATTAATTGCAGAAGTGTCTATAAAAATAAGTCCTGTATCTGGAACAAAATCAATATTTGTTCTATCTTCTTCTTGAGGTTGTAGTGTAGTGTCTTTCTGTACTCTCTCTGATGAGCTCATAAAAATCTAGAGGATACTAGCTTTAAAAAACCTATTTTTTTAAGGAGACGCCCGAACCAGGAATCGAACCTGGACGCCCCGAGGGGCAGGGATTTCCAATCCCTTGCAATACCATTATGCGATTCGGGCTTAGTTTAATTTTGTTTTAAGGATTATGTCCATAAATTAAACCTGCTTTCTTCAAAGTGTAATTGTGTTTTTAAAGTTTTCAATTTTGGATCATTAGACCTTCTCCCTAGAAATAGTAAATTTTACTATCCATAAAATTCTTAATCTTTCATTTCTATTTTAATGTTCACGCTTCTTGGAATAGACATTCTCATTACTGCGTGAAGAACTCTGTCATTTGCAGGCAAATCAATTAATCTTTTATGGATTCTCATTTCAAATCTATCAAAAGTAGCTGTTCCATCTCCACATGGAGATTTTCTTGTTGTTACTCTTAGTTTTTTTGTAGGAAGAGGGATAGGCCCACTTATGTTTATTCCTGCTTTTTTAGCTAAATCTTTTATAAACTCGCAGGTTTCATTGAGTTTTCCAATGTCTATACTCTCTAACTTTATTCTTACTCTTGGCATAGGTGATTGAGAAAAATTAGGTTTAAAAAACTTGCTATGATAGAAAATTATTTATAATTGTTTTTTTATTATATATTATGAAGAAAAAGAGGGTTTTTATTTTTCTTTTAATTATTGTATTCCTGACTTTTTTGTCTATTTTCTACCCTAAGCTTACTGGTAAGAGTGTAGAGAAAAATGAGCTAAGGTATGAGCGAGAGAAAATCAATTTAACTGAAGTAATTGATGGAGATACTTTTGATTCATCAGTTGGGAGAGTAAGACTTCTTGGGGTAAATACACCTGAAAAAAACATGCTTTTTTATGAAGAAGCAAAGAGTTTTCTTTTACATTTTAGAGGAAAAAATGCAGAAGTATTAAGGGAGAAAGAGGACGAGGATAAGTATGGCAGGAAATTAAGATATTTATTTTATGAAGATAGGTTGATTAATGTTGAGATTTTAGAGCAAGGATTAGGGCATTTGTATGTTTATGATGATATTTTTTACCTTGATAAGCTGGAAAGAGCAGAGGAATTTGCGAGAAAAAATGAAGTAGGAATCTGGAAAAAATCTTCTAAATCCAGTTGTTTAAGATTAATTGAATTAAGAAAAGAAGAGCCAGAGAGATTAGTTTTGGAAAATTCTTGTGAAAAGATGAATGTTATTGTTAAAGATGATGCTACTCATATTTATAAAATTGAACTGGAAAAAGGCAGATTTGAAAAGAATTTTTCAAGAATATGGAATGATGATGAAGATACCTTATATATCTGGGATGAGGAGGGATTATTAGTGTGGGAGAGATATGGGGTTAGGAGGATGAAAATATCGTCTTTTTTAATTCTTCAAGTTCTCTTTTAGAAAGAGGATTTTTATAAAGTTCATTAACCAACCATAATCCACTCTTTCTAATTTTTTCTTTTGGTGAAAACAGTCCGAGCCAGCCTGGGTTTGGAGCACATTTTTTACATAAAGAGATAGTTGAGATAAGTTTTGATTCTAACTCTAATCTTTTTTGTTTTTCATCTATTGGGAGTATAACAAAATCAAAATTTTCCTGTATATACTGAGTTACTTGTTTCTCAATTGCTTTTTGCTTTTCAAAATCAATAAAAGGAGAAAACTCCTCTTTTGCTTTTTTTGTTGTTAAATCCAATTCCCATTTTTCCAAAAATGAGTCTTTATTTTTATTTAAAAGAGCTCTTCCGATATTTTTTCTAAAAATACTTCTGTCTTTATTTTCATTAACAAAGTGTTGGATAAGACGAGAGGGAAGCTGGTTTTCTCCTGTATGTGTTCCTACCCTTACTATTCTATCTGTGTCATGCCCTATTTGTCCTTTTTCAAATAAAATGTATATTCCATTTTTTGGAATCTGTTTTTCATCAAAAGGAAATCTAATTCGTGGGAGGGTGTTGAATAGTGTGTGAAGTTCTTCACAGTTTTTACCACTCTCTGAATTGTTCTTAAGAAAACCTAATTGTTTACCAATTCCCAATCCTCTGAGAGGAATTTGATAATGAGCGATGAATGGGAGTAAATACTTTCTATATCTTTCACCTGCCAGAAAGATAAACTCATCGTTTTTAAGGTCGCTTACGCTTTCTAGTTCTTTAATTACTGAATTTGCCCAGAGTTTTATTTCTTTATCAGGCATTTTATTTAGAGTTTGTTCATATGGTTCAATTTCTTCAGTTAAGCCCACTACTCCATATTTTGCAGAAAGAATAAGTATCCTCTCAGGATTAAAAGTCTGAGCATACTGCAAATTATATTTAAAGAGGGGGCTGATATACAAGTCCCTGGCTTTACACTTTTTACTGCATTTTTTACTAACACAGGAGATTAAGACTATTCTTTTCATCACTATAAAAAATGTTAAGATATTTAAATATCCTTTTAATTTATAAGATATGTTAAATGAGATTATCTTAGCAGTAATACAGGCAGTAACTGAATTTTTGCCTATTTCAAGTTCAGGGCATCTAGCTCTTTTTTCTACTCTTCTTGCTTCTCATAAAGGTGATGTTTTCTTTTTTAGTGTTCTGCATCTGGCTTCTCTTCTTGCAGTTTTAATTTTTACAAGGCAGGAGATTACAGAACTTCTGAGTTTTGATGAGAAATATAGAAAAATGTGGATTTATCTTATAATTGCTACAATTCCTGCTGTTATTTTTGGGTTGGTTTTTAATAAGTTTATTGAGCAAGCTTTTACTTCTCTGCTTTTTGTAGGAGGAGGGTTTTTATTTACAGGAATTATTCTTTTTTTGACTAAATTTTCCAGAGAGAGAACAGAGATTAACTGGAAAAATTCTTTAGTTACTGGATTATTTCAGGTTTTTGCTTTGTTTCCTGGTGTAAGCAGGAGTGGGATAACTATTTCTTCATCTCTTTTTCAGGGAATTGAGAGAGAAAAAGCAGCAAAATTCTCATTCTTATTATTCATACCTCTTGCAATTGGAGCATTTGTTCTTGAATTTGGGACTTTTGCTTTTTCTTTTACTCTTTTGATTAGTTTTCTTATAACTCTTGTTCTAAGCTTAATTTTTCTTAATTTGTTACTCATGATTGTAAAGTCAGGGAGATTATGGGTTTTTTCAATTTATTGCTTTATAATTGGAGTGATAAGTTTGAGTTTGTATTTTGTTTAGTTAGGTTTTTAAACTTGAACCTCTTTTAATATAGATAAAAAGGAGGTGGAAAATGTTAGGAGTGATAGAGATTTTTGCTTTGATTGTTGCTGTGATTGCTATAATCAAAATACTTTTCATTATAGTTAAGCCTAAATCATGGATGAATCTTGTAAAGCCTTTTTACTCAGTTCCTATGCTTACTTCAATTGTGGCACTGCTTCTCTCAGCAGTTGTTCTTTACTACTTAGTTCAGTCAGGAATTACAATTGTTCAGATATTTGCAGTAATGTTGTTCGTAGCTTTGATTGCATGTGTAAGTGTTTCTGTGTATTTTAAAGAAGTAATAGGAGTAGGAGAAAAAATACTGAAGGAGAAGAAGTTTATTAGAAAAGCGTGGCTTTCAATAATAATCTGGCTTATTTTGTCAATCTGGGTTTTTTGGGCAGTTCTTGCTTAATTTTTCTTAATTTATTTTTTCTTGTTTTTGTTATGTTCTTTAGTGAGTAGGGTCTTTTTTTATTAATTTTATACCTTCTAGTATAAAGAAACCAATAATACAAAGAGAGAGTATTTTTACCCAGTCAAATATTCCTAGAGAAACAAAATTAAAAAGATTATTTAGAGGAGTATACAGGACAAGGAGATGCAATCCTAGAGAGAGAAGAATAGCATAGAAAATATATTTATTAAATCTTGATTTAAACGCAAGATTATTGCTCTTAAAACTAAAAACAATAAACAACTCAAATAAAACACCAAATGTTGTGGCCATTGTTCTTGCTTTGTCTATATTTTCAATTTCAAGATAAAAAAGAAAGAACCCTGCTAAAAATAATAAGAGCCCTGCAGTAATTATCTTTTTATAATTTTTTGCAAATAAACTTCCTTTACTTGGCTTTCTTTTCATAATATCTTCTTCAGCATACTCTGTTGAGAGAGAGACAGAAGGAAAAGAGTCTGTTATTAGATTAATCCATAAAATTTGCAGAGGTAGTAATGGGAGAGGAAGTCTCAGGAGAATTGCACTTAGAACAATAAGGACTTCATAGAAATTTGCACCAAACATATAACTTACGAACTTTCCAACATTATCATCAATTCTTCTGCCCTCTTTTATTGCCTTTACAATGCTTGCAAAGTTATTATCAAGAAGAACCATCTCACTTGCATCTTTAGCAACATCTGTTCCTCTGCCTACAGCTATTCCAATGTCTGCTTTTTTAAGTGCAGGAGCATCATTTACTCCATCTCCTGTTACTGCTACAATCTCTTTGTTTTCTTTTAAAATATTCACCATTCTTAGTTTATCTTCTGGAGAAACTCTTGCAAAAATAGAGACTGTTTTAAGATGATTAATCACCTGCTGATCTGACATTCTTCTTAATTGTTCTGAAAGGATTACTTCACCTTTTAATCCAATTTCTTCTCCTACTGCTTTAGCTGTTAGAGGAGAGTCTCCAGTTAGCATAATCACTTTTATTCCTGCTTCACTACATGATTTTATTGCAGATTTTACTTCTGGGCGTGGAGAGTCTATCATTCCCTGATACCCGACAAAAATCAATCCTGACTCTGCTCTTTCCTCTGTTATTTTGTTCTCTGGTGCAGTGATGTTTTTATATGCAAATGCAAGGACTCTTAATCCCATTGAAGCCATTTTTTCATAATCTCTGTGTAGTTCTTCTTTTCTTTTTGTTGAAAGAAGGATTATCTTTCCATTGATGAGTTCAGCTTTGCTCTTTTTAATGAGGATTTCTGGAGCTCCTTTAACATAACTGGTATACCCTCCTCTTTCATTTTTTCTTACAATTGACATCATCTTTCTGTTTGAAGAAAAAGAAAACTCCTTCACTCTAGGATGTTTTTCAGTTAGTTCTTTTTTCTCTAGTCCATAATTTTTAGCAGCAAGGAGTATTGCTTTTTCTGTAGGATCTCCTACAAGATATTCGTGAACTTGCCCCTCCTGATTTTGTTTTCCTTCATGTCTTGCATTATTGCAGAGGATTCCTATTTTAAAAAGAAGACTTGTTTCTTTATTTCTCTCGAATTTCTGGAATATTTTTTTGTTTACATATATCTTTGTCACATTCATTTTTCCTTCAGTGATTGTTCCTGTTTTGTCTGTTGCGATGATTGTAACTCTGCCAAGAGTTTCAGCTGAAGGAAGCTTTCTTACAAGAGTATTAACTCTACTCATTCTTTGAGCGGCAAGAGCAAGAGTTATGGTTATTACTGCGGGAAGTCCTTCAGGAATTGCTGAAACTGCAAGACTGACTGCTGTTAGAAATATTTGAAGTTTATCCAAACCAAACATAAACCCGATTAAACTTATTATTGTTATGATTAATAAGATTACAACTCCGAGCTTTTTTGCAAATTTGTCTAAGCTTTTCTTAAAAGGAGATTTTTCAGGTTTAACCTCCTGAACAAGCTGAGCGATTTTACCAAATTCTGTATTCATTCCTGTGGAAACTACAATTGCTCTGCATTTTCCCATTACTACTTCTGTTCCCTGATAGAGAATATTCTTCCTGTCTGCAAGTGAAGTATTGATGCTTAGAACTTCTGCTTGTTTGTCACTTGGTGTGCTTTCTCCTGTTAGTGCTGATTCATCTACCTGAAGATTTTCACTTTGGAGTATTCTTAAATCAGCAGGAATGTTATCTCCTTCTTCTAAAACAAGGAGATCTCCAGGAACTATTTCTCTTGAATCAATCTCAATAACTGCATTGTTTCTGAAAACTTTTGTTTTTGGAACAAGCATTTCTTTTAGTTTTTCCAGTGCTCTTTCTGCTTTATACTCCTGAAAAAATCCAAATAAGCTATTTAGTATAACTATCCCAATTATCACCCCAAAATCCAACCAGTGCTTGAGAGAGAGAGAGATTATTGCTGCGATAAAAAGAATTATAATAAGGAAAGATGCAAACTGACTGAAGAAAAGTTTAAGTGTGTTTAATTTTTTGAGTTTTTTTAATTCATTTTTTCCACATACTCTCAGTCTTTTTTGTGCTTCCTCAGAATTAAGCCCTTCTTTTTTGGTTTTAAAATATTTTAAAACTTCCTCTTCTTTTAGTGCATGCCAATTCATAAATATTTAAGAAAAATCATATATAAAAATCTACCTTTTTAACCTAGAAACATTTATAAGATTGTTCTTCTTTTTAAAATAGAGATAATCTTAAAAAAGAGGAAAATGAGAGTAGCAATTAATGGTTTAGGCAGAATTGGAAGACTGGTATTAAAGATTGCACTCGAGAGAGGAATTGATGTTGTTGCTATTAATGATTTAGCAGATGCAAAATCTCTTGCTTATCTTCTTAAGTATGATTCTGTTTATGGTGTTTATAATAAAGAAGTGGATTTTGGAGAGGGATTTATTAAGATAGGCAATAAAAAGATTCTTGTTTTTTCTGAACCTCATCCAGAAAATCTTCCATGGAAGAAACTTAAAATTGATGTTGTTGTTGAGTCTACTGGATTATTCACTGAGAGAGCAGGAGCTAAAAAGCACTTAAAAGCAGGAGCTAAAAAAGTTCTTATTTCTGCACCAGGAAAAAATGAGGATATTACAATTGTTTTGGGAGTAAATGAGGAAAAACTCAGGAAAGAGCATAAAATAATTTCCATGGCTTCCTGCACTACTAATTGTCTTGCTCCTGTTGTAAAAGTTCTGAATGATACATTTGGCATTAAGAGAGGGTTTATGACTACTGTTCATGCTTATACTAATGACCAGAAGATACTTGATTTGGCGCATAAGAAACTGAGAAGAGCAAGAGCAGCTGCACTAAATATTATCCCTACAACTACTGGGGCTACAGATGCTGTTTGCAAGGTTATTCCTTCTTTATCTGGAAAATTAGATGGAGTTTCTCTGAGAGTTCCTGTTGCGTGTGGAAGCATTGTTGATTTTGTTGCTGAGCTTAACAAGCCTGTTGATAAATCTCAAATAAATCAGGCATTTAAAAATGCATCAAAAAAAGAATTAAATTCTATTCTTGAGTATACTGAAGAGGAGATTGTTTCTTCAGATGTGATAAATAACAAGTGTTCTGCACTTGTTGATGGGCTTTCTACTCAGGTGCTTGGGAAAAAAGGTAATTTTGTAAAGATTCTTGCGTGGTATGATAATGAGTATGGATACAGTAATCGACTTGTTGAATTATTGAAAAAGCTTAAATAACAAGAAGTGTTCTGAAATAAAAAGAGGAAAATGAGAACCCTTAGTGATTTTAATTTTAAAAATAAAACTGTTTTAGTCAGGGCTGATTTAAATTCAGATGTTGTTAAAGGAAAAGTTATAGATGGGAAGAGAATAATTGCTGCGAGTGAGACAATAAAAGAGCTAAAAAGAAAAAAAGCTAAGGTTGTTATTCTTGCGCATCAGGGAAATCCTGGAAAATATGATTTTACTAGTTTAGAACAGCATTCTAAACTTTTAAACAAGTATACTAAGATTAAATTTGTTAAAGAGATTACTGGGAAAAAGGCTAAGGACGAGATAAATCACCTTAAACCAGGAGAAGCTTTACTTTTGGAGAATGTAAGAATGGAAAAACAAGAGTTTCATCCTGGGAAAAATAAACTTGTTAAATTCTTTTTACCTTTAATTGAGATTTATATTAATGATGCATTTTCAGTCTGTCATAGAGATCATACTTCTATTGTTTCTTTTCCAGGATATTTTGAAAGTGGAATTGGAAGATTAATGCAAAGAGAATTGTCTGCACTTAAAAAAGTCAAGCTGAAAAACTGCTTATTTATTCTTGGGGGTTCAAAACCAGAGGAAAACATACTTCTACTGGGAAAAAATAAAGTTCTTGCGTGCGGAATATTCGGACAATTATGCCTTATTTCAAGAGGGGAGAATCTTGGAAAAAATAATGAGAAAGAGAACAGGAGATTTATCAAGGAGTATGACTTAGCACTTATGAAACTAAAAAATAAACTAAGAACTAAAAAGAATTTGTTAGTGCCAGAAGATTTAGCTGTGAAGATAAAAGATAAGAGAGTTGAGTTTCCTCTTGAGAAATTTCCTACTGATTATGTTATTTATGATATTGGTTCCAGAACAATCAAACAATATGTAAAAGAGATTAAAAAAGCCAGATGTATTTTTATGAAGGGTCCTGCTGGATTTTGCGGTTATGATAACTTTTGCAAAGGAACTTTTGCAATTTTAAAGGCTATTGCAAATTCCAGAGCATTTTCAATTATTGGGGGAGGGCATTTAAATGACGCTATTCATCAATCTGGAATTTCTTCAAAGAAATTTTCACATATAAGCCTGAGTGGGGGAGCATTATTAAGGTATATTGCAGGAAAAAGACTGCCAGGATTAGAATCTTTAAAGCAATAAATTTAAAACCTGCTGGTTCTTTGTTTTTTTATAAAAGAGGTAAAATGGATTTTATTTATAATCTTGTAAAGGATTTTCCAGAATTACTTGAAGATGCATACAAGACAGAGATTCCTTTTTTAAAAAAAGGATTTAAGAGGATTGCTATTTTTGGGAGAGGAGGAAGTTATATTTCTGGAATGCTTTTAAAAACTTTCCTTGGAAAAGAATTAAAGATTCCTCTGGAAGTTTCTCCAAATTTTGAGGGGTTTGTAGACAGTAAAACTTTAATTATTCTGATTAGTCATTCTGGGAACACAAAAGAAGTTTTGCATATTTTTGAAAAATACAAAAAATACAGGCATAATTTTTTGATTTTGACTTCAGGAGGAAAACTTCTTGAGATTGCAGAGAAAAACAATCTCAAATTAGTCAGACTGCCCCCTTATCTTCATGAAAGATTTACTTTTTGCTATTGTTTTTTCCCTTTAATAAAAACTGCTGAAAAACTTGGGATTATAAAATCACAGAAACAGGTTGTTAATAACATGGTGAAATTTTTATTAAAAGAGCAGGAGAGTCTTGAAAGAGAAGCTGTAAAAGTCTGTGAAAAAATAAATAATAAAACTCCGTTGTTCTACTCTACAGAGTATTTTTATCCTGCTGCGTACAGAATGCAGACTTCAATTGAAGAAGATGCTAAGATTATCTGCCACTCAAATAAGCTCACTGAACTTTTTCATAATGAGTTTGAAGCTCTTCCTTCTAAGAATTTTTTTGCTTTTTTAATTACAGATGGGAAAGAACTTCGTGGTTTTGAGGACCAGATGAAATTTTTTAAGAAACATCTAATCAATTTTTATGAATTTGGATATCATGAGTACTCAAGAGAAGTTAGGATAATGTTTTTATTTCAATTTACTGATTTTTTAGGTTATTATCTATCAAAATTAAAGGGTAAGAAAATGGGGGAGACGCCTTTATCAGATAGAATTAAAAGGTTGTGAGACTTGATTTAAAAATGCAGGATATAATAGAAAAGGGGTATGAAGAAGCAAGAGAGGTTATAAGAAAAAACATTTTTAAAAATGGGTTTTATGCTTCTGCTGGAAAAAATGGGTATAATGCAATCTGGGCAAGAGATAGCATGATTACTTCGTTAGGAGCTAGTCTTATTGAAGATGATAAATTTAAAGAAGCATTTAAACAAAGCCTTTTGACTCTTGCAGAAGCTCAGAGCAAAAGAGGGCAGATTCCAAATGCAGTTGATACTTTTAGTGAAAGGAAACCGCACATAGACTTTAAATCAATTGACTCTACTTTATGGTTTATTATAGGACACTATATCTATAAAGAGAGGTATAAGGATAATTCTTTGTTTAAAAGACATAGGGGGCATTTGAAAAGTGCTTTAATCTGGTTGAGTTATCAGGATATGGGAGAAGATGGGATGCTTGAGCAACTGCCTACTACTGACTGGCAGGATGCTTTTCCTCATAAGTATGGGCATGTTTTAAGCACACAGGTTATGTATTATAAAGTTCTTAATTTGTTAAGAGCAGAAAAAAAATCAAGAAAACTTAAGAAAAAGGTGAATGAAGACAAAGAAGATGGTTTATGGGGAGGAGATTTTTATTTTTCGTGGAGATGGAAAAATCATAATAAGTATAAGGAGATTGGAGAGGGTTTTGACTCTTTAGGCAATCTTCTTGCTATTGTTTTTGACTTAGCTGATGAGAAAAAATCAAGGAAAATACTTTCTTATATTAAATCCAAGAAGATTAACCTTCCTTATCCGGTTAAATCTATTTACCCTCCTATAAAACCAGGAGATAAAGAGTGGGAAGAATATTTTAGAGATTGTGAGGCTAGAGTTCCCTACCATTATGCAAATGCAGGGATTTGGCCCCACATTGGGGGTTTTTATGTTCTTGCTTTAATTAAAATAAAAAGATTTAGAGAAGCTGAAAATGAACTTAAGAAACTTGCTGAAGCTAATTTAAATGGAAATTTTCCAGAGTGGATAAATCCTTTGACAAAAAAATCTTATGGAGACTTTCAAGCGTGGAATGCAGGAATGTATGTTCTTGCATATAAGTCTCTTAAAAACAAAACCTGTTTAATTTAAAATATAATATTAAAAAAGAAAATGATTAGAATAAAAAGAGATAAGTGTTTGATTACTCCTAGAGATATTTCTCCTTCTTCAGAATGTCTTGAAGTTTTGGGAACTCTTAATCCTGCAGCTGCGCGTCTTCCAAATGGAGATATTGTTCTTTATGTAAGAGTTATAGAAAGAGTTAAGGGGGGCGATAGAACAGAGTGTTATGTTTCCCCAAGGTTAATTGGAAAAGAGGGATATAAAATAAAAATTGACAGGTTTAATAAGAAAGATATTGAGTCTAGTTCAGGAATTGATATTGTATTTAAAGACGGAACAAAGAGATTAAAGTTTATTTCTCATTTTAGAAGGGTTTTTCTTGATAAAACTGGATTTAAAATTAAATCAATCGATAAGAGTCCGAGTTTTTATGGTCTGAGCTGGGATGGTGAGCTTGGTGTGGAAGATCCGCGAATCACTAAAATCGGAGATTTGTACGTTATGACTTATGTCTCCCTTTCAAGAGAGGGGAATATA
Source organism: Candidatus Woesearchaeota archaeon (assembly GCA_964403535.1). Taxonomy (GTDB): domain Archaea; phylum Nanobdellota; class Nanobdellia; order Pacearchaeales; family GW2011-AR1; genus CAYOFN01. The sequence continues at coordinate 24,420 of CAYOFN010000003.1, forward strand.
TCCACAAGTTACTCAATCTCCAATGATTGCCTGAGTTGGTATAGAAGAGGAATTATTTTTGGAGAACAGGACAAGGATGTTGTGCTTTTTCCTGAAAGGATAAATAATAAGTATGTTGCTTTTGACAGGCCGGAGGGTAATTTTCAGTTTACTCCTCCTCATATCTGGATAGCTTACTCTGATAATTTAGAATTTTGGGGTGATTCCAAAGCAATTGTTTTTTCCAAAAAAAGCGATTGGGATTACACAAGAGTTGGTGCAGGACCTCCTCCAATTAAAACAAAAGAGGGTTGGTTATTGATATATCATGTTGCAAGTGATTCAGAGAAATTAAAGCGACAGCCTTCGTTTGTGTGCAATGTTAATCAGCTCTTTAAAATCAAGAAGAGTGAAAAAAATCCAGTCTCAATTTATTGTGTTGGAGCTGCATTATTTGATTTAAAGAATCCTAAAAAGATAATCTCAAAAACAAGATTTCCATTGATTGTTCCGTCTAAAAAGTATGAGGAAGGAACTTTTGAGAATAAGAGAGTTTTGTTTCCTACTGGAATGGTTCTTGATAAAAATAAAAAAGATGTTTTAATTTTTTCAGGTGGAGGAGATACTGTGGTAAGTGTTAAAAAGATTTCTATAGAGGAGATTCTTGATTTTTTGAAAAAAGATTAATTTAATTCAAGTTTTTCTTTTGTGATATCAATCATCTTTTTTGAGATTATTCTATAATCAAGGTTTTTAAGTGTGTGCGCTCTTCCTGCTTCTCCCATTTTTCTGCAGAGTTTATCATCATTTAAAAGTTTTAGAGTGAATTCTTTTAAATCATTTATATCTGCTCTATATGCAAAGGTTTTTGGATGAGGGAAGTGAATTATTTTTTTCTCTTCATATCCCATGTGCGGATAAACCCATTCCTGAGTAAGCTTTACTTCTTCTGCGACTCTTGCAAGAAATCCTGTTTTATTATGAATAATTGTTTCAGATGGACCCATTTTGTTTATAGAGATAACTGGCTTTCCACAAGCCATTGCCTCTACTTGAATCATTCCAAATCCTTCTAATCTTGAGGGAGCAGCATATACATCTGTTGCGTTAAGGAGAGATACCATGAATTCCTGTGAAAATTCATCATCAACAAAAATAATTTTATCCTGAATTCCTAATTCTTCAGCAAGAGAGATTTCTTTTTCTCTCCATTCATTAGAACATTCACTTGGCCAAGATTTGCAGACATATTTCCAATCCTTAAATTCTTTATCTACTTGAGCTAGAGCTTTCATCATTTCCTGAGCTCCTTTAGAGGTGACATCTCCTCCAATTGTTAGAATCATTTTTTCATTATCTTTTACACCTAACATTCTTCTTAACTCTTTGTCTGCTTTTGGGTTCTCTGTTGGTTTAAATAAATCAGTATCTATTCCTATATGCATTGGTATGATTTTGCTTACATCCACATTATCTCTTTTGTATGTGTCTCTTACCCAGTTGCTTGTTGTAAACATTAATTTTAATTTATTGAATTCTTCCTGATAATTTGCAACCCATCCATCTGCATTAAACCAAGGTACTGGAGTCACTCCGTATTTGAGTGGCTCTCTTACTACTTCTGGAACATTTCCCCAGAATCCTATTCCTATTGCAACATCAGGTTTTAGGTGTTTAAGATAATAAGTTTTCTGCATGCTCTCCTGAAAATGACAGGGAGTTGCTTTTTCTCCATTATGAAGAATTCCGCGATACAATAAGTCTCCCTGGAGACTCTGTCCATCTGATTCAGGAGGGTAAGCATAAAGAACAAGAAATTTCATTGTATGTTTTTAGATTTAAATGATTCTGTTTGTCTGCAGCAAATTTCTTCAAATCCTCCTTTGTTAAACCCGTAAACCTCCATTATTAAATTTTTTTTCTTTGAGTAGGAAGAATTCTTTAAACTTATAAATGTATCTGAGTTTTTGTCAGGGTAACAGTACTTTCCCTTTCGAGTGTAAGAAAAAAAGAAAATCTTTTTGCAAATCAGTTGTTTTTCCTTTAGCATTCTGATGACTGCTTTGTATACATCAACATGCCTTTTGTGTCCATACTCTCCATTTTTCCCGTGAGTAAAGATATAGTCATATTCTCTTTCAGCAAACTGGTTTATTCTTGTGATAATCTCCTCTTCTGAGATATCATTGTGCTTTTCGTCCTCTAAGTCTGACATGCAACCTTTTGCTTTCAGAAGTTGGCAGACTCTGCTGAACTTTGGAGCTCTGTCTGCGTCATTTTTTCTGCAAAGACTTATGATTTTTATGTCCCAATCTTTATTAAGAAGGATTGTTCCACCCATCCAAATTGTTTCATCATCAGGATGAGCTACAATCACTAACACTTTCTTCCTCTTTTGCTTTTCTGAATCTTTTTTGATGAACATTTCTCTTGATTGTTTGAAGATAGGTTGATTAATAAACTTTTCTTCAGAGAAGAATGTACAAACTCTTCTAGTAAGCAATAACTTTATTAATCTGAAATTCTTTTTATTTAGATAAAAGAGGGAGAAAATGAAATTTGACATTGTAACTTTTGGGAGTGCAGTTGTAGATGTTTTTGTTGATACAGATGTTGATGAGAAGAAGGGGTTTATGTGTTATCCGACAGGTTCTAAAATTCTTTTAAAAAACTTAAGGTATGATCTTGGCGGAGGAGGGACAAATACTGCTGTTGCATTTTCAAGAGTAGGTTTGAGGACAGGATGCATCTGCAAAGTTGGGGATGATGTAGATGGCACGGAAATTCTAAATGTTTTAAAAAAAGAAAAAGTACAGTTTCTTGGAAGAATAGACAAGAGGAAGATGAGCGGGTACTCAATTATCCTTGATAGCAAGGAGAATAACCGGACTGTTTTGACATATAAGGGGGCGAATGATGAGGTTTCTTTTAGTGAGATTAAAAAATTTGAGACAAAATGGATTTATTTTTCTTCAGTATTAGGAGAAAGTCTTAAGACTCAGAGGAAGCTAGCTGAGATGCTTGTGAAAAAAGGAGTGAAATTAGCGTTTAATCCAAGTGAGTATCTAATTAAAAATGAGAACATAAACTCTTTATTGAAGTTAACTGAGGTTTTAATTTTAAATAAAGAAGAAGCTGAGATGCTTGCTGGAAAAGGAGAAAGAAAAGATTTGCTTGAGATACTTCACAAAAAAGGGCCAAGAGTTATTGTGATTACTGATAGAGACAGGGAGATACGAGCATATGATGGAAAGAAAAAATATTTTTTAATGCCTCATAGGACAAAGGCAGTTGAGAGAACTGGAGCAGGAGATGCTTTTTCTTCAGGGTTTGTAGCCGGGATAATAAGTGGAAAAAGTATTGATTTTAGCCTGAGATTAGGATTAAGAGAAAGTGAAAGTGTGATCAGGTATTTTGGTGCTAAGAATAAACTCCTGAAGATGAAATTAAAATGAAAGTGTATTTATCAAATTTAAATGTTGAAAGTATCTATGATGAATAAAAGAAAAATTGAGAGATTTGCAGCTAAAGTAGATTTATTAGGAGTTTTGTCTTTTGCGTATATAATTATTTATTCTGTCTTGAATTTATTAGAAGAGATTAAGATTATGACTGTTATTTTGTTACTAATCGGAGCAGGGGGTTTTATTATTGATTTATTTATTGTAATAAATACAAGATTAAAATGATTAAAATTTCAAAAATTCTTAGAAGTGGGAAGGCACTTTTTCTTGCATATGATCAGGGTTTAGAGCACGGGCCAAGTGATTTTAATGATGAGAGTGCTAATCCTAAGAATATAATTAAAATTGCTAAGCTTGGAGGATATACTGGGATTATTCTTCAAAAAGGAATTGCTGAGAAGTATAGAGAAGAGATAAAAAAATCAAGAGTTCCACTTATACTTAAATTAAATGGAAAGACAAGTTTAGTAAAAGGCGAGCCTGTTTCAAGACAATTATGCACTGTTAAAGAAGCAATTAAGCTTGGTGCAGTTGCAGTTGGATATACGATTTATCTTGGAAGCAAGCATGAGGGTGTGATGTTCCAGGAGTTTGAGAAAGTCCAGAGAGAGGCTCATCTTAAGGGAATACCAGTTGTTGCATGGATTTATCCAAGAGGAAAAGGAGTAAAAGGAAGAAGCGAAGGAGAATTAATGGCTTATTCTGCAAGAGTTGGATTAGAAATTGGTGCAGATATTATTAAAATCAGGTATAATGGAAAGATTAAAGATTTAAAGTGGGCTGTTAAGAGTGCAGGCAAGACTAAGATTGTAGTTGCAGGAGGAATGAAGAAAGAAAGGAAAGAGCTTCTTAAGCAGGTGAAAGAGATTATGAATTCAGGATGCACTGGACTGGCTATTGGAAGAAATATCTGGCAGGCAAAAGAGCCTTTGAAAATAACTAAAGAAATAAAGAAGATTGTGTGGAAATGAAACAAGAAGTATTTTTATTATCCTGGAAACATCTTTGGGTAATTATTGTTTTAGAATTTGTCCTTGTATTACTCCATAATTTTTTTAGTTATCTTCTTGGGGGAGAAGAGATTGTTTTTTTCTTTCTTGCTCTTGTTTTAATGCCGATTTATATATTAATCTCAGTCGGATATACTTTGGTTTATCATATTAGCAGAAGAAAGACTAAGAAGAGTATATCTTTAAAAAAGAGAAAGAAGAGAAGATGAAACCAGTTATTGTTGTAAACTTTAAGACTTATAAGCAGGGAAAGTCTGCTGTGAACTTAGCTAGATCTGTTGGTAGAATCAGTAAACAAGTTATTCTTGCTGTTCAGGCAAGTGATATTTATGAGATTAATAAAGTTACTAAAGGAAAAACAAGTGTGTATTGTCAGCATGTGGACTTTCAAAAACCTGGAAAAGGGACAGGGTTTATTCTTGCAGAAGCTGTAAAAAAAGATGGAGCAAGAGGGAGCTTATTAAATCACTCTGAACATCATCTGAGGTTTGAAATTTTAAAGAAGACAGCTAAAAGATGCAAAGAACAGAAATTAAAGATGATTCTTTGCGCTTCTTCATTAAAAGAAGTAAAAAAGATTTTGAAATTAAAACCAGAAGCAGTTGCATTTGAAATTAAGAGTTTAATTGGGACCGGAGAGGCCATTTCAAGAGAAAAACCAGAGTCTGTAAAAAAGTTTGCTGAATTAGTGAAAAGATTTAATAAAAAAAATAAAACAAGAATTCTTGCTTTATGTGGTGCAGGGATTTCTAAAGCTGAGGATGTTAAAGAAGCTTTGAGATTAGGATGTGTTGGAGTGCTTGTTGCAAGTGCTGTTGTAAAATCTAGAAATCCCGAGAAGTTGTTGAGAGAGATGCTGAGGGTTTAACCTCCTCTCTGAGAACCTATTTTTGCTCTTATTCTTTCAGGTCTTGCGTAAAAAGTTCTAGTTTCTTGATTAGCATGAGCGAGATTTCCTGCAATTATGTCTTCAACTGAACCAGAAACATGTCCATACTTAATCTCCATTGCACATGAAAGGCAGTATCCCCTAGTGTGTGTTCTTAAAGCATGAGGAATAGGGTCACGACAAGATTTGCAGCTTGGAGAATTTGGATTAAATCTTCCTCCTTGCTGAAAAAAGTCATCAAGAATATTTCTTCCTGCTTCTAAAAAAAGTCTTGCTTCTTCACTAAGTGTATCACTCATTTTAATGCTTCTTCTACGCGTTTTTTTGTTTCTTCTATCCTATCTCCTTCTGTTTCATTGTCTGTTGTTTTTATAATTCCAAATAGGTCTACTCCTCCCTCAGGAGTAACTCTTCCTCTTGCTACATTTACATTAACAGGGTCTACATATTTAATCCCCCTACTTCCATCTGGAAAGTCTTGTATAGTTATTCTCACTGCACTATCTCTGCTTGAACCTGATTTGCTTTTTGTCTGGATAGTTGGTGCAGAAAGTTGCTTTTCTAATCTTCCTTGGCAATCTGGGCATGTAGGAGAAGAAGTTGGAGATTTAACTAGTAATTCATATTTTCTATTGCAACCTGGACAGTAAAAGTCATATACTGGCATTTTCTTATGTAACTAAAACTTAGAGGTATATTTTTAAATGTTTTGATAGTTAATTCTAAAAACTCTTAATTCTTATTAATTTTATGAGTCATGGGATTGTTTTTGCAAGAAAGATAATTGAACAAGTGCCTGATAAAGATAAAGAGAAAGTTAAGGAGATTGAGATTGAGGTAGGTGAATTAGCTGAAATTGGAGCTGAAGAACTGAAAAAAGCAGTAGAAGATGTTACTGGGTGGAGAGTTATTGTAAGTGAGATGCCTTCTGAATCTCAGTGTGATTGTGGGTATGTGGGAAGAGTCAGAATAAGAGAGAGAGGGCACCATATTGTATTATATGACTGTCCTAAATGTGGAAGTGTACCAAGGGTTATTGTCGGACAAGATATTAAACTAAAGAAAGTGGTTTATTATTAAAATGTGTCTTTCTATACCTGGGAAAGTTGAGAGAATTGAGAAGAGTGGAAAAATTATAGTTGATTATTCTGGAGAAAAGAGAGAGGCAGAGATGGCAATTGTTGAGGTGAAAGAAGGAGATTATGTTATAGTTAATAATAAGATTGTAATTGAGAGGATTTCTAAAGAAAAAGCTGAGAAGTTTTTGGAGGTTGTTAATAATTAAGATGAGTGCAGGAGAGTATCATTCAAGATATGCTCTTCCGTGTGTTCAGGGAGAGAAGAGAAAGAGATTAGAAGAGTCAATTAGAAAAAGAGCTTTTTTAGATGAATCAGAGTTAAGGGAGATAACTCCTAAAGCTATTCAAAGAATCAGGGATTTTGCAGAGAGAATTAGGCAAAGGGACAAGTACTGGACTCTGGAAGTTGTTAAAAGATACTGGTTAAAAGAGCATAATAGACTTATTGAAACAAAAGCAGAAGGATTTGGAGATGAACATCATACAGATGCTACAAGACAATTTTGCAGAGTGAGTTTAGCTGAGGTTTTAGGTGTCAGAGGAGAAGGAATGAATTACAAAGTCAGAATTAATTTTTGTGGTAAAGAAAGGGAATTAGAGAGTATTATACAACCAGCAGTAGGAGAAAGAGTGACAGTACATAGGGGAATGGTTATTGAGGTTCTTTCTTCTGAAGATATTGCTAAGTATTTTCCTGAAAAATGATAAGACAAAAAAATGTTAGAGCAAATAATACAAACAGAGAAGAATTTGTTAATTAAAACTCCAAAATATTATCTTATTATCAAATCATCAAAATTAAACAATCTTAGAAAATAAATAACCAATGGTTGGATATTATCAGTTAAACTAAAAAATGAATAAGAAAATTCTTTATTTTGGAAATAAATATCTTGAGGAAGATAATCTTGCTGTAAAAGTTTGTGAGAAGTTGAAAAATTTAGATGAGTTTAAAGAAACTGACTTCTTTCATGTTGAGAATAGTTTTCAGCTTGTGGATTTAGAGTTTGATAATTTAATTATTATTGATGTTGTTCAGGGAATAAAAGAAGTGCAGGAGATTAAGTTTGAAGATTTAAAGCAGAATAATCTTCTGAGTTTGCATGATTTTGATTTAGGATTTTTTTTAAAACTAAGAGGAAAATCTGATGTGAAGATTATTGGCATTCCTCAGGAAATGAAAGAAGAAGAAGCTTTAGAAAGTGTGAAGAAAAAGTTATAATGTATTCTCAAAAATCTATTTATTTTTAAAGCGCGTTTTTTTGGTTTTTATATGAAACAAAAGTATTATATTGCAATTGTAAATTCTTCTCAAGGTTACACTCATTTTTCTGCTTTATATGTGAAAGATGCTGAAGTATTTAGAGGAATTATAAGAGCACATGATGGAAAAATAATTGCTGAGAGAGAGGGTATTTCAGATGATTTAGCAAATAAGGCAATAGGATGTGAATTAGATGATGAGGGCAATCTTATTTATGAAGGAGACTTGACTAATTTAGTAAATTCTCTTAATTCTGGGGCACAGATTGATGTTGCAAAAGAATTTGAAGATATTTTCTCTAGAATGTATAATAGGAGATAATTTAGGAAATGACTAATTCTGAAAAAAGAACACACATTCTTGCATAGAGTTCTGCTTGTTTATCTAAAGCTTTTTTTTCTTCAGGAGTTAAGTCTTCTCGAGTGAGGTTTACATATTGTCTTAATCTTTCTCTACTTCCAGTCTCACACTGAAGTGTTCCAGTTAGGAGTTCAGAGAACCAGAAATCAATGTCTGGTGGAGAAACAGGGCGACTTCCTGCAAATAAGAGTGCTTTTCCTGCTAATTTTCCTTCAGATGCTCTGTATAACCCATTCATTGGTCCAGTTCTATTGTTATGAGGATTAAAATCATCATAGAGTGTTCTCATAATACTCTTATGTATTAATTATTTTTAAAGATTGTTGTGATGAGATTTTCAGTCTATTCCCAATCTACTTTTAAGAAATGAGTAGAGCAGGAGAAGCACGGGTCATAAGCTCTAATAAGTTTTTCAATTTCAAAGACAATTTTTTCTTTTGTTGTTGATTTTTGTAAAAGTTGGTTTACATAGGTGATAATGTCCTGTTCCATCATATTAAGATTTTGGGTTGTAGGTGTGATAATATTGCAGTAGGTAATTTTTCCTGTTTTGTCTATCTTATATTCATGAAAAAGAGTTCCTCTTGGAGCTTCTACTGAAGAAACTGCTTCTCCTTGTTTGATTTTTATTTCTTGATTTAATTTTTCATCTGAAACTAATTTTGGTATTAATTCTTTGGCACGATTTGCCATATGAAGAAGTTCTATTGCCTGAGCGATATTATTTTGAAAAGGATTGTTCAAAGGGAGAGAAGATTTTTTCAATAAACTCCAGCTTTCTTCATCTAATTCATGATAATTATTATTTATTCTTGCAATTGCTCCGGTTAGATAAGGTTTTCCATCTTTTAGAACAAATTTTGATGTAGAGTATTCTTTTATGTTCTCTTTTAGATGATTTTTATAGTTATCATCATTAATTAATCCTAAACGGGATTTTATTTTTCCTGAGATGATTGCGTATTTATTAGGTTCGTATAGAGAAAGACAGTCTGTATTTCTTTCTAATTCTGGGTATGTGAGTGATTGGAATAGTTCAATTGTTTTGATAATCTCTTGTTTAGTTTGCTGTAATTTTTCAATTACTTGTTTAGTTTTTTGTTCTTCTTTTTTTGTTATCTGTTCTTTAATATTTAAGAAAGGATGCATTTCTCTTCCTCCAACTATTTCTACTATTTTGTTTCCAAGAGAGATTAAAGAAAGAGCTGTGTCTATTTTATCGTGATGCTCTTTAGAGAGAGTTAAAGCAGAAGAAAATCCAAGATAATCAGGAAGAGCCATAAAATACAGGTGAGTTGTGTGGCTTCTGATTCTTTCACCAATCATTAAGAGTTCTCTTATAATCTGTTGTTGTTCACTTGGTTGTATATTAAGGGCTTCTTCTAGAGCCTGAACTGCACATACTGAATGAGATGAAGAACAAATTCCACATATTCTTGAAACAATTTCCTGCACATCTTTTAAGTTTTTATTTATTACAAGAGCTTCGAAAAATCTTGCTCCTTCTGCTGCTTTTAATTCGCATTTTTTAACTTTATTTTTCTCAATTTTTAGAGTTAAGTGCGCGTGCCCTTCTATTTTGCATATGTGGTTTAGGTTAATTTCTTTTGTCATTTTAATTGTTTTGATAATTTCTTTACTTTTATTTGAATAGCTCTTACAATTTTATTAATATTCTCTTTATTGTTTCCAGATTCATCTTTAATTTTCCAAATTTCTACTTTATCTTTCCATCTCCAGTTATTAAAGATTTGTTTAGGAACATCATCTGCGACAATTATAACTCTCTCCTGTGACTCTAGAAGTCTTGCATTTATTCCCCTAGAATTAGAATTAACTTTTAGATTAAATATTTTTTTTATATACCTCTTTCTATTTTTTTCCTTTGGAGTAAATGGTTTGTTAACTTCTATAATCCCTGCACTTGTTACATTAATCCTTTTATTCTTACTTATTTTTTTAAAATATGCTTCAGCTACCTTACTTCTAAAACGATTGTACTTGCATATGAATAAGATGTTTGTTTTGTTCATTTTTCCAGCCATTTTGATTTTTTTCCTTGTTCAAGTTCTTTAAATTGCAAACCTGCAAAAGTCCTGACTTTATCATGAAATTCTTCTTTTGAATATCCTTTTTCAAGTAAAAGGGAAATAAAAGCCTGAAGATTAGAATCTTTGCATGGGCCTCTGCATCCATAGCAAATAACTCCATTAGATGGGCAAAGAGCATTGCAACCTCCGTTAGTAATTGGGCCAAGACAGAGTTTCCCTTCATTTAGCAGACAAGGGTTGCCTTTTTTTCTGCATTCAAGACAGACAGGGTTGGTGTTTGGTTTAAATTGTTTTCCAGTTACTATGCAGGTAATAAACTCAATAATCTCGTGTTTTGATGGAGGGCATTGAGGAAGGTAAAAATCAACTTTAATATGCTTGTCTATTGGCTCTGGATTTGTAGACTTAAGATGATTGTAAACAGGGTAAATTAGTTTCATTGTTTTCTCGTTTGAAAGGAAATTTTTTGCAGAAGGAACTCCTCCTAAACATGCGCAAGTTCCAAGAGCAATAATTTTATCTGCTCTTTGCCTTAATTCTTTTACTTTTTCTATATCTTCTTTAAAGCAAACTGTTCCTTCAATAAAAACATAATCAAATCTTCCCTGATAAGTATTTTCTTTTATCATAGGAAATGATTTAATATCCACGAGATTCAATATTTCTTTGAAAACTGGTTCGTATAAGAAAGTGAGCATGCATCCTGCACATCCTGATATTCCAAATATGCCGATTTTTAGTTTTTGAGAGTTCATTTTTCCTCTTTATTTGCACTCTCCTCTGCATCTAATCTTGGTTTAATAAAATCATACCTAAAGACAGGGCCATCTTTGCATACATAAACATCTTGAATTAAACATCTTCCACAACTTCCTATCCCACATTCCATTCTTCTCTCCATACTCCAGTAAGCTTTGCTATTTTCAAGTCCTTGTTTGTTTAATTCTTCTGTAACTGCTTTCATCATTACTTGAGGACCGCATAGAAGAGCTGCTGAGTTTTGAGTTTGAATCTTTTCTTTTGCAAGTATCTGATGAACAAAGCCGTGTCTGTACTTTTTATTTGCAGATTTTTCATCAAGACAAATAATTACCTTGAATTTTTTCTCCCAATTCTTTATTTTATCTTTTAAAAGAACAAAAGATTCATTTCTAAAGCCAAAGTAAATTGTTATTTCTTTAAAATTCTCTTTGTTTTTTTCAGCATACTCAATTAATGAGGTTACAGGTGCAATGCCTGTTCCTCCTGCAATAAAAATTAAGTTTTTGTTTTTTAATTTATTAAGAGGAAATCCTCTTCCATATGGGCCTCTGATATATACTAAATCTCCAGAATTTAAGTTTGAGAGAGCTGAAGTTACACTTCCTGCATTTTTAATAAGAAGAGTAAGAACTTGTTTATCATAAGAACATGAAGCAAGAGGACACTCTCCTATTCCTGGCAGAGATACTTGGAGAAATTGTCCAGGTTGAGGAAAAAGAGGACAGTTGACTGTGAGAAGAGTTACTTCTGAGTTAATCTGGCTTTTTTCTATAATTTTATAAGGTGAGGGTTTATATGTCATTTTCTTATCTCCTTTGTATCCTGAAGAAGGTTTATTGTTTTTACCCAGTCTATGTGAGTAGGGCAGACTCTTAGACATCTTCCACAGCCTACACACATGTACATATCATGCTGTTTTTTAAAATAAACAAGTTTATGGTAAATAAAGTGCTTAAATCTGCTTAATCTACTTTCTCTGAAGACTCTTCCTCCTGCAACTCGTGAGAAACTTTTTAACTGACAGGAGGTTTGTCTTCTTATTCTTTTTCCGTCTTTTAAGTTAATTTCAAGTTCATCGCTAATATCAAAGCAGTTACAGGTTGGACAGTAGACAGTGCAAGCAGAACAAGAGAGGCATTTTTCAGAATCACTTTCCCAGATTTTATTGCGATAATTTCTTTCTATATCTTTGTTTTTTAAGGTTTTAGTATTTTTCTCCTGCAGTTTTATTGTTTTGCTTGCTGTTTTTAAATTTTTTACTAATTGCTTTCCTTTTTCTGAACAAATAGAGATATAGTAATTATTCTTATCAGGATAAAAAAATAAGTCACATAGTTTCTCAGCAGATTCAAGTTCCATTGAATTGCAGAAACAAGAATTATCTGGGTTCTCGCAAAATAATCCTATGAGAATGGTTTTGTTTCTTTTGTCTTTGTATTGTTTATCATACATTACTTTATCAAGAACTTTTATGGCATTTAAATCGCATTTTCTTAATCCAAAAATAATTCTTTTCTTAATTTTTATTTTTATTTCTTTTATTTTGCTGGATTTAAATTCAAGAAGAGGCTCTTTTTCAGGTATAAAGAATTGCTTGACAGGAACTTCAGTCAATTTTTTAAGATAAAGCTTTTTTAAGTCCTGAGAAGTTTTTATAATAGAAAATTTTGTATTTTTCTCTTTGATTGGGGCGATAAGCTCGTATTCAGTCATTAGATTTTCTAAAAACTCGTTTAAGTTTGATTTTGGAAGCAGTTTTTGCATTTTTGCCTCTTTTTGTTTATAAGAGAAGATAAATAGGATATATAAAATTTGTTAAAGGGTAAATTTTTAAACTTGATAATTCTTGTTATAGCATGAAAGAGGTGAAGAGGCAGTGGGGAAGATTTATGCAGTTTGTTCTTAATAAAAAGTGCACTGTGAAAATCATTGAGGTTAAAGCAGGAGAAGAATTAAGTTTGCAGAGGCATAAAAAGAGAGTAGAGGAGTGGTATTTTTTAACTTCTGGAGAGATTCAATTAGGCACTAAGAAAAAAAGAATAAGTAAAGGTGAACTTATAAAGATAAAAAAAGGACAATCTCACAGATTAATTGCTGGAAAAAAACCAGTTCAAATTTTAGAGATTTCTCTTGGAAATTTTTCAGAAAAAGACGAAGAGAGGCTGGAGGATAAATATGGCAGGAGATAAAGTCATTGCAGTAGATTTAGGAGGAACAAATTTAAGAGTTGGACTTGTGGAGAATAATCGAATTTTAAAGTACAGAAAAGAAGATACTCCAAAAACACAAAAAGCTTTAGTAAGTCTTATGTTCAGATTAATTGAAGAAACAATTGAAAAAGGAGTAAAAGGAATAGGTGTTTCGAGTGCAGGACCTTTAAAAGATGGAATTATAAAAAATCCTCCTAATCTTCCATTGAGGAATTTTAATCTAAAAAAAGCACTGAAAAAAAGATTTAAGACAAGAGTTGAAGTGGAGAATGATGCTAATTGTGTTGCTCTTGCTGAATTAAAATTAGGAGCAGGCAGAGGAAAGAAAAATTTCATTGTGCTTACACTTGGGACAGGAATTGGGGGAGGAATAGTTATTGATGGAAAGTTATATACTGGGGAAGGTTATGGCGGAGAACTCGGGCATATTATTCTTGATAATGGGATTGATTTTGAAAATCTTGCTGCATGGAAATCATTGAAAAAAGTAACAAAAAAGGAGTTTGGAAGAGAGATTAGGACAAAGGAGTTAATGGCAATGAATAATAGTAAATCAAGAAAAGTATTAAAGAATGTTATTGTATATCTTGGACAGGGAATAGGAAGTTTGATTAATATCTTTGACCCAGAAGTGGTGGTCTTAGCTGGAGGGATTAGAGAATGTAGTGACAAGCTTCTTAGAATGATTAGGCAGGAAGTAGAGAAGTATTCAGTATTGCCGAAAGATACCCCAATTATCTGGTCAAGGCTTACACATCCAGGAACTTTAGGAGCAAGTTTATTAGTGAATTAAAATGACAATCAAAAAAATTATAGCGCCAGTTAGAATTGATTTTGGAGGAGGAACTACTGATATAGACCCATTTACTTACACTCATGGAGGAGCTGTTCTAAATGCTGCAATTAACAAGTATGTTGAAGGAGAACTAGTTGCTACAGATAAGAAAGTTGGTTTAAAATATTCTGGAAATTTTCCAACTTCTTCAGGATTAGGAACTAGTGGAGTTATGAATCTTGTATGGCTTGCTTTAATATCTAAAACAAAAGACAAGATTAAATTAGCAGAGACAGTTTATGGATTAGAACAGGGAATGGGGGTTGTTGGAGGAAAACAAGACCAGTATGCTTCTGCTTTAGGAGGAATTAATTTATTTGAGTTTAAAGGAGATAAAGTTGAGATAATGAGACTTAACTTAAAGAAAAAGATAATCAAAGAGCTTGAAGAAAAACTTGTTCTTGTTTATACTGGAAAACCTCATTTTCAGGCAAACAAACCAGTTATAGAAGATTTAAAAAAAGGGAAAAACACGCAGAATCTTTTAAGCATAAAGAGAATTGCTCTTGAAATGAAAGACACTTTGATTGATGGAAATTTGCTTCATTTTGCTGAACTTATGAATGAGGAAACTAGTGAGAGGAAAAAACTGCACAAGTCAATAATCCCTAACAGGATTGAAAGAATTATTCAGCTTGGAATGAAAAACGGGGCGATTGGAGCAAAAGTTTGCGGAGGAGGAAATGGAGGATGTATTTTATTTTTCTGTAATGATGCTTTAAAACTAAAGAAAAAGTTTAGGAAGAGTGTTATTAATTTTAAGTTTGATTGGAAAGGTTTGAGATGGATTTAGATATTATTTTTTCATAGCTCTTTTAATTTCTTCTAAAAATAGTCTTGCTGTTAAGTAAGAGATAGTTGATTCTGCTCCTTGATTTAGATTTAAAGAATTTTCAGATAATCCGTCATAACATCCACCTGTTGTTTCATTGTATACCATCTGCTTTAAGTGATTTTTTCCTAAAAACCAATTAAATGCAATTACTGCTTTTTTATAATACTCTTCTTTTTTTGTGAGGAGATAAGCTGTTAAAAAGGTTTGAACCATTGCTGAAGCATCTATTGGCTGTTGGTCATAAAAAGCCCGTGTTCCATTTCTCTTAAACCATCCATTTTGCCCTATTGGAGAGAGTTTTTCTTCAATAAAAACCATGTCTGATAAGAATTTAAGGGATTTTTCAGCTATTTCCAGATATCTTTTATTTTTTGTAAGAGCATAACTAAAGAACATAGCTTCTGGAAGTTTAGAGTTTGCATAACTTAATTGTTCTTCAAACCAGTGCCAGTCTTTTGATGACTCTTTTTCATATGCTTTTATCAAACTATCAGCAAGTTTGAGTGCTCTGTCTTTTATTCTTTCCTGAGGATACTTTTTGTAGTAGTAGTATAACCCAAAAATAGAAAATGCTTTTGCACGAAGATACCTTAATTTATTTGTTAATTTAAATGATTTGTCAAATAGTTTTTTTGATTTTTCCAGAATCTTTTGGTTAGAAGTGTTCTTCATAGTGTACCCTAAAGCCCAGAGTGCTCTTCCAAAAGCATCTTCACTGTCATTAATGACTTTGTCTTCATGTATAATATTATTAAACATTCCTTTTTTATTCTGTGAGTATTTTAAGAAGGTTAGATAAATCTCTATTAGTTTTTCTGAAACTGATGAGTCGAACAAGTGATTATAAGATACTGCTGCAATAAGAGCCCGGGCATTGTCATCTACTGTGTATCCTGATGTTTTATCTGGGGTAGAGTGCTTTGCAAACTGAATAACCCCAAATCCATCAGTAAGAGTTCTTAAATGATTTAATTTTATTGGAGGAAATTTTTCTACTGTTTCTTCTCTTAATTTAACTATATTATTGAATATTTTTAAATATTCAGATGCTACATTTGACCAAATCATTTTTCTTCCAAAATCATATGCATTTTTTTCAAGATTTTCTTTATATTCTTTATTTGAAAGGATTTTATCAATTGCCTGAGAGTATGATTTTGGATTTTTTAATTTTACAATCTCCCCTCTTTCCTCAGCCAGAATCTCTTTAGCGTAGATAAATGGAGTTGAAATGACTGCTCTTCCACAACCAAGAGCATAAGCGAGAGTTCCACTTGTGATTTGATTTTTTTCAAGATTTGTGCAAATGTAAATGTCAGTTGCATTTAGGTACTGAAGAAGTTCAGTAAGAGTTACATATTTATTATAGAATTTAACATGCTCCTGAAGCCCGAGTCTTTTAATTTCTTCCATCAGCTGATTTCTATAAGTTTCTCCTTCTTTTTTTCTTATAATCGGGTGGGTCTCCCCAATAACAAGATAAAGTAGATTAGGATATTTTTCTATAAGACTTGGAAGAGCACGAATCATATGCTCTATTCCTTTTCCTCTGGAGAGCAGTCCAAATGTTGAAAGAACTATTTTTCCGTCTAGACTCAGGTGTTTTTTGAATTTTTCCTGAGAAGAAAAAGAAACATCAGGGATTCCATGGTGGACTACATGAATCTTTGTAGGTTCAATCTCGTAATCTTTTTCCAGAATCTCCACAGCTTTTTGAGCCATAACAATTATTGCTTCTGATTTAGAGCAGATGAATTTTACTATTCTCTTTCTTATCTCATCTGGTTCAGGAAGAATACTATGAAAAGTAGTTACTACTGGTTTTTCAATTGTTTCGAGAAAGGGAATGATATAACTTCCGTAATCTCCTCCGAATAGCCCAAATTCGTGCTGAATGCAAACTAATTTGATTTTTTCAGAGTTATTTATTTGTCTTGCTTTGCTTATCCAATCTTCTAAATCATCTTTGTTTATCTGAAAGATTACTTCTTTTCCATAATTATAAAATGAAGACTCTTCGTTTAATGCAATTACTCTTGACTTTAATCTTGGATTAAATCTTTTATCCATTGCATTTGTCAGGTCTTTTGTGAATGTGGCAATTCCGCACTCTTTTGGAGGAAAATTACTAACAAAACCTACTTTAGAAGGCGCTAACTCTTTTTCTTCTCTGTCTTTTTTCATTTGAAGATTACTATATAGTTTGTCTATAAGATTTTATAAATTCTTCTGTTTTTTTTAAAAATCAGGATAACTTTTTTGAAGGTAGTATCTTATTGGAAGGACCATTCCAATGATAAAGATAATCCATCCTACAAATGCAAGAATAATCATCAGTAGGTTTTTAATAAGAAAGTTAATGGTTAGTAGTCCTGCCCAGGTTATTAGTCCTGAAATAAATAAGATTACCCAGGCAAACTTGTCTTTTCTTTTTATGATGAATATCGAGAGGTAAATTGTCATTATACCAAATGAGAGTAGAAGAAGCCCAAGAAGGATGTTTATAAGAATTAACATATAGGCGAGTCCTGGGTTGTATTTGGAAAATAACTGCCAGAAAGAGTCAACTACTTTCAGATTGCCCTTTAGTATGAACTTGCCAAAGAAAATGTAAAATAAAGAGAGAAGAATTGCATAAACTCCATTATAGAGTGTGATTTTTGAGCCTCTTTTTACATTCTGAATATTCATGGTTTTTAGAGTATATCTATGTTTTAAAAGATTTAGATAGAGGAGAAGATATTATGAAGAATAAGCTTAATTTCTTTTTATGATCTTATACACTTCATCATTCTCTTTTACACCTGGAATCTTTATTCCTACATACTGTGGTTTTTTTGCTTTTTTTACTGATTTTTTATTTATTTCCATTCTTTCGATTATATGTTTTCTTACTCCTGTTTTATTCCCGATGATTAGTATCTCGTCTCCTAAATTTAATTCTCCTGTTAAAATCTTTATAGCTGCAACTTGTTTTTTTGAGAAGTGATGCTCTATTTTTCCTATAAACTGCTTGTTTTGGGTTGAGCTTGAGTGTTCTTTATTTGAGAAGTCGTCTGAGGTAGGGGTTTTAATAAGGAATCCTGAGGAAAATCCCTTGTTATATACTTTTTTTAATTCATTTAACTCATAAGTTATCTGTTCTTTTGTTAGTTTTTTGTCTATTGCTTTTCTATAGACTCTTACTACAATGTCTACATATTCTGGTGAGCGATTTCTTCCCTCTATTTTAAATGAAGAAATTCCAGATTTTTTTAGTTTTTCAATAAATGGAAGAGAGCATAAATCTTTTGCTGAGAAGATATAATTGTTTTTTACTTTTAGATTATTTCCTTCCTCATCTGTGACTGTGTATTCTCTTCTGCAAGGGTGCATGCACTGTCCTCTGTTTGCGCTTTTAT
The DNA here is from genome assembly GCA_964403535.1 of Candidatus Woesearchaeota archaeon. Lineage (GTDB taxonomy): Archaea > Nanobdellota > Nanobdellia > Pacearchaeales > GW2011-AR1 > CAYOFN01. Next base: position 42,559 of record CAYOFN010000003.1, read on the forward strand.
TAAATAGGAACTGGGAGGTAAAGCATCTTCCTGAGACGGAGACGCACATTGCTCCGTGAATAAAGATTTCTATTGGAATTATTTTGGAGATGTTTTTAATTTGCTTTAAGTTAAGCTCTCTTGCTAAAATAATTCTTTGTGCACCAAGTTTTTTGTAGAACTCAGCTGATTTTGAGTTTGATATAGATGCTTGAGTTGATATATGAAAAGGAATCTTGTACTTTTTGCAGAGTTGAATGACTGATAAGTCCCAGCATATGATTGCATCTGTGAGATTTTTGCTTTTAATTTGTTTTATTATTTTCTCTAGTTTTTTGATTTCGTTATCGTAAATGATTGTGTTGAGAGTCAGGTAAACTTTGATATCTTGTTTTTTGCATATTCCTCTTATCCTCTTTAGTTCAGATATAGAAAAATTTCTTGCTGAGTTCCTCATATTAAACTCTTTTAATCCAAGATAGACTGCATCTGCGCCTGCGTTTATTGCTGAAATAAGTGCAGGAAAGCTTCCTACTGGTGCGAGGAGTTCTGGTTTTTTCATTTTGTCCTTTTAGTTCTAATTTTGTTCTAACTTCTTTATAATCTGCTTTACTTTGTCGTAGTTTGTTAGTTCTTTAATTAAGTCTTTTTTTGCTTTTTCATCACAAATTCCAGCTTTTTTTAAGAATTCAAAAAAAGGAGTTACAGGGTATTTTTTAGTATCTGTGCTGGAAATGCTGGTTAACTTTATTTTTCCTTCTTTAATAAGGTGGGTGATGCTTTGAATAATGTATGAATTAATAAGTCCCTGAATAGTTGCATAGACAAGGATTTCTTCGCCAAATGTCTTTAAGTACTCGCTTGTTATTTTCTCTCTGCTTATCCTGTACTCATCTCCTTCACTTAGGTTGAAACTTGATTTGAAGAATTTTCTAAAGTCAAAGTTTTTGCATTCAATAAATGCAGAGAAATCGCATTCATTCTTGCTTATGAGTGGATTTTTCTGGAGAGGAAATGCTTTGCAAACAATCGGAGCTTTGGAGTAAATCGTGCATTTATCATTCAAAAGAAAGGGGCAGGATTCTTGTTTTAGGAGAAATTTGGCGCAGGGGTATAATTTGCTTTTTTCTTCAAATACAATGTCTGCTGGCTCGATATTAATCTTGATTCCTCTTTCTTTTGCAAGTTTTTTAAGTTCTTTAGCTTCCCATTCAAATAAGGGCAGTCCTACAAAATCAGTGTTTTTATCTCTGAGATTCCTGCAACATGAACCGCATTTTTTGCATTTAAATTTCATTTTAGTTATTTGAAAGAAGGAGGGCTTAAAAATGTTTAGAAAATAAATTTACTTATTAGTGGACATAAGTTACTAGTTGAAAAAATCCTGAAGATTCAAGAGCTGTTAAAAGAGTTTGTGCTTGTTCTGGCAAATCTGATGTTTGTGGAAGAGTAGCTTTTCTTTCTTTTAAACATCTATAGTGCCTGTCAATTTGTTTGATTAATGTTGGAACAACTCCAGAGAATCGTGTTCCAGCAGGAGTTTTTGATTGAGCATATGATTCTAATAGAACTACTGCATCCTTAACTCCTTCTTGCAATGAGGAGGGGGATTGAGCTGAACTTCTTAGAAAAGAGTCTGTGTCGTATAAGAATCTGTTTAATGGATTGAAATCAGGACGAGGAAGGCAGAGTACGCTTTTAGCAAGAGACTCTAATGCCCATTCTGCTCGTGTTTCTGGAGAAATCTTTGGTCTGTGTCTTGGACGAAAACCCCTTGTTTCTGAGTAATCTGCAATATGTGGCATGATAAAAGATATTTTAATGTTTTTTAAAGATTTGTCTATTAGAGGATATGCTTTATCTGCGTCTTCGTAAAACAAAAGGGTATCCTTCAACATATCCACTTCTAGTTGCTAAAGCACAAAGAAGAGGATTATCAAAAAGAGGTAACTCTCTTTTTCTTGGTGGCGATGCACTGATGTGTCTAACAACACTTGCTACTCCTGCATATCCCCTGTTTTCCACTTCTCTTCTCACTAGATTATCAAATTCTTCTACTGCAGTTTTACATCCCAAGCAGTAAGTTTTTGAAACAAATAAAGGTTGCCTTGCAGGATTGTAAGGCATCCCATTCAAATTTAAAACAGCCAATGATTCAGTGGATAATATTGCTGTTTTTGGTTTTCTCATAAATCTCTTTATTTTCTTGATATTTAAGAATTACGCCCGCGCCGTAAGTAGTATGAGTGTATACGGGTTACGGGGATTTTAAGGTTTGGTTTTGTCCTGTTGACTCTTTTGTGCTTCTTTTAGAATATCATTAAAACTTTTTCCTAATAATATCTGTGAGTATCTTTCCCTCTTTAATAAAACCTGTTTGATATAGAATTTAGTAAGCCCTAATATTTCTTCTTGAAGATTTATAAACTCGTTAAATGCAACTGAAACATTTTTCCATTTCTTGTCCAGCCTAAAATACCGTTTTTCATATCTTGGATTATCATCAAATTCTGGTTCTTTAGAAAATAAGCTTATGGGGAGGTGAGCAAAAAGATTCCTTATTGCTACAAATCTGTCTAAATTTGCCAGCAAGGGTGGTTCAGGGCTGTTTGGTAGTTCTAAAGGTTTAGGCTCTCGTCCAATCTGACAATACCAACATAAAACCTCTACATCTGAGATTTGTTCTTTGCCAAAGTTTTTATAGCTAATGTGGCGAGAACCTAATTGTTCTGTGCTACCACACTTTCTACATTTTTTAAAGTAATTTATAAAATAATTATTTTTCTTCTCCCAATCCTTACTCTGAAGATAGTTCGTATAAGTGAATTCATCGTACATCTTTTTTATTATACTTTTTATAATTGTTGTTTTATTATTAAATGTCAAACCCCCCAATTCATTTTCTTTTTTTGCTCCAGTAATCAAGTGAAGTTGCTTTTTTTCAGGATTAATAAATAAATCTTTTCCTCCGGTTCTTATTATAAGTTCATCAAAAGCTGTTTCAATTCTTATTGAGGAGTCAATGACGATTCCTCTTAACATAATTACCTTTTCTATTTTTTCTCCTAAATTGGGAATCTTCTTCACGAGGTTTTTAGATTCCTCTAACATTGTATCTACGTCAGTGATGTTTTTCTCTCCGATTAACTTATTAAACTCTTCATCGTCTTTTGTCATTTTAAACTAATTGATTTAAAGTTTTTCTTTGGTTTGATTGTTAAAAATTATCCAAGGTTTTGTGCTGGCTTTTTTTAAATGAGTTCCAAACTTCTTTTGATTTTTTGATATTCTTGTTTATTTCATTGAGTAGTCCATCCTTTTTCTTGATAACCTCTTCTTGAGAATTTTCTTTGTTTAATCTAAAATCATTAAATTCCCTTATTTTTCTCTTAAATGCAAAATAACTTCTCGCAAAATTTTTATGGCAAAGATGACATAAAGTCATGAGATTTTCAGGTAAAGCTTTCTCTCTTGTATGATGAACCTCCAATCTTTTATTAGAGTTACAGAGGACACATCTCATTAAATCTCTTTGAATCGTTTTTCTTCTTATTTCTCTCCAATTTTTGGGATATTCTGGTATCATCTTTAAATGGGATTTGAAAATAGCAAAGTTAATATTGAAGCTAGAATAAACAAGGTTAATAATACCCAAAATACAATTTTAAGCACTAACCAAATTCTCTCATATGCAAAAATAAGTTTTTCCCATTTCTTTTTAAATCCTATCTTAAGAACAATCTTGAAAAGGTTTATAGACAAGAAAAAATATAGAGTGATTGCGATATTATAGACAAGAAAAAATATTTTATTAACAACTATATAGTTCTGATAAGTCTGATTGTCTTCCTCACATTTATTGGTGGCATTCTTTATTTTATCATCACAAGTATCAATCTGTTCTTGAATTAGATTTGAACAATTGTTTATTGATTCATTCAGGGAGATAAGAGTCTTATTGCAAGCTTCTAATTGTGAGTTGTAAGTATCTCTCTCTTCAATTATCTCCGAGCAAGTCAAGTCTTTATAAACCTGCATAATCAACATTAATACAAATAAGAGGACAATTAAACCTAAAATGGTTCCAAGAATACTTATTATCTTTGTTGGAGTAAAGAAGTCTGTATTCATTTGCGCTTTTTTTTGTTTCATTGAAATCATAAGAATCACAAGTATTTAATGTTTTTTGATTAATGTGCTAATTCTCATTTATTTCTAGGTTTACATTAATATTACGAATAATGATTCTAAATCCATTATCTCTTAACACTTGGAAAGTTTTTTTTTGATTTTCATTCAGTCCAGAATGATTACTTTTAACTTCAACAAAACTAATCTCCCCCTCTTTCAAACAGATAAAATCAGGCAGTCCATTAATATTCTCTTTTAAAAAATTAATTAGTTCTTCTGTGTCTTCTTCGTAATCTTTAAAGAGAATGTTATTTAATAAACCCATATTTAAAAAATTAAAGTCATAATTAGATTTTCTATCTCTTCCTCTTTGAACTAATTTAACAACTTTAAAACCTTCTCCTTGCAGTTTCCAACGAACATAATTTTCTGAATTTCTCCCTTTTAATAGATTAATTCTTATACTGTCTTTTTCTACCATAAAAGAAAGAGGATTTCAAAACTTAAAAATGTTTAGAACTCAATTAGTCTACAGAGCCCAATAATTTAAATTCTGAATTTCCACTACCTTTACAAATTCCTATCATTCTTCTGCTTATAAAATAATCTTCTACAATATTCCCCCCCGGAGTAATAGTTGGCGGTAGAGTTCCACTCTCAGTAAACTTAATTGTATAAAGCTTGTTTTCAGGAAGATTTTTTTCTAGCTCTTCCATAATCAAGCTTTTTTCCCATATACTTATAAACATTTTGTCTAAATATGCTTCAAGTTCTTCTGTAGAATTAAATGTTTTCATTTCATTAAGTTTAATCTTATAATCAGCCATTCCCTCACCTTGAATGTATTTTTCTTGAAGTCTATTAAAGTAATCAGTCATATCCTCGCTACAAGGGATTTCAAACTTGAGTATTTGGCTCTCTGGTGAAGAGGTTTTTAATGAATTTTTTATCTTATTAAGAACAGAACTGCTACTTGTGTTAACTAATGCTATTACAATTAAAGAACCTACTATAAAGACACCTAACAAGATTAAAATATCTTTTGTTTCCATAAAATAAGATAAGATTTCAAACCTTAAAAATCTTCTTCTAATTGCTCTTCACTTGCTTCGTGTATTGTTAAGTTAGAGGTTAGGGGTATATTAAAAAAATTAAATAGATAAAACTCTTCTTATTTCTTCAGCTATCCTCTGAACAACAGAAACAGACACACTATTTCCTGCTTGATGATATAGTCTACTATCTGCTAACTTGGGAAGTTTAAAACTCTTAGGAAACCCTTGTAATAAAAAACATTCTTTAGGAGTAAGCTTTCTAATTCCTTTATGATTTTTAATTATTGGAACATTATGCCCACCAAGCCCCATATTAGCTGTTAAAGTAGGGCATACTCCTTTTTTATTTGCCCTGACATACTTTCTACGCCACTGATAAATTGTTTCTTCTGAATTAATATCCTGTTTAATTCTTTCATAAAGAGGTTTATCATTATAGTAATATTTATCATCTGCTTCATTTGCTACAAACTCTTTAAAGCATTTTGTTAAAGGTATCTTTTTAGGAAAATCAAAAGCTTCTGATTTATCCTTATCTAAAAATCCTACAATAAAAATTCTTTCTCTATTTTGGGGTAGGTTTCCATGTGTCATAGTATTAAGCACCTCTGTTTTAATAGTATAACCTAACTCTTCAAGTGTTTTCTTAATAATATTAAATGTTTTTCCATTGTCATGTCCCTTAAGATTTTTTACATTCTCAAGAAGAAAAGCTGTTGGTTTTCTTGCGTCTAATATTTCAACAATTCTAAAAAATAAATTTCCTCTTCCTTTATCATCTTTAAACCCTTTTCTATATCCTGCAATAGAAAAAGCCTGACAGGGAAAGCCACCAAGCAAAATTTCAAATTCAGGCAAGTCTTTTATTTCAACTTTCCAAATATCTTTAATTAAAAGTTTTGGCTCTGAAAAATTCAAGTCATAAGTATCCTTACAAGTTTTATCAAAATCATTAGAGAAAATAGTTTTAAATCCTGCATTATCAAAAGCTAATCTCATGCCTCCTATTCCTGCAAATAAATCTAATGTTCTAAACTCTTTTTCCATATTATGTTTAAGTTTTCTCATTTTTTAATTATTTGCTTTTAGAGCCATGAAAACCCCCCATAGTTTTTGTTCTTGCCCCTATATTGCTGTGCATTCTTTCAACTTTATGATTAAAGCCCTCTCCTTGAGAAGCATTTTTTATAGAGGAGACTCTATAAAATAAGTCTACTGCTTGTGTTATTTTTTCTGGGGCATTTCTCATTCTACTTAACTAATCTTACTTATATAAGTATACTCTACTATATAAACCTTTAGTTTATATCAGTAAGTTTTATAAAGTATACTTAACTATGGAGTATATGGCTGAAATGGAAATTAAAGAGTTTGGGAAAAAAGCTTATAAATGCAACAAATGCGCTCATGTCTGGTTTTCCCGAGGAAATGAAATACCTCTGACTTGCCCTAAATGCAAAACAGCACGCTGGAATAAAGAACAGAAACTGAAAAAGAGTTAAAAGCTAAAAAAACATAATAGTATCATCCTCTTTATTTAGTCCAATCCTTCTGGTAGTCCATATTCGCGCACCACCGCATCAACGGACTTTATGCTTACACTGGTAAAAGTGTAAAAAACAGACTACACTCACTATAGCTTAAACATTGCAACAGGTTTTAGTCCTCTCGGTTTGATAATCTGCTCTATTATAGAAAATCTTGGACGGCGTTTCTCTGCCTGTTGCTGTTCAAAAGTCTGGGTTTTATTTACTTGGTGCTTGTATATCCAGTCAGCCTCTATTTTATAAGCTTTAAATGAGCCATCGCCCTTTGAGAAGTCAAGGAAAAACAACTCATCCCATTCGGAGTGTGGTCCGAATGAAATTAAATCTTTACCTATGCTTGTAGCCTTAATCTGTATTCTTGAGCCAGTTTTTACATTAAGGCAATCAAAAGAACATTTCATACCTTTTAGTTTAACAACCCTCATGCAGTTAGGGAAAAACAACGCAAAGGCATTTTCACTTATAGTTTCAGGTAAATTTATCCCCCTTGTAGAAATTGACTTTAATCTGTCATTTAATTTTTTCCAGTCAGAATAAAGATTTTTCAGAAGAGTTCTATCAGATTTTTCTTTAATTGTTAAAAGTGCCTTTATCTTTTTTCCTTTTATCTTAACATCTTTCCACTCAATTTTCATACAGAAAATAAGATAAAGATGTTTTTAATCTTTGCTACTAACCTCTAATTTAACAATAAAAAATAAACTTAAGATAACCCCCACTTCAAAAACGTTTTTTAAGTAACCCATTAAAAAACGACTTAATTAAAAGGTGCCTTCACGTTTGATTTTCGCTTAATGATTTAAAAACAAACGTTATAAACGGATTACTTAACCTTTTCTAACTTCAAGGTACTTATGAATTACTCTTTCAGTCCCCTTAGAAATTCTAAGTTTACTCCCAGACTTCCAAAAAGCTATATGCTTAATTTCATGCTCGGGTCTTGCTATGCCCTCTGTAGTTATCAAAAAAACTTTTGTATGATTTTTAACTAATTTTCCTGAATAAGTAAGCCACTTATTTCCAAAATAACTAAAAAGATATTTAACATTTTTTGTTTTCAGTCCAGTCTCTTCTTTAAGCTCTCTAATCGCAGCCATCTTTCTTGATTCTCCTTTATTAGCTCCCCCCCCAGGAAGTGAAAACAGTTTTCTCCTTCCAGCCACCATTAAGATGCCCTTAGAAGTATGAACAATAGCAATCCCTTTCCTTCTCACTCTTATCATTTTAGTCCTAACCAACTTTTAATTCTTTCAAAAAGTGAGCTCTTCCTTATGATTAGTGTTGAATCTACTTTCTTATTGGGATTATATCTCCCCTGCATAAACTCCCTTAATAAAATTTTGCTTCGTCTTGTTATATGCTTATTTAATGCTTGCCTTCGGTTAAATAATCTTCTCTGAAGAAAATCATACTCCCGTAAGATTCTACCTCTCTTAAGCAATGTAACCCTCATAACAATTTGTGTAAAGTCTGGAACAGGTTTATTTTTGATGTAGTTCTTTATTAAATTAAACTCTCTTGGATTTAATTTCATAGCTAGTGTTGAATGATATCCAAATTTGTCTATATCTTTTCTTTTATCATGCTGTTGAAGTTTACAATAAGTTCTAAGCAACTCCATCAACCTTATCCTAAACTCATTAAGCTTTTCACTTGCCCCGATATTTACCATGACAACTCTGTTGCTATCAAATGTTCCAAATCCTGTGCCTTTAAACTTCATCAATTTTGTTTGTGAGCATATTCTTGCAAAATCCGAGATAAGTCTTTTTTCATTATCTGTTGTAATCGGTCCCATTAAGGTAATATGTGGAATGTGTTTTCTTTTTCCAACTTTAAACTTCCTATTAATTTCATAAATCATATTTTTAAGATATGCTCGTATTCTTTTTGACTGAAATCTAAATTCGATTAAATAGCTCTCCATTTTTTAATTTGTTTTTCAACCTCCTCTATTATTTTATCTTTTGATTTGTTTCCATCAATGATTATATCTGCTTTTTCTCTCTGTATTTCTTCGTATTTTTTTGATTCGGGGATTACAATATTCATCGTGTAATCTATGTGCTTACCTGTACCATCTCGTTTTGTTCTCCTATAAAGAAGATTAGTGTCAGAAACATCAATCCAAATCTTTTTATCAAATAAACTAGATAACTCCTCATTAACAAAAAGAAGATAACCTTCAACAATAATCACTTTTTGTGGTTTTACTTCTCTATCAAAAACTTCAGTCCATCCATGATTGGGTATATGTGTTGATTTCCCACTCTTTAACTTTTTTATAGAATAAATCAGTCTATCCAGTCTCAAAGAATTCGGGCTCTCCCAATTATCTGAGTTTACCTTAAAGAATTTATCTTGGATTATGTGTAAAACTTTTCCTCTGTATCTCTCTTCTAACTCTTTAATAATCGTGGATTTGCCAGAACAACTCCTTCCACAAACTCCTATTACAAAAGGTTTTGTTTTTTTGGAGAAAAATCCCATTCTGAGATACCTCAGTCATCACTGAATAACTCTTTAGGTTTATACCCTTCTTGGGGTTCTTGGTTTATCTGATTACCCATTGTTAAATAATTTAATTTCTTAAATCCATGTATCAATGCTACAATACTCCTAGGAAACCTTTGAACCCGTTCGTTGTATTTCTGCGCTACTCTGTTGTACCCTAGTCTAAACTCTCTTAATCTTGATTCTATCCTTGAAATACTTCCATGTCCCAAGATACTTTTATGTAAGGCATCTGCTTTTAATTGTGGATATCTCTCAAAAATTGCCTGAATCCTCAAAAAGCTATTATCTATTTCTTGGACAGCTTTAACTTTTTCGTTGAGAGAGGCATTCTTTGTCCAACGACTTCTTGCTTCAATTACATCTTTAAGTACTTTATACTCATGAACATCATATTTTTTTACAACTTGAGCAAGAGCAGGAAGCATGTCTATTCTTTGTTGCATCATAACGTCTATGTCTGCAAATTTTCTGTCTACTCTTGTTCTCCAATAAACAAACTTGTTATAAATAACAATCCACCATTTAGTTAAAAGAAACAAAAGAATTACTAGAAAAATTGATGCTCCAATCAAGATTATTGTTAAAAGTTCCATTTGATTATACCTCAAAGTAGTCTTTATCTTTTAAGTTCT
>CAYOFN010000004.1:0-39124 GCA_964403535.1 Candidatus Woesearchaeota archaeon
CTAAAACCTCTTTTTCATAAGAAATTTTGTACTTCATTATAACCCAAATCTTTTTTTAACTTCTTCATGAGAAATAAATTCTTTACTTTTTCTTCTTTCTTTAACTTCTTTTTTTGTTTTTTCACTTAACTCTCGATCATCCTCTATCATTCTTTCGATTATCTCATTATAAGTTTCTCTCTCAATCAGTTTCATCCTATCTAAAACTGACTTTACTTTATCTGAAATTTGTATTGTTGTTGACATTTTTAGTTTTAATTAATTGAGATTATCTCCCAGATTATAACTAATTATAACAAGCTATAGTATTTAAATATTTCTCCTCTCAAAGATTACCTAGTCAACTCCTCAATTTTCTTCCTGAATTTAGGCAATTCTTCAATTGAAACTTGCGCACCAGTAGCATGTTCATGCCCTCCACCAGTAGCTCCTTCCAAACCCTCAATAGCTTTCAAAGTAACTTCTCTGACATTCTTCTCCCATCTTAATGAAACATTGGCCCTGCTTCCTTTTGTATAAGCAACAACTATAACCTTCTCAGGATAAAGAAAAAAAAGTTCATTTGCAATATCAGCAGAAAGAGAAAACTCACCACCATACTGAAAAAACAAAACTTTATTTCTAGAGAAAAGTTTAGCTTTTTCAACTAATTTTGAATATTTTGAATTTATCTGAGAGTACCTATAAAGAATAGTTTTAGCTTTTTCTTCATCTAAAACATCAAGAGGCCCGGTTATCTTAGATAAAAACTTTAGCATGTAAACAACCTTGCTCGTTCTGTCTTTCAAAGCAAAATTAAGCACTCTTGCAATTTTCCCAATCTCAGTAGTATACAACGCCTGACTCGCACCCTTAATATCTTTCCCCCAAAGTTCAGGATATTTTTTCTGAAATTCCTCTATAAAATCAGGCAAATAACCATCCCCAATACAACCAAACATAGAAATCCACATATCTTCTTTTTTATTTGCAATTTTCCAGCAAAGATAAGAAACAGGCTCATTTGTCTTATCATTAAAAAAAGGATTAAAATAATTCTCTGCATTTTCAGGCTTAGGCATATTATGATGGTCTATCCAAACCAGAGGCAATCCAAGCTTATCAACTTCTTTTAAAAAATCATCATCTATAAGAGGCTTGTCTAAAACAAAAATATAATCTGGATTTAATTCATATAATTTTCTAGCATAATTCATGCTTAATCCAGGAAAACTTTTAATAGCAATACCCTTTCCCCTGTCAATATATCTCCTCAGCAATAAAAAACTAGCCAAACCATCTGCATCATTATCAAAAAAGAAAAGAGGATTTTGCGCTTTTTCCAAATGCCCTCTTATTTCTTTAATCTGCTTCTCAGTCAACATTAAATCTTCCTCCCCACCATAACCTGATCCTTCAAAGAATCAATCTTCTTTCTAAAATCATCTCTACTTGATTTTAGTATCTCAGCAAGCTTAGTATCATCTGCCTTTAAAATCCCATCAAAATTCTTAAATTCAGTTATTAAATTCTTAGTATCTTTTTCATTTAAACCAAGAGAATTAAGCATTCTATATCCTTTTGGTGAAAGCTGTTTCTCTTGCTCATAAGAAAAAGCAATTTTGGATATATTCTCCAAATCAAGCAGAGAGTCAAAACTCATGCTAGTTAAAACATTTTTTGCTCTTGTCGGACGTGCAGTATAATCCTTAAGAATAAAATCTTCAGATTCTCTCAATCCTTTAATCACCTCTCTTAATCTCATCCTTACAATAGTTCCTTCTTTTCCTAATTCTACAATATACCTGTTCAAAATTCCAGACATTTTATTCACCATCTCCAACCTCTGAATTACTGAACAAACATCTCCAACAGAAACAAGATTAGTCATTTCCAGAACATTCAAATTAATTAAAAGTTCATCAAAAACTTCTCTCTGTCTCTCTAAAATCTGTAAAGTATCTATTGCTCTTCTCAAAATATCTTCAGTGTCTATTAGAACATACCTTATATTCCCTTGGTATACTGTAATAGAGCCTTTTCTCTCTGAAACAGCCACAACAAGAGTATTAGTCTGTTTTGCAGTTCTCTCTGCAGCCTTATGCCTTGTTCCAGTCTCAACTGAAGAGAGTTCTGGGTTTGGAATAAGAAGAGTGTTTGCATAAAGAATCTTGCTCAGGTCACTTGACAAAATAATAGCTCCGTCCATCTTACTTAATTCCACTAGTTTCTGAGCAGTAAGAATACAGTTAATCTTAAATCCTCCTTTAAAAATACCCTTAACAGAAGGACTATCAACAACAATTAGTGCACCCATTCTCCCACTAACAATATCATCAATAGCAGTTCTTAAAACTCTTCCAGGAGAAACTTTCTTAAGAACATCTAGAAGAGAAAATGATTTTTCTTCTGGTTTTTCAAGAATGTCGTCTTTCATCTGAAACTCAGGAATAAAGTATATATAAATTTTATTAGAAAATCAGAACTGATTAAAAAAGCCAGAACACAACTAGATTATATATAAAGAATAATAGAAAAGCTTTTAAACTTCCCTCTTCTAAAAAAAACATGAATAAATGGCTTGAAATCTTACTGGGTTTGATACTGGTAATAGTACCAATAATCCTAGCACTTCCAGGAATGTTCTTTGCATCCTGGGGTATAGCAGCACTCGAGTTCATAAAAGGTGGAGTAGTAGTAGTATTAGTTCTCCTTGGACTCTTATTTCTAATGCTAGGAATAAGCGACCTCAAAGAGTAAACCTATAACAAAAGAGTTTTTTATTTTTTTATTAATTTAATTATTTAAAGAGGAATAAAAATGAATCTCTACACTTCTGAACTTTGCGTGAAATGTAAAGGTAAAGGTTGGTGCGGAGAAAAATGTAGGATTCTCGAAAAAATAAAGCACTCTTTTCCTAAAACAAAAACTCACTTCTCAGGAAGCTCTCCTCCTGAAATATTTGTAGGAAGATACAGTTATCCTCATATTAATGCAGGAATTCTAAGCCCAAATGAATATAGAGATACAGAAGAAATGTCCCTTCCTGAAATATGGTATGAAAAAAATATGACTATTCCTGAGATTCTTTCCCAGAGAAGTCAGTTAATTTACTCTAGATTTAAATCCCGCGTTCTTGATGCAAGAAAACCAAACAAAGGAAAATTTCTCTCTACAATGCAGGAAATCTCAATAGCAAGCAAGCCCGTCTCTACTGAAATCTTTCTAAGCAAGCCAGTAAGACTTAGTTTTGAATTAGATAAAAACCATGCAATAATTGGAAATCCTGCTCCTCTCAAATCAATAACTCTTCAGGAAAATCCTCATGTAGAAAAAAAAGTAGAGTACCTCACCTCAGATACAGACAATAAAGCAGCAGGAGGAATAGCAGAACTTTATAAATCAAAAATAAAAACAAGTCACATAATTAAAATTCTTAGTGCAGGAATGCTTGGATTGAAAAAAAATAGAAAACTCGTGCCTACAAGATGGGCTGTAACTGCAACTGATGATACTCTATCAAAATTTCTCCTTGAAAAAATCAGATACTATCAGGAGTTAGGAGAGATTAGATTATTTCATAACTACTACATTGGAAACCACTATGAAATTCTTCTCCTCCCAGATAAATTCTCATTTGAAGTCATAGAAGCATTTATCATAGGTTCTTCCTGGAATCCTTCTTCTTCAAGTGACTTATTTACTCAAGATTATGAATCTTTTTTTGGAAGAAGAAAATACGCATCAAATGTAACAGGAGCATACTATACTGTCAGATTAGCAGTAGCAGAGTACCTGGAAAAAATAAAAAAACAAGCTACAGTACTTGTTCTAAGAGAAGAACGCCCAGAGTACAATGCCCCTCTTGGTGTAGGAATTCTCAGAGAACTTGCAAGAGATGCATTTAGAAAAAAATACGAAACATTCAACTCAGTTAAAGAAGCATTTGAAAAAATAAAGCAAAGGCTTAAATTAAATCCAGAAACATTCAGAGAAAAATCCTGGCTCCTTAAAGAATATGGCAAGCAAACCAGATTAGGAAAATGGTTTTAATCTCTCAACATTTTTTTACTATAACAAATAAAATAATATCACTTGTTTAAAGCTTACTTCTTAGGCTTCCAATGAAGGAGTCTATCAATAAAAATATACATAAACAACACTATTAACAATAAACTAAGAAATGCACTCAAAAAAGAGCCTATTCTTATGTTTGCTGAACCAATTGAAAGTATTGTATCTTCCCACATCAAAGACTCACTAAAGAAAATTGCTCGGATAATTGGTAAAATAATATCATTAACAATAGATTGTACAAAATTTAAAGCAACCATTCCAACAATAAATGCTACTGAAATAGCGATAATCCTATATCCCCTAAGAAATTCTGTAAATCTTTTAAATATTACCATCTTCTCTTTTAGATAGTTACAAAAGAAAATATGTATTTAAATATTTTTACCCAGAAATTCTTTTCATAATCCACTCTCTTAATTCCTCTGCCTTTGCCATATCAATAGCAGGAAGATATCCCTCAGCTGAAATTACAGAATTAGCATGGCGATGTTTTCCAAATCCATAACTAAATCTTGCGCCCCCACCCCCTCCAAATCCAGAATAACCAGCTGTCTGTATAAATAATGCAGAATAACCAAAAATTCTTGCCATAATCCCTCTGCGAATATCAACATTCTGCACTCTTGTATACGGAATAGTGCTATATTTCTTAAAGATAATCCCTCTCTCAACATAAAGAGCATCTTTTCTAAACTCATACAAAAATCTATTATATCTCATAATAACAATCGCAATAGATAATGCAAGAATGCCCCCACCAATTAAAAAAAATCCTATTAAAAATCCTGTAAATGAAAATCCAGTTTTTGTTCCTAAAACTCCTCCAAAAATAGCTCCGAAAAAAATTCCAAAGAAAAACGCTCCAAAGATATTCCCAATTACAGAACTTAAAATCTGCGCTTTTTTAATTCCAGGATGAAGTTTTTCCATAATATCAAATAGGTTTTATGTTTTTAAATTTAACTTAATTCGTCTAGGAAAAGAAAAGAAAAACATAATATTTATAAACTATAGTCATTCTATAGAATGATGGAGACTATAACAACAATCCAGATAAGAGAAAAAGTGAAAAAGCAGTTAGATAAACTAAAAGTTAACAAAGAAAGCTATGAGGAAATTATTATTAATCTAATGAGAATAGTAGAAAAACAAAAAAGAGAACAAGAACAACTATTAATTGAAGGATGTAAAGTGATGGCTGAAGAAAATTTAAAAATAACAAAAGAATTCGAGGCAATCGAAGACTTAAGCCAATGGGAATGGTAAAATGATTATTGAAAGAGGAGATATTTTTTTAGCTAATTTAGAACCAATAAAAGGAAGTGAGCAGGGAGGTATTCGCCCAGTTCTACTAATTCAAAATAATATTTCTAATCAAAATTCTCCAGTAATCATTATTTCTGCAATCACTTCAAAAACATTTGAAAAAGAATATCCGACAAATGTTTTTATCTCAAAACAAGATTCAAAACTAAACAAAGATTCAACAATTTTATTAAATCAGATAAGAACAATTGACAGATCAAGAATAATCAAAAAGCTTTCTAGTTTAGACAATTTTCTCATGAAGAAGGTTGATATGGCAATAAAAATAAGTCTTGGTTTAGATTAATTTCTTTTAATTACCCTAAAACAAAAATCAAAACTCCTTCAATTATTGCTGCAATAACCAGCAAAGGAAGAATGATCAAAAGGAATATCTTCAAAGACTGACTCACTCTCCTTACAAACTCACTTTTTATGCTTTTTTTACTAAACCACACCATGCCTAATTTAACTCCAAGAGCCATAGAAAGAAATATTGCAGGCAATTCAAAAATCCCATGAGGAAGAAGTCTGAGCAATACAAGCCCTCCTGCAACTTCAACAGATTTTTTCCCTACAAAACCCAAAACATAACCATTTATTAGTCCAGATAAAATAGGAAAAACACCAAGAACAATTCCAGACACTAATGCAACAAAACTGCTCTGAAGATTATTGAAAAAAATAAACAAAATCATCTGCCACATACTCAACCCAGCAGTCTTATCAATTAATTCCTGAAGCAGTTTCTGAATCTGTTCTACAAAAAAAACAGGAAATAAAAATCCAATTACTGAAAAAATCAAAAAAATACCTACAATTATAAAAATATAATTTCTACTCTCTTTAATATACTTCCAGCTCTCCTTATACTGTTTTTTTAAAAAATTCTCTTTCTTCTTTCCCCTCTTTTTCATAAATCTTAAAACAAAACCTTATATTTAAAATTATCTTGAGAAATATCTCTCAATCATTTTCGTCTTTCTCTTATATTTTTGCCGTAAATATAATCCATAAATTACCCCACATAAAAAACCTCCAAAATGTGCAGTATTCCCAATTCCAAGCCCAACTGAAGAAGAAACCAACCAAGTTCCAAATAATACAAGAGGAATCATAATATAAGCAGGAAGAGAGAAAAAAGGCAAAAAAATAATCATAAATTTTAATTTAGGAGTCAGAATCATAAACAAACCAGCTATCGCAAATATAGCTCCTGAAGCACCAACTGCATAAGCTAGAGAGCTTCCAAAAATTCTTGCTCCAATCTCTGTATTTCCAAAGTACCCAGCTAAAAAAACAAACATTAAATTTGCCAAGATTCCTGAGATTAAATAAAACCATAAAAATCTTTTTCTTCCAATAATTCTCTCACATAAATTTCCAAGAGAAAAAAGAACAAACATATTCACAATTAAGTGAAACGATAAAAAAGGAATAAGCCCGCCAGGAGAATGCATGAAAAAACTAGTAATAAGAGTCCATGGAGATTTAAAATGCAAAAATGCATCTGGCTGAAGAGCAACATACCCTGCAGTCTGCTCAAAAAAAAATAAAGGAAATGCAATAAAGAAAAAAACTACATTAATGAGAATTAACACATTTGTAATGCTTGTATCTCTCAACCACTGAAAAAAAGAGTCTACTCTGGACTTTGAAATATGCCTTTTAGTATACCCCCTTAGATTTCTTTTCATATTCGTTTTTTCTTCTTATTTCTTATTACTTTCTTCTTTGTTTTCTTCACAGGTTTTTTCTTTTTTGTAGATTTTTTCTTTGGACTATTCTTCTCAGCCAGAGCCTTTTCAATCTCTCTTTTCTTCTTAGCAGCCTTTCTCTTCTCCATTTTCTCTTTCTTATCTGCTTTATCTCTTCTTTTAATCACTCTTCTTCTAACTTTGCTTGTTTTATCATACTCTTTTGCTTTTTCTGTTCTTATAATTTCTAAATCACCCTCTAATCTTGAAATCTGCGATCTCATCTCCTTTAATGCTTTTTCATTATCCATTAACTCATAAACATTACCGCACTCAGGACAGGTAAAAAAATGATTGAGAGCAGACTCTTCAGTTAATTCAACTGCACAAGTTTTGCAAACATAAAATCTCTTTGTCTGTCTGCTCTTTAACTGCCCCTCTAAAATATCTCTCTCCTGAACTAGTTTCTTCTCCAAAACTTCCAGAGATTTAAAAATATCAAGAGTCCAGAAATAAATATACCATCCTTTTCTCTTATCCTTTTTTCTTATAAAAGAAATCATTCCAAAATCAGAGAGTTTATACAGAATATTCCTCACCTGATTAATAGTAAGTCCTAACTTTTTTGCAATTAAAAATTCATTAACATCTTTCTTACCTGCTAATAATCCCACTATTTTTGAAGCAGATTTTCCTGCAATATCTTCCACAATTCTCTCAAGAAGTTTAGTTAGCATTTAAGAAACAAAAGTAAATCAATTAAATACCTTTCTATTTTACTGTTACCACTATATAATTTAAGCAAAGTTATATAAATTATTCATCAGAAGGACTATTATGGGATGGTTTAGTAAAAAAGAGGCAAGAAAAAAAGAAAGTTCTCAGGAAGATGAACACTCAATGCTCCCTGAACTTCCAGAACAAAATTTTCCAGATTTGCCTTCACTTGATGAATCGCATTTTAATAAAGAGAGAATCTTCACAAAACCGATTCAGGAAAACACTTCTTCTCCAAAATTCCCACCAGCATTTCAAAATGAAGAATTTAGAAAGAGTTTACCTTCTCTTCCTTTCTCCAACAACCCTGGAGCACTGGAAAAGAACATGATTAAAGAAACAGTTAATTCTCCTCCTCTAAATCCAGGAATAACAAAGCAAAAAAAGCCAGATGAAAAAAGAACTCTTGAAATTAGTGACTGGGGAAGAACACACTCTGAAGCTAAGGCAAAAAAAGCAGAGCCATTATTCATACAAATAGAAAAATTTGAAGAAGCTAGCGAAAGTTTTGAGCAAATAAAAGAAAAGCTATCTGAAGTTGAAAATTCACTTAAGAAAATAAAGGATATAAAAATAAAAGAAGAAAAAGAACTAGAAGAATGGGAAAGAGAATTAGAAGTAATCAAATCAAGAATAGACTCAATTGATAATTCAATATTCAATAAA
Organism: Candidatus Woesearchaeota archaeon; assembly: GCA_964403535.1. Classification (GTDB taxonomy): domain Archaea; phylum Nanobdellota; class Nanobdellia; order Pacearchaeales; family GW2011-AR1; genus CAYOFN01. Next base: position 8,502 of record CAYOFN010000004.1, read on the forward strand.
ATAGAAGACTAATTATATAATTTTTAAATGGGAAATATACATGTTAAACTAGAACGTATAGAAGCAATAGACGCAAAAAAAGAGATTCTTTCATGCGAAGCTGGAATTCTTGAGCTTATTAAAAAAATAAGGCAATATAAAAATCTCAGATTAAGAGAAATTTCAGCTAAAAATAACCTCAAAACCTCAGTTTCTAAGTTAAAAAATGAAGTTAAAAAAATTAAGACAATTCTTCCTAAACCAGAAGGAATTAAACATCCAGTTGAGAGAATAAAACTACCAAAACAAGAGGATGGGCATAACAGAGATATAGACAAACAATTAAATGAAATCAAATCAAAACTTGCCAGATTAAGTGCGTAAATAATTTTTTAAATCCAGGTTTCTTCTCTTTTATATGACAATCAGAACTCAGCTAATTAAACAGTACATTGATTTTTTCAAAAGCAAAAATCATAAAGAAATTCTAAACTCAAGCCTTATACCTGAAAATGACCCGACTGTTCTTTTTACAACAGCAGGAATGCACCCTCTTGTTCCTTTTCTTCTTGGGCAAAAACATCCACAAGGAAAAAGGCTTGTAAATGTGCAAAAATGCATTAGAACAGGAGATATTGATGAAGTTGGAGATGAGTTTCACTTGACTTTTTTTGAAATGCTCGGCAACTGGTCTCTCGGCGACTATTTTAAGAAACAAGCAATTGAGTATAGTTTTGAATTTTTAACTAAGGTTCTAAACATTCCAAGTAAACAAATTAAAGTAACTTGTTTTAAAGGAGACAAAGATGCTCCAAAAGATGAAGAATCAGCAAAAATATGGGAATCTCTAGGAATAAAAAAAATAAAATTTCTTGAAAAAGAAGATAACTGGTGGGGCCCAGCAGGAAAAACAGGCCCATGTGGTCCTGATACAGAAATGTTCATAGGTTCTTGTGAAATCTGGAATAATGTTTTTATGCAGTATACTAAAAATGTAAATGGAAAATATCAAGAGCTCAGTCAAAAAAATGTAGATACAGGCATGGGTGTGGAGAGGACTCTTGCAATTTTAAACAACAAACCAAGTGTCTATGAAACTGAAGTTTTCCTGCCAATAATTAAAGAAATAGAAAGATTAAGCAAAAAAAAATATGGAAAAAACAAAGAAGAAACAAGAACAATGCGAATTATTGCAGACCATATTAAAGCATCTTGCTTTATTCTTGCTGAAGGCATAACACCAAGCAACACAGAACAAGGTTATGTTTTAAAAAGGCTTATTCGCAGAGCAGTAAGATACTCACGTGAGTTAGGACTACAAAATATAACTTCAATTACAGAACCTGTTTTCAAAATATATGAAGATTATAAATTAAACAAAAAATTTATTCAAAAAGAAATTGAAATAGAGCAATCTAAGTTCTTAAAAACACTTGAACAAGGAATAAGAATTTTTGAAAGACTTGCAAAAGAAAATAAAAAAGAGATTTCAGGAAAAAATGCATTTTTGCTTTATCAAAGCTATGGTTTTCCTATTGAGATAACACAAGAATTAGCAAAAGAAAAGAAAATAAAAGTAAATATAAAAGAATATGAACAAGAACTTGCAAAACACCAATCTCTCTCTAGAACAGCAACACAAGGAAAATTTAAAAGTGGGTTAGCAGATAATAGCGAACAAACAACAAAACTACACACAGCAACCCATCTTCTGCTTGCTGCTTTAAAAAAAGTTTTAAAAACAGAGATACACCAAAAAGGAAGCAACATCACCCCAGCAAGACTTAGGCTTGACTTTAATTTTAATAGAAAATTAACACCTGAGGAAATCATAAACATTGAAAATTTAGTAAACGAGCAAATAAAAAAGTCAATTCCAGTAGTTAAAGAAGAACTAACTCTAGAACAAGCTAAAAAATCAGGAGCAGAAGGTGTTTTTGACGATAAATACAAGAATCTTGAAAAACTTTCAGTTTACTCAATTGCAGATTTCTCGCGAGAAATCTGCTCAGGCCCCCACACCTCAAATACAGGCGAGCTAGGAAAATTCAAAATTTTAAAAGAAGAATCAAGTTCAGCAGGTGTAAGAAGAATAAAAGCTGAATTAAGATAAATGCTTAGGTCTACCTAAATTATGTCTAACACATTTAAGTATTTCTTCTGAATTAAACTTCTTAGAAATACTTCCTCCAGATTTTAATGCATTCAAAACACTAGTATGATGCAATCCTCCAAGCTCTCTTGCTATCTGAGCATAAGAACATCCTCCAATTTCATACAAAGCCTTCATTGCAACATGTCTAGCAGTAACAACCTCTCTTGTCCTCTTTCCTCCATCTTTAATTTCATCAACTGAAATTCCATAATAACTTGCTACTGCATCTATAACTGCCTGGGGCTGAAAGGTTTCTCCAAATAAATCTCTCTGTACTCCTAATGCAGTAGAAAGAAGTCCAATACTTGGAGGAGATCTAAGATTTCTACAATACCCAAAAGCTGTTTCTAAAGTACCTACAATTCTCCTTACAGAAGTATCTTGTGGAAGAAATTCATCAAGCCATCCAACACACTCTCCATCTTCAGCAAGACTAACACCTAAATTAGTCTCAATAATCTCTTTAATAAATTCTCTTCTGTCTGTAGAGGGATACTTAATCTCAACTCCTTGCATACCCATAAGCCTATCTCCAAGAGAAGAATCTCCTTCTTCAGAAATCTTACTAACAAAATCAACATACCCCTGATAATTCTTACCAGTCCAACAACCAATAAAACTTTTCATACGTGGAGAATCCAAAAGGCTCTTGACAAATCCCTACGTTCCAATCACTTGTCCACCTTTAGCATTAATAAGCCTTTCCAAGCCATCAATAACAATAAACTCTGCAGCTGAAGCAACATCAGAAGGAGAAACTTTTCCTTTGTTTATTTGCATTTGATAAATAATCTCAGGAACATTTGAACAATATACTGGTTTTCCGTTTTCAGCAACATACTTTGCAGCGCGAGTTGCAAGAGCAGTTTTACCAGAACCTGGAAGCCCAATAAAAACAAGATTTCCTCTTTGTCCAGGGTGAATTAATCTCCTGCAAACCTCTAAAGAAATATTTGCAGCCTGAGTATTTCCCCCATGCCTTATATACTTACCATGAATCTGAGGAATTCCCATTTTTGCTAAATCTGCAGCAGTCACTTGTAAAATTTGTCTCTTAACTGGCTCTTGACTAACATCTGTAGGCTTATCTTCCAAATTAGGAGGATCATAATACTTTCTGGAATTAGGATCAACTTTAAATTCAACTTCACAATCTCCACCTAAAACCGTTTTTCCTGCTAAAGCAATAGCTTCATTAAAATGTGCAGAAACATAATCACTAAACACTCGATTTGGAACACTAACAGTTACGTTTCTGCCTTCACAATCAACACTAAATATCTCTGAACAAGGTAGCCATGCTCCAATTTTTCGTGTATCAGAACGAGACATGCCTCCCAATAAGGTACTGTAAACTTCTTCTCCAAAGTGATTTTCAGTCATTTTTTGTCTGTTTTTAACCTAACTCTTCCTAAAAATCCAACTTTATAAATAATTATGTCTTCAAATATATGAATTAAATGCTCAAAACAAGACTTCTCTTAAATACTCACTTTTCAGCAGCTTCTTTCAAATCTTCCTCAATTTCAACTTGTTCTTGTTCTTCAGGCCTCTTAAGTAAGAAAATTGCAGTATAGATCATTCTAATTAAAATTTCAAATCCAATAACAAAAACAAGATAAAATAAAATATGCTCTAAAAAAAATGGAATTTGTGAAGCCCTGCTTAAAAGAGAAGAAAAATTAAGAAAATTCGGACTTAACAAGAAAATAGCTAAAACTGTAAATGGAAACATCTTAGCTAAATCCCTAGACAAATCTTCTCTAAAATAAGAAGTAATTCTCACTGCACCAACAACTGCAGCTGAAATCAAAAGAATCTGACTAACAGGTTGCTCACTAGACAACATTAAAAGCATAAAAGACAGGATTGCAAACCATGAAAAAACAAGTATAGGAAGGATAATCAAATACTCTAATAGGAAAAATAAACTCGCAACTACTTTTTTAAGAAGAGGTAGTCTTGAAGTATTATACTGGCTTAAGTTTAATCTGATTATATTCTTTCTAGCTAAAAACCTATAAAAAACAAAAACAAACATAGAATAAAAAGTAATCAAAATAGTGTAGATAAACACATTTAAAACAGGTTGGTAAACAGGAGGAATAGAACTTAAAATTGAGGAATACGGATTAAGAAAACTCTTTTCTAAAAAACTAGAGATGCTCAAAAATACCTGAATCATTTTCCTCTTTTTAAATTCCTGATTAAAAGAGAAAATACGAATATTTAAGGTTTCCCTTTGTATTATTTATCTTCAATCAGTTTAAAGAACAAGATAATTAAATAAATTTCCAACTTACTTATCAATAAAACCTGCTCACCAACTCAAGTTTAAAAATTTAGATTATCAGTTGATCATGATAACAAAAAAACCACTTTCAAAAGAAAATTCAGAAGATATTTAAATTACAATTCCATCACATCAACATGTTTGAAATAAATATTATAACTCTAGCTATAATAGAATTTTTTTTATTAATTTTAATCTTTTTTATATCCAAATTTTCAAAAAAAAGCTGGATAAAAGAATCTTTATTTAATTTTAAAATTAAATGCAAAAAGCCCCTGCTTACAATTGTTCTTCCAAGTATTCTCTCATTAATCCTTGTTCTAATTTATTCATTTGTATTTAAAAAAATTGAAGCATACCCTGCTTCCCTCTGGTTGTTAATTATTACTGCAGTAATAATTGCTCCTTTAACTGAAGAAATTTTTCTAAGAGGAATACTCCTTGGATATGTAGTGAAAATGTCAGAATACACTCAAACAAAAATAGGAAAAATAATCTTCATAGGAATAGGATTTATAATTCAGCTTGCTCTTTTTGTCTTTCTTCATCAAAGATTAGAGTGGCAAAATCTCAGTATACTCATTGTATCAGGAGCACTATATAGCTCCCTGTTTTTAATTTACAAAAAAAATCTTCTCCCATCAATAATAGCACACTCTGCAACTAATCTGTTTGTGATTCTTTTTAGTCTATTATAAAAAACTAGAACAAACTAATTAACGTGCACACCCTCTAGAACTGCACTGTTCTGCTCTCTCAAGAGAGACTCTTCTCCTTTCCTGAAAATAACCTAAAATCCCGCTTTTCTCAGAAAGAGTTAATCCTTTATCATATCCTCTCTCTAAAAGCATAGAAGCAATTTGATAAGATATTGCATCTAGTCTATAATCAACTGCATGCAATCCTGCACCTTTTTCTCTCTCCCTATCTCTTATCTTTCTTGTTCCTAAATTAATAGCAAGAGTCCTGACTAACCTGTCTCTATTACCTTGCCTTACAACTCTTCTGATTATTTCTTGTACAACTTCCATGTTAGCAGAAAATCAAGAAAAACTTCATTTAAAAGCCTTTCTAGTCTCTTAAACCAAAAACTTAACAATTAAGAAAAATTCTAACTTATATTTTTTAATTTTTAATGCTTCTTCCAATAATCTCTTTTAAAATAATAATATAACTTACAATACCAATTCCAAGAATAATAACTCTAAACATAATTCTTATGAACCTCTCTTTAAACAAATAAGCAAAATAAAACATAAAAGCAAAAATAATTATAGCAGTAACTATAAACAAAATTCCAACTATAATTGTTCTCAAAAAAGAACTTTGAGATAATTCTATTTGATTTTTCTTCTCTCTGCTGCTCTTCACTCTCGTTTCTCTCATAAAATATCAAAAACTCCTTAATTTAAATAATTATTCCAAATAAATAGCAGGCTTTCCTGGCTTTGCATTCTTTGACTTATTAGTTGGATCACATTTTTCCTTGTCATTTACGCAACAGATACATTTATAAGATATAGATTACTACTAACATCATGATAATTCATTTTTGGGAACTACCAGAAAAAAGAAACTATATCATTCTTAAAAAGGGATTTAGAGAAGAGATTCTAAAAATCCTGGAAAATAAAAAATATCCATTAAGATTAAGGAATAAAATAAAAAATAGTAAGATAAGCATACTCAAATTAAAGAAAATTTCTAAAAATGAAAATATTAATTTTGCAAAGATAGAAAAAAATATTTTATGGGTTGGGGGGAATAACAGCAAAGGGCTATCAAATCCAAAGTTCCCTATAAATTTTTTAAGTAAAAATGCCGCTAGATTTATTGCAGCAATAGTAAATGATGGAACATTAACAAAAGAGAACTCCAATAGCTACGGCAGATTAATGTATGATAATTTTGATGAGTCTTTAAGAAATTCTGTTTTAAAAGATAGTCTCACAGTATTCGGGGGAAAGCCTGATGAAATTGCCTTTAGAAATAGCGAAAAAAAGAGATATCTTGAATTTTCTTCAGTAATCAGAGATATTGTAGAATTAATTTTAAGATGTAAAGGCCCAAAATGCGAAAGTAACCTTAAAGTTCCACAATTTATTCTTAAAAATAAAGATCTAATCTTGGGATGGATAGAACAGACGATAGCTGATGAAGGAGAAGTAAAATATTATCCAAATAAATACAGAAGATCGATTGTTTGGAGAAGATCACTTGATGTTAGCAACTTATTTAAAGAAAAATTAAAGAAAGACATCCCCCTAAGAAAATTGTCAGAGAGGCTTCAGGAACTTCTTCAAAATCAAGAATGCTATCTAATCTCTGCTGAAGAAAAAATGTTAAATATTTTAGGGATAAAACACCGAAAATATAACCTCGGAGTATATCTTACAGTTAAAAATAAAATCAGGACAAGATGGCAGATTAGTATTACAAAAAGAGAAAATCTCCTAAAATTGAGGAGTCTAATAAAAATTCCTTCAAATTTAAAAGACAAAAAGTTTACATCAATTACTAAAGAGTTTGTAAGATTTAAAGAACCTTTGAAGATTAGAAGCATAATAATAGGGTTAGGTAAGAAACAAAATACATTTACATCTCTCGATTTAAAGAAGAAAATGAGTTACAAAACAACAAACACTGCTAATAAATGGATAAATCTATTTAAGAAACAAGGCTTAATAAAAAAAATAAAAGAATCTTTATATGGTGGAGGGAATTATAGGAGCCCTGCAAAATACAGACTTATTCTAGATAAATAGAAGGTCTACCAACTTTTGCTTTACTAGCTTTTGAAGAAGGATCATATTTACTCTTATCACTAACCGAAAAAATACTCACTTTAACACCAACTCTTTTTGAAATAAATTCCTTAGAATCTATATATAAATTAAGTTCTTTAGGAATCACATAAATAAAAACTTTCTTTGCATATTTATTTTGCTTTTGTTTTATTATTTTGGCAATATTATTTACATCTTCGATTGTTTGCTCTATTTGCCCATCTTGTCTTTCTAAATCTGCATCAATCATATTTTTATCAACTTTTGGCCAACTAGCTAAAGAAATAAAATTTTTCTTTCCAATCTTGCTCCAGATTTCCTCAGCTATGAATGGTGTAAATGGAGAAATGACTTTTACTTGAGTTTCTATAAAATCATTTAAGATATTCTGATTTATTCTGCCTTTGTTTATGTATTCTTTTAGCACCTTTTGCATCTGGTAAACTAATTTATCAAAAGCTGTTCTGAATAACATTTTCTCCATCGCTTCTGTTCCTTCTTTTAAGATTCTATTTGTGCATGACAAAAAAACCCTGTCAGATTTAATCAACTCTTTCTTTTTTGATTTTTTATAATTTTGAATAGCAAAGTCATAAAGTTGTTGTAACTTTTGTTTAATATTTTCGGTATTATTAAAGTCAAAATTAGGATCATCAAGCCCCTCTCCCCCAAGCATTAATCCCACCCTAATAGTATCTGCAGGATATTTTTCCAGCATCTGCCTTATTGTATAAAAATTTCCTTTACTCTTACTCATCTTATTTCCCTCAACAAGAAGCCATCCATTAACACTAAATGCTTTAGGCCAATACTTTTCAGGGAATATTGCAACATGATTAAATAAACAGAATGAAAGGTGATTCTGCACAAGATCCTTTCCAGAACTTCTCACATCAAAAGGATACCAATACTCAAATTCCTTCTTCATTTCATGCATCTTTTTATCCCCTTTACCTTCTCCTAAAAAGACGAAATTGAAAAACTGGTCATTAATCTTATTTTCAGGGTAATCTTTAATCAAATGTGCAATAGTATAATATGCCATATAAATTGTTGAATCTGAAAGTGATTCTATTACCCACTTTTCATCCCATGGAAGATTGGTTCCCATTCCCTGGTGATGCGTACAGGCCCAGTCATTAAGCCATCCAATAACATACTCAAATTGCGATCTAACGAGTTCGGGGTAAAGCTTCATTTTCTCAAGGGCTTTTCTAACTTTATTTTTCCACTTTTCATTCTTATATTTCAAAAACCACTGATCAGACACAACCTTAACAACAGACTGAGTCAGACACCTGCATACAACCTTCTCAGCAAGCTCATAAAACATAACTGAATTATTATCCTTAAAAAGTTTCTTTTTCAAAAAATCTTGGCAGGCAGGAACAGTCATGCCAGCACACTCACCACAGATTTTTTTCATAATTCCTTTCCTAAAAACTCTTTTATTTAATTCTGCTTTTGCTTTCTCAAGAAGTTCTTTGTCCTTATCAGAATTAACCCCAAACTCTTTTCCTATTGACTCTCCAAGATTATCTCCCATTCCAGAAACCCCAATTATATCTATAGGTTCCAATCTTTTTACTTCCTTTTCATCCAGATTAAACTTCTTTATATAATTAGGATCAGACTGAATTTTCTTTAGCTCAAATAAATCGACAGGATCTTCAAGTGCAGAATAAACCACTCCAGACCCAACATTAGATTTAATAAAATAAGCAGGAAGAATGTGTATCTCCCTATTAACTATTGGCCCTTTAACCCATTTACCAATAAGTTCTTTTGGACTGATTGATTTTAAAATCTCTACTTTTTCTTCATACTGATTCTTAATTTTATCAACAGTCGCCCTTCCAACAACCCACTTTTCATCTCTCACCTTTACAACAACATAGTCTCCTTCAGGGTCTATCCATAAGTTAGTCTGCCCGTATAATGCATCTGGCCTTGTTGTTCCAGCCATAAGTACTAAATCTGAATTTTTCATCCTAAATTTTATCCAGACGAAATCCTGAGTAGTTACTCCTTCTCCCTCAACCCTGTCATGATCTCCAACAGGCATGTTATCTTTAGGACACCAAACAACAGGATGTTTTTCCTTATCAACATATCCTTTTTCTTTAAGCTTTCTAAATTGCCATCTAATAAATTTATCATATTGAGGATTAATAGATGTTGTAATAAAACTTCTTCTCCAATCAACACTATTTCCTATTCTTGTAAAATCTTCTTTTGCAGCAGGAACAAATACATCTATCCAGTGTTTTACATCAGAGAATTTATCAATCTCCTTACCTGAAAATCCCATTGATTTTAATATTTCAATTTGCTTTGGTTCTTTTTCTTTTATCCTTTGGGAAGCAGCCCAAACAGGAGTTCCAGTACAATGCCATGCCTGAGGAAATAAAGTATTGAAACCTTGCATTCTCTTGAATCTTGCCATAACATCTGCTCGTATTGAAGAAAATCCGTGCCCCAAATGAAGATATGCATTAATATAGGGATATGGAAAATTAATGAAAAATTTCTTTTTCTTACTATCCCCACTAACCTCAAAGCACTTTTTCTTCTCCCATCTCTCCTGCCACTTTTTCTCTATTTTTTTAAAATTAATTTCCTCTTTGTTTTCTTTTTTCATCTTACTCCAAGCCAATCTCTCTTTTTATTTCTTTCATTGCCTCAATTGACAATTCAAAAAACTCATCTAAACTTATCCCTACCTGTTCAATCTCCTTTATAATCTCTCTATTGCAATTAGCAGCAAATCTTTTATCTTTAAATTTCTTTTTTAATCCTTTAACTTCCATGTCAGAAATATTCTTTCCTTTCATTAAGGCGTAAGCATAAACAATTCCAGTCATAGTTTCAGCAGCAGCAAGAGCATGCTCACTTTTTCTTGTTCTTTTCTTATCAGCAAAAGCAGGAATCTCATCATACTCATATGCATGCGACTGAATAATCTCAATAAACTCATCATCAAACCCTTTTTCTTTTAGTATCTCCACTGCTTTAGTACAGTGTTCTTTCCATCTCTCTCTTGTTAAAGCCCAATCAACATCATGCAACAATCCAAGCATGCCCCAATATTCAACATCCTCTCCTAATTTTTCAGCTAATTTCCTCATAATTGCTTCTGATTCAAGATAATGATTCCAGTCTGACTCTTTTTGCTCATAACTTTTAAGCAATTCAACTGCTTCTTCTCGAGTTATAGGAATTTTACCTTCCATTTTTCCCATCTTCATTTAAACCATTTAAGATTTTTAAAATCTTGCTTTCAGCTCCTCTCCTTGCCATATACTCAGAAAAACTAAAAACTCCTTTCCAAATAATCCCTACATCCTTTACACCTTCAACTCTCTTGCCAACATCTTCAGCAGTATAATAAACATCTCCATTTAATCTGTAAAATGCTCTTCTATTTGCATAATCAATCTGAATTTCAATTTGAGGTTTAATTTTTTGAGCCATTTTTATTAAAAAAGTCTGGAAAAATGACTCAATTATAGAGCCAGAACTAACACTAAAACACTTGTGAGAACTAATGAAAACTGTGCTAGTCTTTTCATATCATTCATAATCAAGCCAGGTTTAAAAATCTTATCTAAGCTACAGCTAAAGCAGGTTTTTCCATTAAATACTCTAATTGTCCTTGTCTATATAACGCTTCAGCCCCAACAATCCTACAACCATTAAGTAAAAAGAATCTTACTCCTTCAAAATTTCTGACACTAACATCTAATCCTAAATCCTTTCCAGGATTCTCTGCCTGAACCTGCTCTAATAAAAATCTTCCTAAAAACCTATTAGAGTATCCTTTACCAATTCTAAAATTCTTAAGTTCAATTCTTCTTTCTCCTAAATCTTTCCAGACAGCATCACCAACTACAAGCCCATGACTCACTGCAATTATCCCCCTCCGTTCACCTCTCTCAATACCTGGAATGCAAACTTCATCAACCCACCCCTCATAACCTGGATAAAGCTGAGGCTGCCCAAACATAAACTCTCTGAGTTTTTTTAAATCAAAATCATCTACAACTCTCCTAATAACAAGATTCATACTTTCATTACTCCTCCTTAATTTAAAAGAATTGTTATCCTAAGATAGTTATATTCTCTTGACAAACTCTACATAAAAAATTCTAAAATAAGCATAAAAAAACAATAAAACAACCCCAGAAATGAAAAAGTAAGGAGCTGTACTCTTCATGTAAGAAACTGCCTGAGGAAGAATACTAATTAAATTAGAAAAATCAGGAACATTTATCCCTCTAAGAAGAACATATCTTAAACCCCGGTCAATAAGCATATAAACCAGATAAAGAATAACAATAACTGCATACATGCCTAAAAAATAATGAATTTTCTTTGTGCCTTTTACAAACCCTTCTTTAAAACTCTTCCAAACTTCCTCTGAATTAGTCATATAAAACAAAGATAAGAAAGATATATGCACAGGATAAGCAAGGATTAAAAGAAAAATTGCTGTCAGTGCCCTAATCCCCCAATCTGAAGTCATAGTATTAAAAGCAGGCCCAAAAATAACCAATCCTAAAGCAAATACAATTAAAAGAATAACTAAAAACAAAAGCTTCAAAAGAAGATATTTAAAATAAAACTTAAAACTAGCTCTCTTACCAAACAATTCTTTCCAAATAACTGACTTAAAAATTCCAGAAAGTAAAAACTTAATCACAACAAAGCTTATTAAAAAAGCAGACAATACAAGAATAACCTTGATAACCTCTGGACTATAAACTCCTGAAGACAAGAATCCCTCTCCATAAGTCCCAACAACATTCTCAACATACGACAAACAGTAGTATAAAAAAACAGAAATAATCCCAAACATCAGCACGCTTAAAATAAAGTCATAAAAAAAAGTAGTCCAGTATTTTTTATCAAATTTTGTTTCTTTCAAACTTGCAAAAATGTTTGAAAAATAATTGTTCTTTTCCCTCTTTTTCATAAGGAAATAAGAAAAAAAAGCTTTAAATAGTTTTCTTAATTAACCAAGATATGGAGAAAAACAATAAGAAGTTTAGAGTAGTCCTATCTGGAGGAGTCCTCTATTCCAACACATCTTCAGCAATCTCCCTCTATAACAAAAGCAGATTCGGAGAAATGAAAAACAGTAAGATTGTCTATTCAGTATTTGAAGGGCTATACCTTCTGGAAGAAAATAAAGTAGAGCTAATTTCAAATAACAAACAAATAACTTTTGACAAACTGCTTGCAAAAATATTAAAATCAGATAAAAAAGCAAGAACCAAATACACAGTATTTAAAGATATGAGAAAAAGGGGATTTGTTGTAAAATCTGCATTAAAATTTGGAGCAGAATTCAGAGTATATGAAAAAGGAATTACTCCTGGAAAAGACCATGCAAAGTGGATTCTTTATCCAGTTGATGAATCTTCTGAACTTGTATGGCATGATTTTACTGCAAAAAATAGAGTAGCTCACTCCACTAAAAAGAAACTTCTAATAGGAATCACAGACTCCGAAGAGGATGTAAGTTACTACGAAATCCAATGGATAAAACCATAAAAAAGAGGAATATTAACACTGTAAGAATAATCTTAATCCTAATAAGCATAGCTCTCGCAGTGTACATGATTGTTTCAGGAAGAGTGCACGAGTTTATATATTCTCTCGGAAGCAAAGGCCTTATTGGAATTTATATTTCAGGAATTTTTTATGAATATGCTGTAACCGCAGCTCCTGCAACAGCCTCTCTAATCCTTTTCACAAAAACAGTTAATCCCTTTTTAATCTCACTCATCGGAGCTCTTGGAACAGTAACAGGAGATTACATAATCTTCTACATTATAAAAAATAAAATATCAAAAAAAACAGAAAAATTTATAGATTCTATGGGTGTAAAATGGATAAAAAAATTAAAAAACACAAAATACTCTTTTCTTTTTCCACTAATTGTTGGGATAATAATAGCCTCACCTCTACCTGACGAGATTGGAATCTCTTTACTCGGAATAACTCACTATGATTCAAAAAAGTTTATCCTGCTCTCATTTGTACTTAATTTTCTAGGTTTGCTGATTATTACAGGAGCAGCTTCTCTACTTATCTAGAATAATTAAGTTTATTAACAGAACAGCTTTTTTCTTAAAAGAAATATGGAAAATCCTCAAAATATAAAATTAAAAATACTGGAGATTTTAAAAAGCAGAGGCCCTTCTCTGCCAGTCCATGTTGCAAGAGAAACAAATCTTTCTTCTATTTTTGCATCTGCTTTTTTATCTGAACTACTAAATGAAAAATCAATAAAAATAAGTCATATGAGAGTAGGGGGAAGTCCATTATACTTTTTGAAAACTCAAGAGTCTCAATTAGAAAAATTTTATCAGTACCTTCCTGGAAAAGAGAAAGAAGCTTTTCTTCTTCTAAAAGAAAAATCTATTTTAAAGGATTCTCTGCTCCCCCCACCAATAAGAGTAGCTTTAAGAAACCTAGGAGATTTTGCAATTCCTTTCAGAAAAAACGAAGAAGTTTTCTGGAAGTACTTCCTGTATGAAGAACCAGCTGAAAAGCAAGAAATAGAGAAAAAACCAGAGAGAGAAAAAGAAAAGCAGGAAAAAGTCACAACAACAAAGAGTATAGAAAAGCCCCTCATAGAAATAAAACCTCAAAAGAAAAAAATAAAGAATGAGCAAGCAAATAAATTTTTAGAAGAAGTAAAGAACTTCCTGATAAAAAAGGATATTGAACTTCTAGAAGAAATAAGCATAGATAAGAAAGAGATAATAGGAAAAATAAGAATTAATTCTGACTTAGGGAAAATAATCTTTCTTCTTATAGCAAAAGATAAAAAAAGAGTGACAGAAGCAGATATAATCAAGTCCTACCAAACCTCAATTGACAAAAAAATGCCCTGTTATCTCCTCTCAAAAGGTGAGCTCTCGAAAAAAATAAAAGAACTTCTCTTAAATTACAAAAATATCCTAAAAGTAGATAAAATCTAAAAACTCCTTTAAAAATAAGAACAACAATCTTTTTAAAGCATAAAAAAGACATATTTTTAGGATATACTAACAATATAAGAAAATGGGAAGAATAAAATCAGCACTTATCAAAAGAACAGCTAGAAACCTGTTAAAAGAAGGTTCCAATTTTACAGAAAAATTTGAGGAAAATAAGACAATCCTAGCCAATTCTATGCCAAGTAAAAAAACAAGAAACAAGATAGCAGGATACATCGGAAAACTGAAAATGCAGGAAAGAGAAAGAAAAGAACTCTTGGCAAAACAATAAATCCCACTCCTACTCAATCAAAAATTTGATTGCATAAAACAGATAAAACTTAAATCAGGAGGTTAAAATGACAGAAGAAAAACAAGAAAAAACAGTTGAAAAGAAGAAAGAATCACTTGAGGAAAAGAAAGGAAGAACAGCTGATAATATTGTTTTTATTGGTAACAAACCTTTCATGAACTATGTAACAAGCGTAGTCATGCAGTTTACAACAAAGAATCAGAAACAAGTAACAATAAAGGCTAGAGGGAAGTTTATAAGCAGAGCAGTAGATGTTGCAGAAGTTGCCTCAAAGAGATTTCTAAAAGAAGAAAACATAAAAGTTATTGGAATAGCAATAAACAGCGAAGAATTTGAAAACAAAGAAGGCAAAAGGGTTAATGTTTCTACAATAGACATAACTCTAAGCAAATAAACTTTTTATTTTTCCTTTTTTCTGTTTTTATTTTTTTTATTAGAACTCTTTACTAGATAGTCTACTTTCTTATTAATCTTCTCTATATCCTCACTCATTTTTTTAATCTTTTTTATTTCCTTAAATTTAAAGATCAGTTGGACTATCAAAAAGACAATATAAACAATAAAGAGAATACCTGCTGCTTTAAAAATAGTTATTAGAGGTTCTATCCTTGCGAGTACTTCTGGAGGAAGAGCTCCAACTGCATTAAAAACCTGTTCAGTCGCATCAATAAAAGTCTCATTAGTCACCATTTTTACAAAAGTCTAATGCAAGAAAGGTTTTTATTTCTTTTTATTCCTAAAAGATACTTTCTCAATAATCTTAAAGTGATTCTTTAGTCGCATTCTCCTTCTTATCTTTCCAATTAATCTAAATAACAACAAAATTAAGAGTAATCCTAACACTAAAAAAAGCACTTTCCAAACCCATAAAGGAAATTGTATTAATGAAAGAGATTCATCAATTACTCTTCCTGTCCCCTCTAATCTGAACAATCCAAATATAAAAACAGGCAAAAGAATTAACAAAGTCAATAATGCCTTTGTTCTACTGTTTAATTTAAGATATCTCTCAAATCTTTTTTTCTCTTCAGAAGTTAAGCTCTTATAATAATCTGATTTTTGATAAGGAACATACTTTCCAAATGAAGCACCGACTCGTTGTTCAACTCTTATTAGTCTCTCTATTAAATCATTAGACAAAAAGTTTTGTTTTTCTTTTTTATCCATCTCACTAAACTCTCCTCTACTCTTTTCTTTTATCTTTAAAATTCTTTTCAGTGCGTCTTTTAAATTCTTCATTTTTTGTTTTTCTTTGTCTCCTTTTCTTTTATTTTTTTAGTATCTTCCTCTTTCCCTGGAAAAACTTTTTGTTTAAGCTTATCTGCAATCTTAAACAATTCTTCTTTTAACAAAGGCAAGGATTGATCTATATCCCGAATTAACTCTGCAAACTTCTTTGTCCTTGTATTATACGCCCCCTCAGGAATCTTACCTGTTTGAAAATAGTCTCTTTGAGTCTGACTGATTAAACCTTGAAGTATTTTTTTTCTTAGCTCTAGATTGGATATTTTTCTCTTTATATACCATCTTCTTATAGTTTTTTTGTATATCCAAAAAAGTATAAACAAAAGAAGAACTCCAGAGAGAATATAAATCCAATTTTTATAAAAAAATTCTTTTAAATCTCTTGTAGTGGATTTATAAAAAAGATTTAAGGTAGTCTGAATTGATTTAATATTAATTATCTGCTCATAAGCCTTACTTACTAAAGGTTTGACTTTCTCATATCTCTCACTAATCATCTCATTATCTATCTCAGAAAGAGTCTCCTCAACCTCTGAAGCATTCATCTCAGGAGTAATTGACTCATTATAAAACTTAAGCAAAGCAGTAACCTCGTCTCTTGCCTCAAAAGCACTTTTTTTAATTAATGAGATTTCTTCGCAAAAAGGCAAAACTAAAGAAAAATCATGATTCTTTCTTCCTTCTTTTAAAACAGTCTGTGCATCAAACAAGTGAGTTGCCTCAATTAAACTGTCATTTACTCTCTGCACAGAAAAATTCTCCATAATTAACTCATGAAAAAGTTCATCAGAATCATTTAAACAAATAACTGCCTGTTCCTCTAAACTCATATTTTTATCATTTGATTCAACAGCTCCCACTCTAAAACAAAACAAACTAATGAAAACAAAGATGATTATCATTAAGACAATTCTCCTATTCACCAAATATCTATTTTCTTTTTTTCTCATTTTGTTTTTTTTGGTTTTTTTCTAAATAATCTTCTTACAAACCCTGTTTTTTTCAGAGCTTTTTGAGCATCTAAAAAAGTAGCCTTCTCCTCTACCTCAGTTAATCTGGCAGTGTAGTTCTTAAGCATATTCTGATAAATCCTCGTCTCTAATTTCCCTTTATTCAAGTAATCATCCTGAATTTGCTTAAGAACCTCTAAAAGCCTCTTTTTCTCTTCAATTAAAGCTTTTTTCTTCCCTTTAATTTTTAAAAGATTTGAAATCTTTGCATCAACTTTTATTCTATCAGCAATTGTCTTGCTTAATTTTGTCTCATACTGATTCATTGCAGACTCATACTCCTCCATAGACATTCTATTTTTTTCAAAACACTCTGTCTGAACCACTTTCATTAATTCTAAGAGTAATTTCTCTTCCTCCATTAACATTTTAAACTTTTTCTTATAAAGCCTTAATCTCACTCCAAGTGAAGAACCAAAAGAAAAGATGAATAATCCAAGAAGAGTGCCAACACTCTCTAACGGATGATTCTTAACAGTATAAATTATACTAAACTCTCCTTTCACTTCAAGAGCATAAGTTAATTGAGCTTCTTTTAGTCTTGAAAGAGATAAAAGATAATCTCCTCTATTAAAAGCTACCTCTGCCATATAAAGAACTTTCTTTGTCTCAAGAACAACAATCCCCCTCTCCTCAGCATTTTTTATTTTTGCCTGCAAATCAAAGAGTATCTCCTCTGACTCAAATGCTGAAGCATAAATATTTTTTAATTGTTCATAACCCTCCTTAACTCCTAAAAAATTAATCTCTTCAAAATTAGAATTAACTTGTTTAAATATCTCCAAAACATCCTCAAGATACATTTTAGAAGAATTCATCTTGTCAATCATAACAATTGATTGATTTATCATCTCACTCGCCCTTGTTCTAGGAACCTCTACAATATAAAGGGTAATACTTCTTCTCTGAAGATAAGGTGTAGCAGTATTATTAGACATAATCACTGCTCTAATCTCAAAATTCAAATCATAACTTCCTTTTGAAAAATAAGATGGAGCAGAGATCATCACAGAAACTGTGCTCGTAGAATTTGGATTTAAACTTGAAACATAACTCGGACTTAATAAGACATATTCTGAATTAATTCCAGAAACAGCTATTGTAATATTTCTCATCCTTCCAAGATACTTATTTTCAATAACTAAAGGAAAAGACTGTTCCTCTCCTCTTAATAATTCAAATTTTTCATTAGATTTCTCATAAGTTCCACCACCCCCCCCTGCTCCTCCACCTAAACCTCCAGTACTTGCTCCTCCACCTGAACTTAGTACAGGTTCAGGACAATCAGTATCAAGACTATGCCCACAAGCAGTTACGCAGATTCCATCTGAAACATTATAACAAAGAAAAGTAATATTCACAACCTCAGTAATCATTCTCTCTCCGCTTACATCAGTAATATTCCCCCCACTAAGATTATAACCATAAGCATAAAGATAAACTAGTTTAGAACCTTGAGTCATTAGAGAAAGATTTAAGAAACTTACACTAAGATTATTATAATGAGGAGTATTATCTGTAATATTCACAAAATTCATTATAAGATTTCCTGAAACATTTACTAACCCTGAAGGAATAGACCAATTAAAACTCACATTGTATGCTGTATTAGTTATGTTTAAAGTAGCAGAACCCATTGCATTCTCTATATATCCTTTTAAAGAGAAGTTCAAAGGAGTAAGATAAACACTACTAGGAAAAGAAGTAATCAGATTAACAATATACGGGCCAGGCTCACTAGAAACTAAAGTTGCAGTTGTATTTCTACTTGAAACATTTGTGCTCTCAGAAATCTCAGAAGTAGTAAGTATTAAAGACTCCTGAAGAGGTTCATCACTAAATGTTGCATTTACTGAAATCACTCTTGTTGATTTTGCTGTAACTGCAAGATACTGTTTGTTTTTATAAGTTGAACCATCTAAAAAAACTCTCCCCCTCGGTAAATCATAAGTAACCTGAAAATCAAGGCTGCAGTTGTTGTCTGAATATGAAGAGTCTCCAGTGTTATTAATAGTAATATCACCAATATGTTTATTCAAATTCCACCCAACACTTGTCCCTAAACCAGAAGTAATTCTCCATCCACAATCCCACGAAATATTCAGAGTAGTAATAGAACTAAAATTTCCTTCACCAATTGTATCATTAGCCCAAATCCTATACGAATAATTACCCTCGTAATTAATTGAAGGAAGAAAACTAGCATTCATAAGAGTATACTCTCCTTTCAAAGTGCTATTAGACATACTTACATTTGTCCAATTTGAAGTAGAATTTTTCCACTGCAAAATAGCAGAATCAAAATTTCTATTCACTTCTGAGATATTAGCATTTACAATAACACTAACATTTGGATCTAAATTATTAAGAGTTGAAGGAGAGTTATTAATTAAGAAAAATCCAGGTGCAGTATTTACATTCAGTGTTTTTATAGAGCTTCTTGTAACATGATTCACAGACTCACAAGTTACATTCCATGTATGAGCGCCTTTTGAAGTAAAATTCCTAGAGTAATAATACAGAGCTGATGAAGAATTATAATCCATCCTACTAACCTCCCCATCATCAAACTGAATTGTACATCTTGGAAAAGTTTTAATCACCCCAACATTTGAATTGTACGCACAAAAGCCAATATCAACTGAATTATTAACAGAAGCAGATTCTGAAAAAGCCATTCCAGCCTGAGAACCATAATAAGCATATCCGATCATAGCAGTATATGTTCCGCCCATATTCTGAGGAAAAATTAAATTAATTCTATCAACTAATCCTCCTGAAATATTAAAAACATAAAAAAGTCCATTAGTTCCTCCAACAATAATCTCAGGAACTCCATCATTATTTAAATCCTGAACCTGCATCATTGAATAATATGACTCTGGAAGATAATAATCCCACAAAGTATCCCCCGATTTATTAATCATTCTTAGATAATATCTCTCAAAATAAACATAATCAGTAGCATTTCCATCCCCATCATAATCAATTGTCTCTAACTCATAAACTATACTTGAAGAATTAGCATCTGTCTCTACTCTTACTCCACTAGAATCATAAATATAAGTCTCGCGATACTCTCCAGCAATCACTTCATCTTCTTTTCCATCTCCATCATAATCTACAAAATCAAGTGTGGATACATAATTAGCCAAATCACTTGTCTGCCATTTCTTTGTTCCATTTCCATAATAAATTATTAAATCATCTTCTCCACTATAATCAACAAAACCAACAAGATTCTCTTCTCCAGGTATCTCAGATATTTTAATCTCAATAGGATAATTACTAGCATCTCCAGCAGTCCAGTACTCCTGAAAATTACCAGTAGTAGTGTTATAAATAATTGCAACAATTCCATAATTATTAGCTGCACCTCCAAGAATATCCTGAACACCAATCACTAAATCATCTACACCATCACTATTAATATCCCCACTTTCCATTGCATACCCATTATAATAATCTGTTGATTGATAAATCTCACTTCCAGAAGAATTTAAAATCCAAAGTGTTCCTGCACTAGAAATTCCAGCAAGATCTATGTTTGAATCATTATCAAAATCGCCTACCCTTATCATATAAGTATAATCATAAGAAGTATCAGTACGAATCCATAATAAATTTTCATTAAAATCATAAGCATAAATTGCATCAAGAGCAGGAAAAGCAAAGCTATCTTTGAAACCATCTCCATCATAATCAAAACTTCCTACATCATATCTATTTTCTCCCATATTCTGATTCCAAAGTGTATCAAAACTTAGTTCATCTAAACTTAGATTAGAAACTAAATCAGAATAATTAGCAAAAAAGTAAACACTCTGATTTGCAAGAAAAGTCTGTTCTGAAAGCCATCCTGCTTTATCTTCATCATCATCTTCCTGGTCAAATGCATCTAAACTTGAATTTTTCAAATAAACACTTATATTTTTTGTTAAATTCTGAGTCTGATAACCTCCTTTTTCACAAGTAACACTCCAGTTATAATTTTTCCCAAAATCAGAACTCTTATTAAAACCAGTATCATCAAATTGATAGTAGTACTCCCAAAGTTTAGAAGAATAATTATAATACATATACTCTTCTCTATAATGTCCATCTATTGTGATCTTACAAACGACCTGCTGTCCAACATAAACAAAACCTGTGTTCCTATCTGAAATAATCTCATTAATCCCATCTCCATTAACATCATCCAAAATATCTATCCCCTCACTATCTGAGTAATAATAACCAATATAACTTGCCTCCCCATCAACATTTTCTTCAAAACCATAATAATGTTTTCCAATAATTCCTCCAGAAAGATTTAAAATCCAGTATCTATAATCATAACCCCCAACAATTATCTCATCAAAAGAATCATTATTTACATTTCCTACCCTCAAACTATAAATGTAGGGTACTCTATAATTTGATTCAAATTCTTTATCAGGAGGACTAAAAGTCCATGCAAGAGACAAGTCTGAATTATACGCAAAAACAGTCTCATAATTTGAAGCAATCAAAATATCATCATACTTTCCGTCTCCATCTAAATCAATTTTTTCAACCTCGTACTCTACTCCATACGGAAGAGGGTCTGAATCCTCTACTCCAGTCTCAGTATAAACTCTCAAATCACTAGACTCTCCAGTCATCACTTCATCTTCTTTTCCATCTGAATCTTGGTCAAAAAAGTCCAGAGAATAAGTTGTCCCCTTATCTCCAGAAGTCCATTTTCTTACTCCATCTCCACCATACACTACAGTTTGTCCACCACCGTTATCTACAAAACCAACAAGATTCTCTTCTCCAGGAATCTCAGAAATATCTATTTCATAAACAACATTTGTAGCATCTGTTGCATTCCAAATATTCTGAAAATTTCCAGAAGTTTCATTATAAATAAAAACTAAAATCCCATACCCTCCTTGAACAGAACTTGCTCCAACTGCAAAATCATCCTGTCTTCCATCATCATCAATATCTCCATTTTTAAAAGAATACCCACTTCCAAAACTAGGTGTCTGAAAAAGTACAGAACCATCTGATCCATTTAAAACAAAGAATCTTCCCCCACTTGTTGTAAAAGCAATTTCTGTATGAGAGTCATTATTAAAATCTCCTGTTTCCATACCATAAGCATAATCAAATGCAGAATTAGCTGAATTAAAAATCTGAGTTCCATTTCCATAATAAGCAATAATATTATCATACTCAGAATAAATAAAGTCACTTCTATTTCCATCTCCCTCATAATCAAATGCTCTCACAGTATACCCTGTTCCTAAATCAACAGGATTTCTCCATAAAACCTGCCCAATTCCTCCTCCACTTGAATTTGTGAAATTTGCAAAAAAAGTTGTCCACTCTCCTACATAAACCCTATAATCATCGCTTTTGTAATGGGTCTCTGTGTCATTCTCTTGGTCAAACAAATCCAAAGAAGTTGACAATTGTGCAGAAACAAAATTTAAAAATAACAAAACTATAATTATAAAAATAATTATAAAAAAAGTTTGTTTAGAGTATAAATTAATCTTTTTGTTCCTATTAACATTCATTTTAGTTTCTTTCTTTAAATTTTAAATTTTTTAGACTCTCAATTACAAGACTTTTAACAAACTCTGTTTTCTTTATTCCAAGATCATCAGCGATTTTCTGAATAAGTTTGTCCATTTTTTCAGAAACACTGATTTTTATCTCACCCATATTTTAAGTATAAAATACCTCTTTTTTTCACTAATTAAGCACTAATTAGTGAGTAAGTAGGGGTATTTAAATATTTCTCTAAAGTTTAGGATTAAAACTAATTAAAAAACACTAAAATTTCAATTTCTTTGTCTATAAATGCTGGAGCCATACTAATCTATTAAATAAATACTCTATAAGGAGAATATACTTCTAACATTTTAAGGAGACTTATCGCCCTTTAAATTAACGCTTCTTACTCTAAATCTAAGTAAGAACAAAATTACCTTTAAGTGACTTATTAGGATAAATTAAGATTCCCTTGCCTTTCTGGATCTCACACTCTACAAGTTTTCTATCAATATTTGTACCTCTCATTTTCAGAATTTCCAAAGCTCTTTTTCTAGCCCCAGTTTTATAAAAAACATTATAAATAACAATAATCCCATCACTTAAAAAAGAAACAGCTCCACCATACTCCTCACTAACTGCACTTCCTATATGGGTGGGGGTGGGTACTTCTCTGATTAAAAAAGAGGTGATATTATGTCCCTCAAGATACCTGAATAACTGCTCCATATAAATTCTAAATCTTGAACCTTCTCCTGAAAAAGCACTTGAAATACTTGAAAGAGAATCAATTAAAACAATATCTGGCTGAAAATCTTTAGGAATCAAGATAGGTTGGACCTCTATTAATAATTCTTTTTTTGCTTCTGATAATAATGCTTCTACACTTCTTGCAATATCCAAAGCATTAAACCTCTTGACATAAAGTAATCCTTTTTTCTCATACTCTTCTGGTTTTGCGCCAAAAATTTTCATATGCTCTCTTAACCTTTCTTCTCTTTCTTCAAAACTCATGTAAAGAACCTTCTTTCCTCTCTCGCACATATTTCTCATTAAAGTTAAGCAAAAAATAGTCTTTCCATTTCCAGGTCCTCCCTCAACTAAAATAGCATTTCCAACAGGGATTCCCTCTCCGCAAAGCTCATCAAATCCCTGGATAAATGTTTTAAAATATTTTTCTCCTTGTTTACTTTCTAATTTTTTCTCAGGAATTTTAGATTTAATCTCAGGTAACTTCTTCTCAACTTTCTTCACAAAAAGTTTAGTTTTTTCTTTTAAAGTCTTAACTTGTTTTAAATCCCTCTTTCCTGCCTCTTTTTTCATATAAACTAAAAGAAAAACTATTTTAAAAGTCTTTCTGTCTTATATTCATAATCTTTTTAAATCTATTATATCTTGTAAAACTGGCTGTATAGCTCAGCGGTAGAGCGCCTGTCTCATAAGCAGGAGGTCCTGAGTTCAACTCTCAGTACAGCCATGAGTTAGAAAAAATCCTCTCTTAAAAATGCAAAATTCATTTCAACAGTTAATTGCAAAAAATCCTTTGTTAAGTATAATCTTAAAATGTTTTTATATTATCAGATTATCAAATAAATCAAACTCCTCTCTCATCTAATCTCTAAAATGAACACTTATCTTGAACAAAATTACAAAACCTGCATTCTCATAGCAGTATTAATAGCAATTGTCATATTTACTTCTTCTTCTCTTCAATCTCTTGCACTTGCTTCAAAAGTAAGTTTTCTCTCTACACTCTATCATTTCTCTATATTCTTTTTTCTTGCGTTTTTCCTAAGTTCAGGACTAAACGGAAAAATCAAAACAAAAACAATTATCCTCCTAGCAGTTTTAATAGCAATACTCTATGGAATTACAGATGAAATTCATCAGTTATTTGTACCAGGAAGGTTCTGCTCTTTAGAAGATATTTTAGTAGACTCAATTGGAATACTTACTGCAAATGTTTTTTACCTAATAATCAAAAGATTTGATAATAAAAAATAAATTCAAGGAAGTTAAAAAGAAAAATGACAGAATGCAAAAAATCCCAAAACAAAGCAAAATGTAATTGCACTTATCCCTGCGATAAAAAAGGAGTTTGCTGTGAATGTCTCTCTTACCACTTAACAAGAAAAGAGCTTCCAGCTTGCTGTTTTCCAAAAGATGTAGAAAAAACCTACAATCGAAGTTTTAAAAAATTCGCAGAACTTGTTCAAGAAGGAAAAGCATAGTCAACTAAGGCAATCCCATCTCAACATTATCATCATATCTTGGAAGAATATGCAAATGAGCATGCATAACTTTCTGCCCTGCAACTTCAAAATTGTTCATAATTAAATTAAATCCCTCTGAATTCTCTTGTTTCATCAGATTCAAAGCAATTTCTTTAGCTGTCTCTAACATCTCTCCATATAAAGAGCTAGGCAGGTCTAATAAATTTAAAAAGTGTTTTTTAGGAATTACTAAAACATGTCCTCTTGTTTTAGGGTGAAGATCTTTAATAGCAAAAAAATTCTCTGTCTCGAGAATTTTTTCTACTTTTATCTCTCCTCTTGCTATTTTACAAAATATACAGTCTTTATTTTGTTTTTCTTCTTTTTCTTTCATTTTAAAATTTAACCTAAATTAGTTCTTGTTTTATATCCTGAATCTGTTGGATCTAATAGCAACTCAACTAATCCTTTTGCAAGCGCAAGAGGAACACCAAAAAGAGCTATGCAACCACACACATACTCCAACACATGAGATTGTTTACTCTCAAATTCTTCTGATGACTCCATCCAACCATCTAACCAAATCTCAATTGAATCAACAAGTCTCTTTCTGTATATGCTCTCTTTCATTTTACATCCAAGCAAGATCCTCGCTCTCATCTAAGCTTAACTGCCTTAAATGCCGAGGAGTCCTTATCTCGCCAAGTTTAGTAGTATCAGGCACCCCTACACAAGCATTACCTAAATACTCTTGAACAACATCAGATTGAGCATACTCTTCTACCATAATTATATCTTGTTTTTAGAATTTTTAAATATTATTGTGTTTGATTTTAAAAACATTTCTAAACATAGATTTAATCCATACCCAATTTAAAATTAGGTGAATTAATAACAAAGCAACTAAGATTACAGAAGTAAAATCATGCATTCTTAACCATTGCTCTCTTAAAAGCAAGAAACTTGCTCCGCTAGCACCACTTCCTCTTGGTAAAACAAGCCATAATATAAAACCACTAGTAGCTAAAGCTAAAAAATCCACAAACATCAAAATATCCACAAAAAACTTCCACCTATTCTTGTCCATAAATTAGAATAGGAAACAAGATTTTTAATTCTTTCCCCAACTCATCTCACAGCCCTCTTTCAAATGCCTGTCAATAATTTCCATTTCTTCATAGATTCCTTCAATTAAATCATAACCCTTGGCTTCCTGCAAATCAACCCAAGCATACTCAGTCAAAGCATCACACAACTTAATTTCCTCAGAATTAGGAGAAGCATACAAGCTGATAATCAAACAGGGGATATTATCTTTTCTTATATACGCTAAACTGCATACATAACCAATATCTTTAATTTCCAAACCAACTTCTTCTTTTACCTCACGCCTGACTAAATTTTCAATAACATTATACCACTGCTTCCCCTCTTTAGTATCATACTCCCTTTCAGTATAGTCTTTTGTCTCAAGCTTGCCTCCAGGAACAGTCCACTTTCCGGGCATATGTTTTTCCCAATCTGCTCTTTTAGCAATCAAAAACTTTCCATCTTTAACAATTATAGCAGTTGCAACAACATAATGTGCCTTATCTCTTTCACACTCAATTTTTTCACTCATACTTCAAAACAACAAAATTTATATTTAAACTATTGCTCAAAGTTTTTGACTAAGATGACAGAAATAGAAAACAAAATTTTAAGATTATTTACTTTAAATGAAAATCTCAAATTCAATGAAATTGAAAAATTAATAGGAGAACGCTCAAATAAGATAGCATACCACCTTAAAATTCTTGTAAAAAAATCTGTTTTAGAAAAAAATAATGAAACCTATAAGCTAACAGAAACAGCTGAAAACCTCATCCCTTACTTTTCAGAAAAAACATCTCCTCTTCCTGTAGTCCTAATTAGAATTGGAAATAACAAAAAATGCTTTCTTTATCCAAGAGAAAAGCGCCCATTTAAAAATTCTCTCAGCCTGCCAGGAGGCAGGCTTCTTGTTGGCGAGGAAATAAAAGAAGCAGTAAAAAGAATAATGAAAGAAAAATATAATATCAATGCAAAGTTTAAAAAAATTATCTCAGTAAGCCAGGAATTTGTAAAAAATAAAAATAAAATTCAGCACTCATTTATCCTCCTCTTAGTTGAAGCAAACACAAAAGATAAAATAAACCTAGAAAATATAGAAAAAAACAAGAAAAAAATCATTAATAGTGATTATAAACTAATAACTAGCAAAGACAAAGAGATAAATATAAGAATTTTCTATACCCTCGTATAAAGATTATCGGGCCTATTGTATAGTGGTATTACACTCGGCTGGCAGTCGAGAGACGTGAGTTCGATTCTCGCTGGGTCCATTCTTAGAATCGAACCAAGGAGTTTAAGAACCTAGGTTCTGGTTGCTGGAAATCCTAGAAACCCGCGGGAGGTTTGTAGGTTCAATTCTCGCTGGGTCCATTCTTAAAATCAAACTCTAAACCCCCAGATCATCATGTTTTTAAACTAAAAAAAGTAGTATTAAACATGGTTAAAAAAAATGTAATAATACTTTTATTGCTCTTAATTTCAATAATTCTAATTAATTCAATGTTCATTATTAATTTAATCTCAAAACCAATAGAAAAAATAACAAAAGAGAGCATACTCACAAACCCGCAGCAAGGCCTAACTGAAAACACAAAAACAAGCTCTTCAGAAACAAGCATAACTAACACAATCAAAAAAATTTTAACAAGCACTAAAAAAACAAAAAACAATAAAAATCTAACTAGCATTGAACAATTAGAAACTTCTTACACTCAATTAACCACCACAATTAACCCAGATATTTATCTTGATGGAACACATTATCAATATATAGCACTTGCCTCAAATCCTCATCCAGAAGACGGTCCTATTCAAGGAGCAACTGAAATAAACAATGGGGAAGACTTTGCATTTGTATGGCAAAACGGAAAAATAAGATTCTATCACGAATCAGAATTAGATAAATTACGAGGAAACTGGAATTTTTCAGCAGGAGCTGAGATGATTAATCACTACAAAGAATTCCAAACATGGGCATATCCAGCAACAGGAATTGTAGAGATTCCTCCAGGATTATGGCCAGGAGAATACAGATATGAAATATGCAATGGCTCTCCAACCTGTGAACAAGCTATAGGATACACTTGGGGTGATATTGTTATCTCAGATAAAGATAGTTTATGGTTTTACACAAAAGATGGAGAATTTAAATCACGAATGTATGTTTTCACAAATGACATGCGAGATATTGCCTATGATAAAGAATTTAACAGATTCTTTGCAACAACAACTGATTATCTAAAAGTTCTTGTAAGAAATGGTAAATGGCTTGTATTTAATTCTACAAGATATTGTGAGCCAGGCTCAACTACTATTTGTCAGGGAGATCCCATGGGAAAACCCTATGCATTAAAAATTCTTGACATGGAAAATTCTCCAAACCTAACTAAAAATATGATAATATCAGGATACCAGGCAAAACAAATGGAACTTGATGGAGATTATAGTAGAAACACTCCAAATTCAATCACAACTAATCTTGCTAGCCAAACATCTTATATTTCAGGCATGGCTTACACAAATCATTATTCTGTTGGAACAGTATATTCACCTTCTTATAGGGGATTTTACCTCTACTACGGAGGCTATGATAATGGCCCTCAAAATCCATCGCAAGTTACAAGATTCACAGCTCATCTTCAGAAAAATAATTATCCTTATGTAAAATCTCTCTCTCCAGAAAATAACTATATTGAAACATCTGATAAAACCCCCACATTTACTTATATCATTAATTACAGCACAGCAATGGATAATTGTAATCTTACTATAAATAATAACACTGTATTGACAACCAACAATGTTTCTTCTGGAACTGAACAGCAGTTTATATATGAATTAGAAAATGGAGAATATAATTGGAGCATTCAATGTATTGCTGCAGAAAAGCTTGGAACTACTGAAACAAGAAATCTTATTGTTAATATAATTCCTGAGGAAATATGCAATGGAATTGATGATGATGGTGATGGTTTAATAGATGAAGACAATGTCTGTATTCCAAGAATAAATTCATGCACTACAATTACTCAGCCAGGAGAATACTGGTTAAATAATAACTTAATTAATTTTCCAGACACAGGAAACAAAGGCTGCGTTAATATTCAGGCTTCAAATGTAACTTTTGACTGCAAAGATTACTCAATAATAAACCCCACACTTTTTACAGCAGGAATTTATTCTAACAAGTCAGACACAACAATAAAAAACTGCAACATACAAATGTCTCCTTACTTATCTTCTCCTGTTTTTAAAGGTGGAACAGGAATTAAATTAGAAAATGCAGACAATTCCTACATCTACAACAATACATTGAACAGCCAAGGCTATGGAATTTATGCTTCTGAAATAACTAATTCACTAATAGAAAATAATACTGCAAATAATAACAATGGAGAAGCTGGAATTTATGTTTCAGGAAATTATAATAATATCACAGGCAATGTCGCAAGCAATAATAATCAAGCAGGAATAAAACTTGCTTCTAATTCTAATAGCAATCTAATTAACAATATAGCAAACTATAATCTTTGGGGGCTATACATCATTTATAGTGAAAATAATTTAATTCATGGAAATATTGCAAATAATAACAAAGATGATGGAATTTATTACTACAGCAACAATAATGAATTATCAGATAATACTGCCTGTAATAATGGAGATGGAATTTATTACAACACTCCTGAAAGACACGGAAGAGAATATGATTTTAGGTGTTATCTCGAGAGATGGACTGCTTATGGAACAGGAAACAAATTTAATTCAGTATTAAAATGCGGTAATCAATGGCCAATACTAAATATTGATTACACTACTTGTTAAACTCTTTTTTGATTTTTCTTTTCCAACTTTACTAAAATCTTATCAATCACCTTAAACAATTTATTATAATCAGGATTATACTTTCTCAAACTCTTCCTATACTTTTTAAGATTTTTTAAAAAATCTTGAATTTCTTGTTTTTTTAAATTTTCAGAATACTCACCAAAACCTGCTTGTTTTAAACACAAAGCATTTAAAGTCTGTTCAAACTGCCCTTGCAAGGGCAGTGCAAAATAAGGTTTTCTTAAATACAATGCCTCAGATATCAAGGTAAATCCCGCAGTCGCAATTATCGCCTTACAATCCTTCAAGTCCTGCAAAAATGTCTGCTTTTTCTTGAATTCAAGATTTCTTTTTTTCTTTTTCTTATTATACCCATAAACAATAAAATTCTCTGGAATATCTTCTAAAACTTTTATGATACTCCTATTTTTTTTAGTTAAATAAACTAAGATATTGTCAGAGTTTTTAGTTTGATTTTTTAAAATTCTAACATCATCCCTGATAATTGGAGCAACAACAAAAGTATTTTTCTTCACTGGTTTTAAATTTGAGAAATCAATAATAATATTCCAATCAGCATTTCTTACAAACATATTAACAACACCTTTAGCCATGAAGTACTCTTTATAATATTCTTCAGGAACTTTTATTTTTGTTTCAGTTAATCTATGCTGATTATCCATACTTAATAAAGGAAGATTATACCAATTTGAAAGCATTGGAACAAGTGGCTCCATATCACTTATGCATAAATCTGGATTAAAACTCCTCATTAAATTGTAAATTTTTCTCCATTTCCATACATTTTTTGGAAGATGCTTAATATTAAATTTAAGAGTCAATCTTTTTTTCAAAATACCCCTCTTAAATATCATATGTGGCCCATTTATTTTTAAAACATTAAATCTTTTTTTCAAAACTTTATAAGCTTGTCCATAAGTTATAATAAAAACCTCATGCCCTTTTTTCTCTAAATAATCAGCAACAACTAATGCCCGAGAAGAATGCCCAAATCCCTCCCCTGTAACTCCATACAAAATTTTCATTTTAAACTAAAATTATTTCCCCTCAATCCTAATCGCCTTGCCCTTAACAATTGAATCAACAATCTTATCAATAATCTTAATAAAAATCTCCCTATATTCTGGATTTATCTCAACAACAGGTTTCATTTTTATTGTTGATTCAACAAAA
>CAYOFN010000005.1:0-35490 GCA_964403535.1 Candidatus Woesearchaeota archaeon
ATGTGAGTGGGAAATGGAATTTGAGTATGAATGTTGATACAACTGCTCCAATAATAACAATAAACTCTCCTGTAAATACTTCTAATTTTAATAAAACAGCAGTTGAATTTAATGTTAGTTTAAATGAAAATGGAAGCTGGTGTGGTTATAGTCTTGATAATGCTGCAAATGTTACCCTGACTAAATTTAACTCTACTTCTTTTAATTATACAAAAACAGAATTAGGACAAGGATTGCATAATGTTACATTTAGTTGCAATGATACTGCAGATAATCTTGGGTTTTCAAGTTTAACCTGGTTTTTTGTTGATTCAATTTCTCCTACAGTGAATTTTACTTCACCTACTCCTGCTAATGCTTCTACTCGGGAAAGTTCTGATATTTATGTTAATTTAACTTCAAATGATGCAAGTGATTATTACTCGCTTGTTGATTTTGATAAGGATTTAGTTTTATGGATGAGAATGGATGATTTAAATTCCTCGGGAGATGTTTTGGATAGAAGTAGTTACTCTACTAATGCAACAGCAAAAGGAGATGCTGTTCAAACAGATGCTGGGAAGTTTGGAAAGGGCTTTGATCTTGATGGTGCTGGGGATAGTATTAAATTACCTACTCCAACAGTAGCAAATCTTAAGATTAATTATTCATATTCTATCTGCACTTGGTTTAATTCTGTGAATGTAACAGGCATGAATAAAAGAACAGTAATTGGCAGGTATTGGAGTTTAGATAGTATTTCTATTTTAGACTCTAAAGTATCTTGTCATGCATCAAATTCTTCAAGTAATGGCCCTAATGTAAATTCAACAACAGTAATTTTTCCAGATAATTGGTACCATGTTTGCTGGATAAGGAACCAAACAAACCTCTCTCTATACTTAAATGGTGCAATTGAAAATAGCGCAACAATGATAAAGGGCTCTTATTTCTGGAATGCATGGTGGCAAATTGGTGCTTCTGGGAATGATGGTAATTATTTCAATGGCTCAATCGACGAAGTTTTGATTTTCAATCGCTCTATTTCACCAGCTGAAATCTCTGCATTATATAATTCTTCAGCTAATAAGTATTATCATAATTTTACAAATTTGGTAGGAGGAGTGCACAAATTCACAGGTTATGCTATAGATAAAGGGGGGAATTTGAATATGACTCGGGAAAGGACAGTGACTATACTATCCACTGTTCCTCCTACAACACCCGTAGTAAGCATTAATTCAACAGATGGAAATAATAAAACTACAGACAACCTAAATTGCTTTGGAACAATAATTGACTCTGATGAAGATAAAATGAATGTTTCTATTAGATGGTATAGGAATAATACTCTTAATCTCACTCTTGAAGATAATTCTAGTTTTGTAAATGGAAGTTTTTTTATATCTACACTAAACTCTGGAAATACTACTAAAGGTGAGAACTGGACTTGTGGGATTAGGACTTATGATGGAAGTGTCTGGAGCAATTGGTCTGTTAATTCAAGTAAATTATTGATATTAAATACTCTGCCAACAGTAAACCTTGATGTTCCTGTAAATAATAATTATACTTCAAATAGAACTCCTGAGTTTTCCTGGGCAGGAACAGATGATGATGGGGATGTTATAAATTATATGATTAATGTTTCAAGTGCAGGAGTTGGAATATGCTCAGATAATAGAACAGATGTAAATGGAGATTCTATTAGTTATATTCCTGCTCAGCCTCTTAAATGCCTACAAGATAAAAATCAATATTATCTTTGGAGTGTAAGAGCAAATGACTCAGAGGGGTATGGAATCTGGGCTTCACAAAGAAAATTAAATATAACTGCATCTTTGGAAATAAGTCTTCCTGTTGATACAATTAATTTTGGAGGAATTTCTCCTCTTACTTCAAATGATACAACTAATGATAAACCTGCTCCTTTAAAAATTCAGAATGATGGAAACTGTTTGGCAAATATAACGATAAATGGCTCTGGATTGTGGGCAAGTGTTGCATCTCCTAATGAGTATTATAAGTATAAAATAGATAATGTAAGCGGAGAGCTTGGAGCATTTAACTGGGTTTTATCAAAAACAACCTGGATAAACATGCCAACTGTAGCAAGTATTGGGATAGTAAAATTAAATTATACAGATGCAAAAGATTCAGCTGAGATTGATATTTACATTGAGGTTCCTCCAAATGAACCTCCTGATGTAAGAAACTCAACTGTGATATTTATATCAAGTTTAGGAGAGTAAAATGCCAATAGAACATAAACATATAGGAAAAATTGATTTGGTTGTAGTAGCTGGAAGTATCTTAGCTTTGATTGTTTTAGTTTTAGTTATAGGTTGGAGAACTCCTCAAGTTATTTCTCCAATTGACAATTTTGAAACAACAGAGAAAGGAATTTTATTTTCATTTGAAAATGCAAATTTAATATTAATTGATGATAATCCAGAATTTAGTTCTCCTGATGAGATTTATGTAGAGGATAATCTTGTAATTAATCTAAAACCTGGAAAACATTACTGGAAGATAAAAGGATTAACTGAGAGTGAGATAAGAGAACTGACTGTTTTGTCTGAAGTTGATTTAAAATTAAAAAGTCTCGGAGGAGAGAGTTATGGAATTGTAAATGCTGGGAATACACGATTAAATGTAGATGTTTATGATAATAGTAAGCTAACTGAAAAAATAACTCTTGGAATTGATGAAGAAAGAGAAGTTTCTGGAACTAAGTTTATAGGAGAAGAAAATGAGTAAAAAATTATTAATTATTGCAGGAGTATTAATGATAGTATTATTACTTGCAGGTGTGAGTGCACTAGGAGTTACTCCTGCTAGAACTACTCTTAATTTTAAACCAGGAGAAGAACAAACAATAAGCTTCTCAATAATAAATTCAGAGAGTAGGGATATGAATCTTGTAGTTTATGTTCAAGGAGAATTAAACAAAAGTGTAGGAATAATCGGGGAGAACTCATTTGAGATGAAGTCTGGAGAAGAAAATAAACAGATGAGTTATACTTTCAAAATGCCTCAAACTCTTAATCCAGGACTGCATACTGCAGATGTAGTGATTATGCAATTGCCTGGAAAGTCTGGAACAAGTGAGGCATTTGTTGGCGCAGCTGTTGCAGTAGTTACTCAAATTTATGTTTATGTTCCATATCCTGGAAAGTATGCTGAATCTGATATGAGTGTTGTAAATGCAGAACAAGGAGGAGAAGCAACATTTATAATTCCTGTTGTGAGCAGAGGTAATCTTGATTTAGTTAGTGTTAAAGCAAATATTGATGTTTATAATAAAATGGGAGAGAAAGTTGGGAGTTTTAATACAGCAGAAATAAGTGTTCCTAGTGGTGAGAAAAAGGACATTGTTGCAAAATGGAAAGCTGATGTTCCTGTGGGAATGTATAGGGCAGTTGCTACTCTGATGTATGATGGAGAGAGTTTGCAGTTAGAAAAGCAGTTTAGTGTTGGAAGCCAGGATTTAGATTTGCAACAAGTAGAAGTTAAAGATTTTAGTTTAGGAGAGATTGCTAAATTTGAAATGCTTATAGAGAATAAATGGAGTGAACCAATTTCTCAGGTATATGCTCAGACGCAAATATTTGATAATGAAGGAAAAGTTATGGCTGATTTTAAATCTGCTACTTATGATATTGAACCTCTGACAAAAACAGTAATGGTATCTTATTGGGATACTGCTGGAGTAAGAGTAGGAACTTATGATTCAAGTGTGTTTTTAAGATACGGACAAAAATCTTCACAAAAAGATTTTAAATTAAAAGTGTCTGAACAAGAAATAGAGATTATTGGGCTTGGTTATGTTATCTCGTCGGAAAAACCTGCTAAAAATACAAGCTGGTATCTTATACTTGGAGCAGTGATAGGAGTTTTAATTTTAATTAATTTATCCTGGTTCTTAGTTTTAAGAAAATTCCTAAAAAAAAGAAGTGCAAGCAAATAAGTTTATTCGATGGGGGTAGTGATTAAAAAAAAGAAAGATTTATAAATAAAAGGTTATATGAACTAATATAAAAAGAGTAAATTGAAATGAATAAAGTTCAGATTTTGGTTGTTGTTTTGTTAATAATAGCAATTGTTTTCTCAGCTGTGTCTATTGCTCTTAATTTTTCTTTAGTTGATATTAAACCAAATGTATCAAATCAAGGTGCAGGAGATAATTCAGGAGAAGTTAGATTAGAGATTCCAGGAACTGCTGATAATACAGGAAGTGTAGAATGAAAATGTGGTTGCTGGAACTCCTAGAAACCCGCAGGAGGTTTGTAGAATGAAATTTGATACTGTTCTGTTGATTGTTGCTGTTGTTGCTGTTATTGTTTCTCTTGTTGGAGCTGGAATAACTTATAATTATGTTACTGCTTTTAGAAGCAAACTTACTGGTTTTGCTTCTGATACTGCAATAGTGAATTTAACTGTTACTCAAAGTGTTGCAGTGAATTTTACAATTGATAAGATTGAGTGGGGACGAGGAAATGTGAATATAAGTGCTGGATGTACTTATGCTATTCTTGAGACTAATGGAACTGTCTGGTGTGGAAATTGGACTTCTGTTAGTGATGGAATGTATCTTGAGAATATAGGTAATGTGAATGTAACTCTTGATTTAGCTTGTAATGAAACTGCTGCTAATTTTATTGGAGGAACTGCTCCTAGTTATCAGTATAATGTTACAAGAAATTCTACAAGTTCTTGTGTGAATGGAACTGATGCTGCTGATGCTTTTCCCCTAGGTGCTTATCAGGATGTAAATGTTACTGGTGTGGGTACAAGAATATGCAGCCAGTTTAATTATGATACTAATCATGATTCAATAAGAATTGATTTGAAAGTGCAGGTTCCTTCTAATTCTAAAACAGGGACAAGGCATTCTAAGTGGACTGCAACAGCTGCGTCTGTATAATTGTTTATGATTATAGTAGAAAGAGTTTAAAATAAAGATGGATAGAATTTATTTGTCTTTTTAAAATTAAAAGAGTGTGTAATAAAAATTGGTACATACTATTAGATTTAACATTTAAAAAATTATCAGGGTTTGTTTAATTATCAAAGAGAAGAAAGAGAAAATATAAAGTTTAGAAAAGTATAAAAATAGATTTTGTTTATGAGTTTGATGAAAGAGGTTGTAAAGGTAAGTTTAATTTTGTTAGTGATAGTTCTTGTTTGTTCAGATGTATATGCGATTATAGGAGTTTCTCCTGGTTCTTATGAAGTTGATTTTCAGCCAAATTTAAAAAAAAGTTTTGGATTTAGTTTTATTTTTGATAGAGGAGTTGAAGCAGAGGTATATGCTGAGGGAGATTTAGCAGAGTATGTTAGATTAAATAAAAAGAGTTTAAATGGACCTGAAGGTGTAGTTGCGACTCTGGAGTTGCCTGCAGTAATAGAGAAACCAGGCACTCATATTATTTTTATTGGTGCAAGACAGGGTACTCCTAAAGGGGTGGGGATTGCACTTGTTGGGAATATAAGGGGAATTATAAAAGTAAAAGTCCCGTATCCTGGGAAGTATGCTGAAGTTGAGATGATAACAAACAACGCAAATACTGGAGAGCCTATACAATTTCAGATATTTGTAAAAAATCTTGGAAAAGAAAATATTTTTGCATATACTCAAATAGATATTTCTGGCTCACAAGGAAATGTAGAAACTCT
Organism: Candidatus Woesearchaeota archaeon; assembly: GCA_964403535.1. Lineage (GTDB taxonomy): Archaea > Nanobdellota > Nanobdellia > Pacearchaeales > GW2011-AR1 > CAYOFN01. Next base: position 5,659 of record CAYOFN010000005.1, read on the forward strand.
TAATCTTGGAGCTCAGTCTATTGAGTCTACAAAAACATTAAAACTAGTAGAGAGTATTAATACTGAAAGATACAAACCTGGAAATTATAATGCAAGTGTAAGTGTGAGTTATGATGAAGGCAAAACAGCAAAAACCTCTGGAATATTCAGGCTTGGAGAGTTATATGCAAATGTTTCTGATTATACTAAAGAGTTTGAGAGAGACAAGATTAACAGGTTTGAGATTGAAGTTGAAAGTTTCTGGAATGACCCAATTGAAGGGTTGTATGCAAATGTGAGTATTATTGGATATAAACTTGATTTTAAAACAATTTCTATAAATCTTGCTCCATGGAAAAAAGATTTGCTTACTGGGTTTTTTGATACTACTCCTATTAAAGAAGATGAATTTCAGGCGAAAGTAGACCTGAGCTATCATGGAAAAGTCACAAGCCAGATTGTTGACTTGAAATTTAAAAAAGAGACTAATTATGCATTGTATGGAATCATCATAAGTATTGTTGCGATAGTTATTACACTTGTAATAATTATTTTAATTTTGCTTAAAAAAATAAAGAAAAAGAAAAAATGAATGAAAAGAGATATAAAAATAAAGTAACAAGTGGAGAATTGATTGTTATAGTGATAAGCTTAATTCTTATTGCAATTTCATTTTATTTTATTCTCTCCTCTCCTCTAGAGACAAAAACAATAGAAGCTAGGTTTGAAGTTGGAAAGAGTATTGGGTTTGATGTTAATTCAAGTGGACTGATTTTTGGAAGACTTACTCCTGGAAGTTCTGCTTCAAGAACAGTAGAAATAGAAAATAATTATGAGTTTCCTATTAGGATTAATATCCTAATCAGTCCAGAGTTAGAGGGATATGTATGTGCTGAGCCTAAATATGTTTTAGATGCTGGTGAACTGAAAAAAATCTCATTTAGTGCTAGTGTTCCTGAAGATGCTAAGTCTGGGAATTATACTGGAAAAGTTTTATTTGAGTTTAGAAAAGCAGGTTAATTGAAGAGAAGAGGGGAGAGTTTGTTTTAGTTAGGTATAAACCTCTTTAGTTTATCAAGAAGTAATCTTTTTATACTTATTATTATTAACTTTAAAATGAAAAAAGGGATTGTGATACTATTGCTCTGTTTGTTTATTTTCTTTAATATTTTAAATTTATTACTGATTTATTCTTATCTTCTTCCAGGTTCATTTACGTTTACTGGAAAAGGACTTTATGGTGCAGTAAGTCTTATTATTGGAACTGCTGGAAGGACAATAATAATACAGAGTCCTCAAAATACTACTTATGAATTTAATGTTGGAGATCCTCTTATACTTGAGTTAAATACTAGCTCTTCATTTGCAGTTGGTTCCTGGTGGTACACTCTCTGGGATATGAGACATGGGGATATAGAGGCAGAGGATATTCCTTTTTCTCCAAATACTTCTCTAAGTGTTGTAAGGTGGGAGAATAAACTAATTGTTTTTGCAAATGATAGTTTTGGGTATGTTTACAATCAAACTGTTGAATTTAATGTGACTGTTCCAAATACTGCGCCAATTCTGGGTTATCTTCCTAATGATATATATGTTTGCGAGGGAAATTATCTTTCATACTACTTTAATGTAACTGATTTAGATGAGGATACTCTAACTGCAGATATTATTTTTAAAAATCCATTTTATGTTTTCCCTATTCTTAAAAGCGGACGGGTAAATTATACTTTTGAGATATTCTCTGGAATACTTAGTAAGAGTAGAGTTGGATTCTATCAAGAAAATGTTTCAGTTAATGATAATCGTGGACATACTGATTTTAAAAGAGTGAATATAACAATCATCGAAAAAAATAATCGTCCAATTATGAATGAAATAGGAGCTCAAACTGTCTGGACTAGAGGAGAGAATAGTACATTCAGCAAGGTTGTTGGGGTAAGTGATATAGAAGATGGACTTCAGAGCTCAGGAAATTTTAAATTTAATCTGAGTTTTTCTCCAATCCCCAATTTGTTTGAAATAAATTCTACTGGACAAATGGCGTATATTCCTCTTGCAGGAGATGTTGGAGCATATAATGTAACTGTCTGTGTTACTGATTCTGGTTTATTAAGTCCTCATCAGAATATCACTCAGTTCTGCAATCAAGGGGGAGGGAATATAACTGTATGTAAAAATTTCAGTTTGACTATCACTAATGAGAATAGGAGACCAAATATAACCTCATTTTACAATACAAACCTAACTTTAAGAATTACAAATACAGACAGTCTTTATTTTAATATTACAAAACATGATCCTGATGGGGGAATTCCTGATACTTACTGGTATGTAGATGGAGTAAAAAAAGAGTATGATTCTGGACATTTAACTGATGAGTTTGGATATAACTTTGGGTGTGGAGTTGCAGGAAGCCATACAATAAAGGCAGAGATCACTGATGGACTGCTTAATTACTCAAAACAATGGAATATCACAATAACAACAATAGTTAGTTGTGCAAAAGGAGTTGTTGGGGGAGGGGGTGGAAGCGGAGGAGGAGCAATACCTCAGTGCTATGAAAAATGGGCTTGTGATGAGTGGAACGAATGCCAAAGTACTAAGAGGTCATTTGAAGCAGAAGCTCTCTCTATTGAAGATTATGAAAAAATGATTGATGAGTGTTTAATACATGATTATGATGATAGATTCTGTGGATTTCAAACAAGAAGGTGTAGAGACTTGAATAACTGCAGTAATGTTATTTTTAGAAGAATGAAACCAGAATTGATTATAAGCTGTTATTTTACAGAAAATCCAAGCTGTAGTGATGGAATTACCAATTGTCACAGCGGAGGGTGTGAAGTTTTGGTAGATTGTGGTGGTCCATGTTCTACTTGTCCTACTTGTTCAGACAGCCTGCAAAATCAAGGGGAAGGGGGAGTAGATTGTGGAGGTCCATGTCCTTTTAAGTGTCCTCCTGAAAGTCCGCTTATAAGCAGGAGTAAAATAAGCTGGTTCTTAATAATCTCTACATTACTCCTTATACTTATTATCATCTTTAAGTTTGTACAGATGGAAAGAGCAAAGAAAAAGATTAAGAAACAAAAGATTTAAAAAGTTACTTTTGGTAATTTATAGTAATCTATTGTAACTATTTGTAACATATGAATAAAAAAAACGAGGGAACAGTTGTGAGAATTGATTCTTCATTACTTAAAGAAGTGGAGAGTATAATCAGAAAAGAAGAAAACAGGCTGAAGTTTGTGAATAAAAAACAATTTATAGACACAGCAGTGTATGAATTCTTAAAAAAGATTGGAGAGAGGAGATAATGAAAGAAGATAAAAGAAGAGAGTTAATTTTTGTTCTCATATGTGGGGTAATAGCAAGTTTACTGGCTGTGTTAGTTATGGCTGCCCCTAGTTTTAATTATTGGGGAAACTGGACTGAATTAAATGAAGACAGATCCCCTACTTTTACCTATAATTTTAGTGCAAATGTTTCTCCTCTTGGGGGGTTGGAATTTACAATTGAGAATATTAGTGTTGTGCCAGATTTAGGAATCAGCCAGGTTTCAGATTATGAGTGGATTAGCATAAACTCCAGTACTGGAGTTATGACTCTAAACTCTACAAGAGATAATGAAACAGGAAGGTATAATATTTCTATTTTTGTAAAAGATGCAAGTCAGCAAGGAGAAGCAAGAGTATTTTATTTTAATGTTACAGCAGTAAATGATGCACCAGTATGGAGAAATCTTGATAATAAAAGTTTTAATATGAGTGATTTATTTGAGTATGTATTAATTGCCCGTGATGAAGAGGGGAACTACCCTCTTAACTTTAATATAACCTTTGTTAAGTGTAATGTTTCAGAGTGGTCTGATAGAGGTAGCAACTGTACATTGTTTGGAACAGGAGCTTACTCTGTTAATAATACTGCAATTAATATAAGTTTTACTCCAACAAGAAATGATATTGGAAATTATACTATAAATTTTTCTGCGACTGATGTTGGAACTCCAAATTCAACTGTGAGTGCTCTTGTTAATTTTAGTGTTTTGAGAGTAAATTCACACCCTTACTTTAGATATGTTTGTGATAATGAGAGAAATGCAAGTGAAGATTCTGAGTTTACATGCTGGATTAATGCTTCTGATATAGATGAAACAGATAGCCTTAATGTAACTGCAAATTATACATGGTTCACTTTTAATGAAACTGGGACAAATAACACTAACATTACTTGTGGGCTTAGCACGGGGTATAATATCTCTGCTTTTGTTAATTTCACTGCTAGAGATGCTCAGGTTGGAAACTGGTCAGTAAATATCTCTATTGTGGATACAGGAACTCCTTCCAGGACAAATTCTACAGTATTTTGGTTTTTTATAAATAATACTGAAGATGATGTTATTTTAAGCTTTATAAATGACACTACAATTTATGAAAACAAAACTCTATATGTAAATGCTACTGATGATGATTTAAGAGTTATTCAAAAAAGCATAAAAAATGAAATTTTGAGTTTTGCTTCTAATGAGAGTTGGGTTACGATAAGCACGTATGGATTTCATACTAATTACACTAGTGCAAAAATAAAGATTAATTTTGGGGCGAGTCCTGGAGCAGGAACATATAAAGTTAATATAAGTGTAAATGATACTGGTGGAAATTCTGACAGTCAAGAGATGAATATTACAATTGTGGATAATAATGCTCCTTTATGGAATGAGACTCTTATGAAAACTTTTTTAATATACGAAGATAATGAAACCTATCTTAATCTATCACTAAATGCCACAGACACTGATGGAGATGATATAAATTTTTCTGCTTCAGTAAATAATGTCTTTCCTTCTTTTTCTATTAGACTGAGTGATGGAAAAATAAATTTTACTGCAAATGATTCAGATGTTGGACAGCATTTAGTATGGATAAATGCTAGTGATGGCAAATTAAATAATCTGACTTTGTTTAATTTTACTGTAAGGAATGTAAATGATATCCCCTCTATTGAATCTCCTCTTACTGTGAATGCTAATGCAAGTGCGAGCATAAATTCAAACATCACAACTGCAGAAGATAATTTTACATCAATCACAATGTGGGTACAGGATAGTGACTTTAGAATAAATGTTTCTCAGTTTCCAGCAGGGACAGTTTATAATGAGAGCATTAATGTTAGTGTAAATATAAGCGGGCCTAATTTAACTCTTCTTAAATTTATCAAAAGAACAGATTTTCCAACTCCGACAGGGACAAACTCAAATAGAACAGCATATGTTGCAAATTTTACTCCATCAAAAACAGATGTAGGGAATTATAATGTTACAATAAATGTAACTGACCGTAGTAATGTTAGTGTAAGCTTAAGTTTTAATCTTACTATCAAATCAGTTAATCATAACCCTATTCTGATGAATCTTATAAACAAGACTTCAAGTGTTAATCGGAGCTTTTATTATAGAATAAATGCAACTGATTTAGAGGACGGGAATTCCACAACTCTGGGAAACTATAATCTCACGATTAATTATACTATTCTCACTGGATTGAAAATATTCAATAGCACAACATTTAATATCTCAACTGGAGAGATAAATATAACATTTAATGACAGCCAAGCAGGGGTGTACCGGATAAATGTTTCTGTAATAGATACTTCTGGTTCTGCAAATGAGAAAAACTTTTCTCTTTTTGTGTATGGACCTACTACAATCAACTCTCCTGCTTCTACAAAGCAATTGGGGTTTGTTGAAAATACAACTTCAATATTGCAATTTAATGTCAGTCATGCTGTTGGAAATAATCTAACATTCAAGTTTTATGTGAATGAAAGCCTTGTTTATAATGTAAATGCGTCTGCAAGTGGGGCATTAAATATGAGCTGGAGTTTTATTCCGAACTATACTCATGAAACATACACTAAAAAAGTTAATCTAACCCTTTTTGTTTTAAATCCAATTTATAATGAATTTAATGCAACAAGAAGATGGAATGCGACAATAAACCATAGTAATTCTCCTGTTAATTTTTCAGGGTATATCTCTGATAAAGAAACAGTTTACACAAGCACAATAAAAATTGATTTAACTGATTATTTCAAAGATATAGACCATGATGACAGAAAGTATAATCAAACAGTTAACTTTAGTGTTGTGAGCAATGATACTCTTAGTTATATCTCTTGGAGTGTTGATTCTAGTTGGAATTTAACTTTAAGTTCTCTGATTATAAGAAAAGAACTTTTGTATATAGTGGGAGAGGATTTAAATGTGAGCACTAATACAACAGAGAGTAATGCTACAAGCAATATATTTGTAGCGAGTTTCATAGCCCCACCTCCTGTGCAGACTGTAACTTCAGGAGGAGGTTCAAAAAAGACGCCTGTTGCACTAAAGATAATTGTTCCTGGACCAATATCTGCTCATAGAAATGAAAGAATTGAAGTGCCAATTAAGCTAAAGAATTCTGGAACAATTGCATTATATGATATTGATTTATCAGGAAGTGTCTTAAAAGATTTGCAGGAAAGAAATGACATCTGGCTTAATTTTGGAAAAACTCATTTTGATTCACTCTTGCCTGGAAAAGAAGAAGCGACTACTCTCAGTGTGAATATAAATACAAATGCGCTTGGGTTGTATGAGATTACTTTAAATGGAGTGTCAAAAAAACCAAAGTATAGTGACTGGGGGAAAATCTATTTAACAATCAGAGAAGCAAACAAAACAGAGGTAGTAGAACAGATAATATTTACAGAAGAGTTTATTGCAGAAAATCCTCAGTGCATTGAGATAAAAGAAATGGTTGATGAAGCAAAAAAATATCTAGATGAGGGGAAAAATGACTTAGCTTTTGAGAAGGCAAGAGATGCGATAGATGCCTGCAAATATGCAATTGCTCAGCAAAATCTACCGAGTGGAAAACCAGGAATTCAAAATGAGCTCTACAAATATCTTAGTATTGCTACTCTTGCTGGAATTGGGTTAGGAGTAGGATATTATCTCTATAAAAGAGTCAGGTTTAGAAGAGCTATGCTAAAAACATAAGGTTTAAGAACAAAAAGGTATTAATATAAAAAAAGAGGAAAAATGAAGAAAAAGCTGAAATTTGAACAGAAATTTCCTAAACTTAAAAGAGAGGAAAAAAGGAGATTTTTTATTTTTAGGAAAAAGAGGAAAGAAGAGGAAATTGAGAACATAAAGAGTATTATAAAGAATAAAAAAATTAAGAATTTAAGTTCTACTCTTAATTTAAAAAAAGCAAAAATTCAGAAAAGATTTTTAAAAAAAGCAAAGAAAGGGGCAGAGGAGATTCTTGAAAAAAGTAAAGATTACTGGAACAAAAGTGAAGAAGAAAAGATAGACAGGCCTAATGCTTCTGAAGTAAAAAAAGCTGCAGAAGTTTTTAAGAAAATTAGAGCAGAAGTGGCAAAGATTGTTATTGGACAGGAAGGAGTAATTGAGGGGCTCATAAGAGCAGTTCTTTGTGATGGACATGTATTATTAGAAGGAGTTCCAGGTATTGCAAAGACTCTTGCTATAAGGGCGTTGGCTGCTGCAAGTGGATGTGAGTCAAAGAGAATACAGTTTACAGTAGATTTGCTTCCTTCAGATATTGTGGGGATTACAACTTATACTCCTAATAAAGGTTTTGAGATTATCAAAGGACCTATTTTTGCAAATTTTATTATTGGTGATGAGGTTAACAGAAGTCCTCCTAAAACCCAGTCTGCATTACTTGAAGCAATGCAGGAGAGGCAGGTTACAATTGGGAAAAATACTTTTCCTCTTCCTCGTCCTTATTTTGTAATGGCAAATGAGAATCCTCTTGAAACAGGTGGAGTTTATCCTCTTCCAGAAGCGCAGATTGATAGATTTTTGTTTAAGTTGATTATGAGCTATCCAAAAGAAGAAGAAGAGGATATTGTAATGCAACAAAATATGACTCTGAGCAAATTTGAGGATTTTAAATTAAAAGCTGTGACAACTCCAAAAGAAATAATTAAAATGCAAACTCTTACCAAAAGAATATTCCTAAGCAAGAAAATAAGAAAGTACATACTTGACATTGTAAATATGACTAGAAATAAAAATTTTAAACATGCAGAATTAATTGAGTGGGGAGGAAGTCCAAGAGCTTCGATTGGATTGTTTATTGCAAGCAAATCTAAAGCACTAATGGAAGGGAGGAACTTTGTTATTCCAAAAGATGTAAAATCAGTAGTTCATGATGTTCTTAGGCATAGAATAATCTTATCATATAAAGCAAGGTCTCAAAAAGTTGATTCAGATAAGATTATTGATGAGATTTTAAGTTTAGTGAGGGTTCCTTAATTGGAACATGTAAATTTGAGTTATAAAAATGGAAAAAAAGCTAAATATTGATGTTGCTGGAAGTATCTCTGAATTTGAAGAGTTGATGAAGGAGTTTATGATTAGAAGAGTTCTTTATAGAATTATTTTTCGTGGCAAGGGGCTGGACTTTGATGGGTACAGGGATTTAAACCCAGATGATGATGCTTCAGATATTGACTGGAAAGCAAGCAGCAGGGGAAATAAGCTGCTTGTAAGGCAATATATTGAGGAGAGAGACTTAAAGATAATGTTTGTGATAGATATTAGTGAGAATATGCTTTTTGGTTCAAGTGAGAAACTAAAGTGTGAGTATGCTGCTGAAGTGGCTCTTGCTCTTGCGCATCTTATCTTAATTTCAGGAGATAAAATTGGATTTGTCCTTGTTAATGATAAGGTTTCTGAAATACTTTTTCCTGATAAAATAAAAAAACCTTTTGACACTCTTGTTGATGGTCTCAATAATATTTCTGAATATGGAGGTATTGCTGATTTAGATTCTGCACTTAAGTATCTTGGAGATTATCTTCCTAATTCTATTAATGCGGTCATTGTCATTTCAGATTTTTTAAGGATTGAAAAAGATTTTTCAAAAACACTAAGAGATTTTTCAGGGAGATTTGAAACTATGGCAATTATGATAAAGGACCCGCTTGACAAAACTCTCCCAAAAATAGATGGAGAAGTTATTCTAGAGGATCCTAAAACAAGTGAACAAATAATTATAGACCCGATGATTGCTTCAAAAAATTATGAAAAAAATGCACTTGAACAAGATAAGATGGTGAAAAGTATGTTTTTGAGCAATGATATAGATTTTGTTGAGATGAGTACTGATAAGCCATTTGCTTTTGCACTTGCTGAATTTTTAAAAGAAAGACTGGCAAAAGGAAAATATATTGTTCCAATGAGATAAGATGTTAATAAGTTTTACAAAACCAGGATATTTACTGTTTTTAATAGTTATTCCTTTGTTTATTTTTATTCATTTTTATACTCTTAGAAGCAAGAAGAAAAAAGCACTGAAATTTGCTAATTTTGATGCAATTTCAAGAGTCCATGGAATTGAAATTTACTCAAAAAATATAGTCATACTTGTATTGAGCATAGTCATAGTTAGTTTATTGGTTTTGTCTATGTCTGGGTTAATGCTACATGTGCAAAAAAGAGCAAGTTCTTTTTCATTTGTTATTGCAGTTGATACTTCCAGAAGTATGAGTGCAAATGATATTTCACCTACAAGAATTGATGCTGCTAAAAGCATTGCTAAAGATTTTATTGATGATACTCCGAGCTCAACTAAGATAGGTATTGTTTCTTTTTCTGGAACTACTTATATAGAGAGAGATTTAACAAGTGATAAAACTTCAGTTAAATCAGCTGTGGGTGATATTGAGATAAGTGGAGTTGAGGGGACAGATGTCTATGAGGCAGTTATTACTTCTACAAATTTACTAAGAAATGAAGATTCTCGTTCAATTATTATACTAAGTGATGGGCAGTTAAATGTTGGAAGAGTAAAAGATACAATTGATTATGCAAATGATAATGATGTGCTGATTAATACAATTGCTGTTGGGACTGAAGAAGGGGGAAAGACAGATTATGGAGTTTCAAAAGTTGATGAGGATGCACTGAAGGGACTGGCGTACAGTACTAATGGGAAATTTTTCAGAGCTGTTGACAGAGCTTCTCTTGCCCAGGCATTTCAGGAGGTTATGGAGGTTACAAGGAAAAATGTTGCTCTTGATTTATCAGGATATTTATTAGGTGCAGCAGTATTAATTTTTGTACTTGAATACTTTTTAATGAATACTAGATATAGAGTTCTACCTTAATTATCCTGAATAGATTTTACGTGTTTGTTAGGTTTCTTTTGTTGAGAGATAATCTCTTTGTCTGTCTGAATCTTATTTTTTTCTACTATTTTTGAGAAAAGGTTTATGAGTGTTTTTATTTTTTTTGGAGTTGGTTTTTCTCCTGAGTAGTTTAACTCAGTTATAAGCTGAGAGAAGGTTATTGCTTCTTTTTTTCCTCTTTTTCTGAATTCATCAATTAGTTCAGAGTATTCCAGAGTATATGAAAGATTAAAAGCTTCTTTGAAGAAATCCCTTGCAAGAGAATTTAAGGAGTTCATAACTTCTTCTGCTGAGGATTTTGATTTCATAATTGATTTTATTTTTAGAGTATAGAAATGGTTTCGATTATATTTTTTAATAATGTATTTTTCTTTAAATTTCTTTTCCAGAAAAGTTAAAACAAAAATTACTACTGCAAGTATTACAAAAGCAAAGACAATATACATTATTTGAGATACATCAAGTTCAAGAAGATTGTTTAAAGTTTCTGTCAGCCCCATTTTTAATATTATAGTAAGAGTAGTATAAAAATCTTTTTCTCTTGTTTGGAAAAGGTTTTTATATTGGTTTTTACTGATTTTTTTACGCGGGGTGCCGATAAACCTTTAGGAGGTTTCCAACTATCGTGCTTATAGCACAATTCATCAACCTGAAGAAGTTGATAGAGTAAACCTTTAGGAGGTTTCCAACTATCGTACCTGCGGTACAATTTGCACGCGGGGGTGCCGGAGTGGTCAAACGGGCAGGACTTAAGATCCTGTGGCTTAGTGCCTTCGTAGGTTCGAACCCTACCTCCCGCATTTTTGGTATTATTCTGTTTATACAATTAGTAGGTTCGAACTAAGGAGTGAATTTCTAAAAGAAAGAGAACCTAGGTTTTGTATGTTGGAATAACTAGAACCCGCCAGAGGTTCTAGGTTCGAACCCTACCTCCCGCATTCACTTCTTCATTAATTTAAGATATAGTAAAGTGAATGCGCTCGGCTCCAGCATTATCCTCTCATGGTCCCTTGATAAGTATTTTTTTAATAAAAGACTATTAGAATTCTATCAAAGATTAATTATCGCATGATTTTATAAAGTCCTTCCAGCGATGACACTGACAAGGGGGTGTCCTAAAAAACCCCCTTAAAGTCCATCTTTGGAAATATTTTTCATTCTTTTGCAAATCTTAGATTATCTCCATTTTCCACAGGTTTCCAAATTTCATCAATTAAAAGTACTAACTAATTATATATTCTGGAGTATAGTATTATTTAAATATCTGCTCAGGGGTATTATAACTTATGAATGAAGAAAAAGGGTATTCTTCTTTGATTAGCAGTTCTTTGAGTCGTGTTTATCTAATTAACTTGTATATTTTAACAATTGAAAGGAGGTTTATATAAACAAACGAAAATGATAAAGAAATTAATGAGTAAGAAGATTAGTATCTTTGGAAAAGGAATTCCTGTGTTCATGATTGCTTTGATTGCTGTGATTGGACTGGCTACTGCTGCTTTGGTTCCTTATTTATCTAATCTGGTTACTGCAACTTTCGGTGTTGAGCAACCAATGATGTTGGAAATCTCCGATGATGGGACTTCATGGGCAGATTCTGTAACTCTTGATGACACTATTGGTGGAGGTGACTTTAACTTCATGGTTAGGTCTACTTACAATGGTGAAGTAGGAGATACTATCAATTTGAACATTGCTACTGAGATAAGTAACGACAATACTAAGGCGGAGTGTGGAGATTTTGAGGTTTTAGATATTAAATCACCTACTGCTATTGACTTAAATGGTGATGGAACAAATGAGATTCCTGCAGATACTTGGATAAGCATTCTTCCAATTTGTCTTGATAACGCAGGTGTTGCTGAAGTAGTAATTCCAGCTAAATTTGGTTACAATGCTGAAGATATGGTTCAGGAATATGAAGCTCGAGGAACATTCAAGCTTAGTGTTCAACCTGCAAATTATAGTATAGGAATTGTTGCTAAACAGTAAATAAATTTTTTATTTTTTATTTTTCCTAATTTATTTTAAGGGAAGAAAAGAGAAAGAGGAGACAAAATGACCCTCCTCGAACGAGGGTTCATACTCACGCCAAAGACAAACAAACATAAGGAAAAACAAGATATGACAAAGAAAACAATAATAATAAGTGTATTATTCGGGATATTACTACTTGGGGTTGTATCTGCAGGGATTGTAGATTATCTTTCTAATCGGATTACAGGAACTGTGACTGTTAATGGGCCAATGTTTTATGCTGGAAAAACTTCTGAAGGAAATTTGCATTTATGGATTAATGATTTTTCTAAATTTCAAGAAGAAAACAAGGGAGAGGGGTTAAGTATAACTGGAACAGAAACAGAAACATTTTTTACAGATAAATTAGATGAGATGGGTTTTTACAACCCAGAGATTGAAATGCAAGTCAAGGCAAAATTAATTGAAGGAACTGCTCCTAAGGAACTTGAGATTGAATTTGGTTATTTTGATAATTTTCCTGATGGGACTATTCATAAAATAGGCAATTGTGAAAAAAAGATAAATATTACTTCTACAACAGATTATGAAACCCAATCAATAACCTGCCAAGGAGGCGGGACAATTTCACATTTAAGAGGATTTTATTATAGTATAAGTGGCAGAGGTACTGGAGGAGTTGAGATTAATATTAATTTAAATGATGGTGAAACAAAAACTAAAATTTTAGGAGTATTAGCATGAACAATAAATTCTTATCAATCATATTTGGAATGATTTTATTAATTGGAGTTGTAACAGCAGGAGCTATCACAAATGTTAATCCTGTAACTCTTGATATCCCAAACTTCATTGCGGGGGGGCGAACAAGCACAACATTCAGCTTTGATTATCCTGATGTTAATGGAAATTATAATAATGCTCCTCTTGTTGCGAAAGTTAATATTAGTTCTTTAGATTCAGAATATCCAGTTTGGAAAGGAGACTTTATAATAAACATGATTGCAAAACAGTATTTCCTTCCGACAATTTTCGGAGAAATTTTTCCGATTAATACAATCCCTATGAAATGCAATGAAACTGCTCCAATAAATTTTAAGGCAAAAGATAAACCAGACATTCAATACACCATTAATGAAGTTTTAGATGGAACATTCTATTGTTATAACTCTGATTATTATATGCTTCAACTTGATTCTAATGATAAGATTACTTTAAATATCAGCTCTAATCCTGCACTTTATGCTGGGCAATATTCCCTAAGCGTTGAGTTATTAGAAATGGAACCAGATAGAGTTGGACCAATAATCAAATTAGTTTCTCCAAATGAAACTTCAATCTTTTCAGAGAATAATCAAATAATTCCTGTAAAACTTAATATTACAGATATGTATAATCTTGACAGCTCAAGTGTTAAATACAAAATAGTTAGTTTAGGAATACCTTCTGAGGGGGCAGGATTGAACACAACTTATTATGACAGTGGATGGATTTATGATATACCTTATAATCCTTCCTCAAACTTATATGAAGCATCTTTTAATATGACCCCGCATAATTTGAATCAAAGCGGTTCTTACTGGATTTATGCAGAAGCAAAAGATGTGTTAGGAAATAATGGGAAATTATAGAATGAAAATCTCTTTATTATTCTTAATTATGTTTTTATTAATAGGTGTTGTAACAGCACAGAACTTTTGTGTTGATTTTGATAATCCTTCTGCTCCTCCAAACCTTGCAATAACAAGTTCAGGACAGAATATAATTTTAACATGGGAAGATGCAATAGATGTTCCTAACTGCAGTGGAATTGATTATTATAATGTTGCGAGGGATGGAAGTCTTATTGCTCAGCATATTACTGTATTAACTTATACAGACTTAAATGTTTCTTATGGAACTTATTCTTACAGTGTTTATGCTATTGATAAAGTTGGACATGACTCAAACTCAACAAAAAATGATATTGTTTTCTCTGCACCAAGCGGAGGAGTTGGAACCACAATTGGTGGGGGTGGTGGAGGGGGAGGAGGAGTCTCAATTCCTTTTGTTTCATTACTTGCAGGCGAAAATACTATTCAAAAAAAGGTGTATTATACTTTTTCTTTTGGCACAGAAGAGCATAAACTTGAGTTAACTGCAGTTGGAGAGGATTATGCTGAGATTAGTATATCTTCTACTCCAAAATCACTAACACTTAATTTAGAGGAGACAAAAGAAGTTGATATCAATAATGATAATTTAAGTGATATATCAATTAAACTAATCTCATTGTCAAGCCCAGGAAAAGCAGTTATTGATTTTCAAAAAATAAACCAAATTGTTCCTACTGGGGGGAAGAATGAAACTCAACCAGCACCAGACCTCAAAGAGCTAACTCCTGGAGGATTCTTAGCAGGAATAACCGGAGCAGTGATTGGGGTATTGGGAACAGGCGGAACAATCTTAGTTGTAATCAGTATTATTGTATTAATTGGAATTGCTGTTACTTTATCTGTAAGAAAATTCAGAAAGAGATAAATCTACACTTCAGAGGATAGCAAGTATTTTAAATAACCAGTTCTTATTGGAGAAATGGCATTTAGAAGAAATAAAAGCAGATACAAGGTTTTTACAGACAGTGATGAAATAACTCGTTCTGTTCATAAGAGAGTAGCAGAAAAAAGAGTTGGGGGTAAAATTTACAAAGGGTATGTCTGCCATCATAAAGACGGAAACATAGAGAATAATAAACCTTCAAATATTGCAGTTTTAAAAGAAAGGTTTCATAAAAAGATACATTCTGAAAAACAAAGGAGCTCTTTGCATTAATCTTTTTAACTAAAAACCTTACACTAAATTAATATCTTAATAAAAAGCAAATTAAAAAAATCGATTTATCAAAAATACCTCAACTATTGCTGAAAGCATTAAGAGGATTATTCCTATAACTGCAAGGTAGCTTGCTCTTCTTACAACAATAAGCATATTCTCTTTTGGAAGTTTTCCTTTAAAAAAGCTTACTAAAGCAAAGCTTGTCATCCCTCCTGCCATTGCAAAAAGGAAATACGAGGCTATTTCAGGGATTCCATGAATTAAAAACCTTGACAAGCTAATCGGTAGTCTGGTTACCTGAGATTTTATTGATAAAACAATAACACTTGAAATAATGCTTGCATTCCAAATTATTATGAAAATAGACCCGGCTCCAAAGATTAAGCTGAAGAGAAGAATAAAGAGAGCAACAGTCATATTATTTGTAAAAATTCCGAGAAAATTCCCTTTTGGAATTGATTCTATACCTTGCATTGTCTGATTAAGTGAGTAAGAATTAAGACAATCTGAATAAGAAAGAGGATTGTTTAGAACACAATAGGTTTCAATTTGGGCATTAAAGTCAAATGAGTTTGGAAATGCAATCTGCCATAGGCAAAAACCTATCACAAACCCTAAGAAAAGCCAGACAAACATTGAAAGAATTCTCCAGTCATGAAAAAAGGCTTTTTTATCTGTCTTATCTAGGAGATTCTCTTTCTCATCAAGCTTCATTGAGGAGTATACAAAAATTATGCAGAATAAAACAGAGAACATAACAACAAGCAAGCCAGAATATCTTGAAAGAACAACATCTCTTGAAAATATAAATTTAACAAGAAGAAATGAAAAACTAGAATAAAGCAATCCTGCAAAAAAAAGCATCCAAGGCTGGTTCACAGACTTTTTTAGACTTAAAATCACCTCAAACATGAGTTATTTAGGAACAGGTGATTTTTAATACTTTCTAAAAATAAAAAGATGGGGGCTAACTGCTCTTAAGTAATAATTCTTCCATGTTATAAACAAAGTAAGAGAGACGTCACTCAAAGAGGCTATTTGGAGATTATTCTGTATCCCGCATAATTTAAACCTAGTCGAATAATTTAAAAACTTATTATTCTTCAAAATTGTGCAGACGGGCTGGCGGGTTAGCTCTCCGCTATTTGCAAGCGAGCTTTATGCAGGCTGCAAGGAGTGCGTGATAAGCAGTTTAGAAGGTCCTTAATTTAACGTTGAGGTTTTGTCCTTCTTGACCTTGCTTCTGCAAAACGGGTCAGACCTTGATCGGAGCAGCCCTAAACAGCGGTTAAGGTGCTTGAGGGGTTGCAAAACTGAGAAGAATTAAGGGTTAGCTTTCTAAGTTGTTTTGAGCTATCTCCTGGTCTGCACTAATAATTAATTTATTCTGAAGTAAAATAATCTCTGTCTTCATCTATATTTGTTTTATGTTGTTGTATTTGTTTGAGTGTTAGTGCTGTCTCATATACAGCAAGCTCATCAATTATTAAATCTACGCCAGACCCCCCTACTCCAATATAAGAATCTGTGTATGTTGGAGTAGAGATTGTAAATGTTTCTGTTTCTTTTAAGTCTCCATTAACATAGAGTTTAAATTCTTGATTTGATTTTGTAACAACAATATAATAAAAATCATCAGAATTTAAGACTAAATCACTTGTTTCTATGATAGTGTTGCCATTCCACCTAAAAACGAGTTTTTTATTGTTTGCAAAAAGTGCATAATATTGAGTCAATCCTGTTGGGTCTCTAGAGTCATAATTAGCAAAAATAAAATTGTTGATTTTAAAGTCATTTACCTTGAGAATCAATTCAATAGAAAAATATGAATCTGAAGTAAACTTAAAAGGAGTTGGTGAGGGATTAAGCATTGCATATGTTTGAGAGTTTCCATTAAGAGAAGTATGAAGTGCATTTCCAATTTTGCCAGTATCAAAACCAGTCTCTCCGAGATTATCAAGATTATATTTTGGAATTATTGACTTGGAGTCTACTGCTGTTGATGAACCAGTAGCTTCATTAAATTTCCACCATGAGATTAAGTTTTCATATCCTGTTGGGAGTTCAGGGTCTTCTTCAGGGTCTTCTGAAGGAGCACTAGTTTCTGAGATTGATTGAAGAATAATTGAATCTGTACATAGTGCAATTTGAGGAGATGATTTTCCTTCTACTTCAACCATTTGATATGGCTGAATTTGAATTTGTTTAATTAAAAGAATTTGTGGATTATCAGGAGCACCAAGATTAAATGTAATTGTTTTTGTTTCTCCAGGTTTTAGGGAGTTTTCAAGAGTAGAAAGAGAGAAATCATATTTTCCCTGTCCAATCTGATCCATTATTCTATGCCCCTCTGTTCCTGCAGCCATTTCTTTAGAATTTAGAGGAAGAATTGGTTTTTTATTTGAATCATTAGAGGCTTTTGAAAAAAATCCTTCAATATTAAAATATCCTTTGTTTTCGAGAGTAACAATAAATGTTTCAGATGTTTCAGAATATGAGTAATTCCTTATAACAAGAGACACATCTTCATCACACTCAGGAACACTTCCTTCCTGAACATAGAGTTTTAAAAAAGCATAGACTCCGACTGCCATACCTATAACAATACTCACAAGTAGAATATACGAAAGCATTGTAGCTTGGGATTTTTTTTGTTGGATTTTGCGCATTTTTATGTTCTTAAATGCAAGAGGAGAACTTGCTTATTGTAGGATTTGATTTATTTGATAAGTTAAGACTCTCATTACATTTCAAATTTTTAGTTAATAAATTCTTCTTTGTTTTTAGAGGGGTGGTTCGATTTTTCATTATATCAAAGTTTTTTAAGAGTTTAAGATACATAAGTCTCCTGATTTTCTTGCTTAGCTAAAACAAAAATAAATTTTTCATTTTCTTTTAATTTAAATCCATATGTTTTGTTCAATAGTTCTACATAAATATTATTATCTCCTTCTCCAAAAGATTCTTCTATTTTTTGGATATCTGCGACAGGTCCACCAAGAACCTTAAATGTAACTGTATCTCCTGAACCAAAATCAAAACCAACAGTATTACTATTTTTTGAGGTTATTTTATTTTTATAAGTAGTAACTGTGAGTTCATACTCATGGGTGAGTTCATTTTCATCTCCCTGAATAATCACGAGGTCCATTCCAGGTTCAACTTCAAGAGAGTAATTTGCAATTAAATCCAGAAAATTATTAATCTCTTCTCCTCCAGTATAGGTCTGAAAATCAATTACTTTTGCTGTCTCTCCTCTTAACTGAAAACCTAAATCATAAAACCTCACAGGTTCTTTTCTTGTGATAATATAATTTGATACTGATACAAGACTAAGAATAATAATCACCAGAATAACTGCAGCAAGAATATAAATTTGAGCTCTCCTCCCCTCTTTTTTTATCATTTTCTTATAATGGGAAAAAGGTATATAAATATTACTTAAATTAATCAGAATATTTATAAACTTTAATTATCTATCCTGATTATGTTAAAAAGAGGAAAGAGGGCATTAAGCCCTGTTGTGTCAACAGTATTGTTAATTATGATCGTCATCATTCTTGCTGTAATTGTTATCCTGTGGTTTAAGTACTTCTTAAAAGACGCTGTAATTAAATTTGATAAGCCAGTAGAGACAACTTGCTCAGATGTTGGATTTGAGGTAGATATATTTGAAAGTAGTGTAATTGTCTCAAATATAGGAAATGTTCCAATTCAATCAGTTGTTATTTACAAAATAAGTCCAGGAGTAAAAGACAGAGAAGAAAAAGAAAGAAGAATTCCTGTTGGAGGGAGCAGTGTAATTGAAGTTGATGGATTAAGAGATTATGAAGAAATTAAAGTTATTCCTGTTCTTTTAGGTGAAGTTAAAGGAAAAGATACAACAAGAGCAATTGAGTGTGATGAGAGTATTGGAATTGATGTAGTAATTGAATAAGATTAACGCTGAAAAGATTAAACTTAATTTATAGACATGATAAAAAATAATTTTATAATCTCAAGAAAAGGGCAGTCGCAGGTAATCTCAACTATACTTTTAATTCTATTGAGTATAGCTGCAATCAGCATTATTGCTGGAGTAATAATCCCAATGGTAAAAGAGTATGCTTCAGACACATGTTTTGAAACAATTGGAGTTATTAGTATAGACAAAGCTTCAGAATATACTTGTTATAATTCAGGAGAAGATCAAACCTATGTGGGGATAGAAAGAACTTCACAGGATGTAAAGATAGATGGAATTTCTGTATCTTTAAGAGGAAGTGGAGATTCAAAAGTTTTTAAGATTGAGTCAGGAAAAGAATTAGTGGGTGTAAGGATGTTTAGTTCATCTACTCCTCTAGTTTTGGAACTACCTCAAAAAGGCGGGATAAAAACTTATGTTTTTGAGAGTGTTGGATTTAATGTTGAGTCTGTTGTAGTTGTGCCTATTTCAAGTGGCAAAATTTGTGATTCAAAAGATGAGATAAATTTAAATTTGTGCAATCAAAATGAATAAAATAAAAAAAGGGCAGGTTTGGGTTGAAACAGTAATTTATACTTTAATTGGGCTTACAATAATCGGAATACTCTTAGGGGTGGCGATTCCAAAAATTAAACAAATAAGCGACAGGTCGACAATTCAGCAAACAATTGTTGCTCTTGATGATTTAAACAAGAAGGTTGATGTTGTTAAAGAAACACTTGGTAACAAAAGGATAGTTGAGATTAGAATTAAAAAAGGAGAATTAACAATTGAGCCTAATGAAGAGAAAATATATTATACTCTTGAAGACACTGGATTAAAATTAACAGAACCTGGAGAAAATATTGAGCAGGGAGAGATAATCATAAGAACTGATGAAAAAAATAAAAAGTATAAAATAACCCTTACTCTGGATTATAGTGGAAAAAGAGTTGATTTAAGTGTTGATGGAAGTGAAGATAAAAGGATTCTTCAAGGTTCCCCTACTCCTTATAAACTCTCTATTGAAAATATTGCTTCAAGTGAGAGTACAGAAGGAAATCCAGAAATAAATGTTGATATAAAGGTAATTTAAGATGAAGAAACAAAATCAAATACAAGAAGAGAAGAAGTTGTTAATTAAAAACAGTAAAGACAATCAATTATCAAAGGGGTTGAATTGCTGTTGGTTTAGTAGTGCAGTAGAGATGAGTAAATTAAATTTAAGAAAAGATTAAAAATGGATGAAAAAATAAGTATAAACTTAAATCCCCATATTCCTGCTCTTCCAAGAGCTGATGATAAAACAAAACTAAACATCAGGTATGTTCTAATCTCCCCTTATACCTCTGCCCACATTTACTGGGATAAAAAATCAGGGGAACTTCTGTATGATGTTGAAGAACCATTATTAGATAATCAAGAAAGAGAAATGCTAAAGAGACTTGAAGAAGCCTTAAAGGAGATGATAAATATTAATATTCTTGAAGAAAGGTCAATTGAAGCAATGATAGAGTATGTTGATAAAACAACAAGAATGCTAATTGAAGAATTAGATATTAAAATAGAATGGCATTCTTATAGAAAAATATTTTATTATCTATTTAGAGATTTTATTGGAATGAATGAAATTGAACCTCTGATGAGGGATTATTTTATTGAAGATGTCGAGTGCAACGGAGGTAATACTCCGGTATATGTGATTCATAGACTCTATAGAAACTTGAGGACAAATATTGTTTTTCGTGAGATGGATAAGTTAACAAGTTTTGTTGAGAAAATTGCACAGAGATCTGGAAGATATATTTCTTATGCATCTCCTTTGCTTGATGGTAGCCTTCCTGATGGAAGCAGAGTTAATGCAACCTACACTTCAGATGTTTCTAGCAGAGGACCAACATTTACTATAAGAAAG
Organism: Candidatus Woesearchaeota archaeon; assembly: GCA_964403535.1. GTDB lineage: Archaea > Nanobdellota > Nanobdellia > Pacearchaeales > GW2011-AR1 > CAYOFN01. The sequence goes on from CAYOFN010000005.1 coordinate 26,487, forward strand.
TTTACAAAAACTCCGTGGACTCCTCCTCAGTTGCTTTCATTAAACACAGTTAGCCCGGAAATGCTTGCATATTTATGGATTTTAATTCAATATAAAGGAAACATTTTGATTACTGGAGGAACTGCTTCTGGAAAAACAACTCTGCTTAATGCTCTTGCTTTTTTTATTCCTCCTGAAGCAAGAGTTGTAAGTATTGAGGACACAAGAGAATTAAATATTCCCAGAGAGAATTGGCTTCCAAGTGTATCACGAACTGCAATTGGTTCAGCAAAAATGGGGGAAGTTGATTTGTTTGCGCTTTTAAAAAGCTCTTTTAGACAAAATCCAGATTATGTTATAGTTGGTGAAGTAAGAGGAAAAGAGGCATTTGTTTTATTTCAGGGAATGGCCTCTGGACACTCTTCTATTTCCACAATGCATGCTGACTCTGTTGATACAGTTATAAAAAGACTAGAAACTCCTCCAATAAGCTTGTCTCCTACACTTGTGAATACTTTGGACTGTGTTGTAATTATGACTCATGCAATTGCAAATAAACAACAAACAAGAAGATTAAGAGAGATTGTAGAGGTTATTAATGTAGACTCAAAAGGAGTTGCTCTTACAAATACTCCGTTTGTATGGGCACCGCAAGAAGATAAGTTTTATTTTAAAAAAGAAAGCAAAGTGATGGAAAAAATTTCTAAGAGATATGGAATTCCTATGGAGGAGTTAGGAAAAGAGTTTGCAAATCGGGCCAAACTTTTATATGCTATGAATGCAAAGAAGGTATTTGGATTTAATGAAGTTCAAAAGGTAATTAATCAGTATTATAAAGATTCTGATACTGTTCTTGCTTCATTTGGAATTAAATCAAGTTCTAGTCAAAAATAAGTGTTTACTAAGAGGGATATAGTAAAGTTTATATACTATTAGTATATTACTATTAGGTAATATGGGAAAGATCAGATTAGATGGGTTTGTATGTGAGAGATGTGGACATAAGTGGGTTTCTAGGGGGAGTGAGGAACCAAGAGTTTGCCCTAAATGCAAAAGTCCGTATTGGAACAGGCCCAGGAGGAAAAAATGATAGATAAAAATGATTTACAAACATTAATGCAGATTTTAGACAGCCTAGAAGATGCTTCTCCTGAACTTGAGAGAGCATATGAAAAAGGAGACAAAGAAAGGTTTGAAAAAATAAAGAAAGAGATTCTTTACTTTCAAGAAAAAGCAAGTGAGATTTTAAAATGAGTTTTTTAGCACTAGTGGAGAACATAAAGCAGGAAAAAAGAATAGCAAGAGAAGTTTATACTTTGATGAATTATGTTGAGAATATCCAAAATCTTGAAAGAAATAAGAAAATTCAAATTAGCCCCAGAGAGAAAAAATTGATAAATGGGGCAGTACTTGCTCTTATCTCTCAATTAAAAATTTTAAATAATTCTATACCTGAAATAATCAGAAATATTGGTTTTTACAAAGAGCTTCCTACTCTTCCAAAAGAAAAAAAGAAGTTTCTCTCAGATTTAAGAGGGAAAAACCTTATAAAAATGAAGTACTCTCCTCCTGAAGAAGATTCTGTTTCTGTAACTATAAACAAAAAAGACAGAGATGATTTTATGAGAAATCTTAGTCTTAGCAATCTTGCTATGGAGAAAATAAAAAGAGATTATAAGATTGATACTAAGAGGGTTAGATTTAAAAAAGCAAGCAGGTATGCTAAGATTTCCAATAGAGTTTTTAAAAAACTTTCTAATCATCTTGTGGACAAAGGGTATTTCAAAAAATTAAATCTTGGACTAAGAAAAATAAGCTCACCATTTTTGCTGAATTCATATATCTCAATGATGCTTTTTAGTGTTTTGATTTCAGTTGCTGTAGCAATTGTAGTGTATGTCACTTCATGGTTTTATGGTTTTTCAATTGAGATTCCTTTTTTAATTCCTACTGCTGAGAGTGTTGTAATGAGAGCTCTTAAGAATATCTGGATAATCCTGATTATTCCGGTGTTCACATTTTTTTCATTTTATTATTATCCTCTTTCAGAAGAGAGGGCATTAAGAGGCAAGATTGAACAAGAACTTCCTTTTGTAACAATATACATGTCAGCTATTGCTACATCTGGGGTCTCACCTGTGAGTATTTTTAAGATTATCTCCTCGAGCAAGGACTATCCAACTACCAGAAGAGAGATAAATAAATTATTAAATCAAATAACTTTTTATGGATATGATTTAGGAACTGCTCTAAAGAATAGTGCTTCCAGAAGTCCTTCAAAGAAACTTGCTGAGTTATTTAATGGACTTGCAACTGCTATAAGCTCTGGTGGAGACTTGAAAAAGTTTTTAGAGAAGCATTCAGAGAGTTTACTGTTTGACTATAGACTGGAAAGAGAGGCATATACCCGTTCTGCAGAGACTTTTATGAACCTCTATATCAGCGTGGTTATTGCTGCTCCAATGATTCTTATGATACTCTTTGTTATGATAAACATGACTGGAATGAGTTTCTATGGATTAAGCAATGAGGTAATGACGTTTTTGATTATTTTTGGAATAGCGATATTAAATGTAGTGTTCCTTGTATTTTTGCAAATAAGGCAACCAACATATTAAAATGAGATTTAAACTTAAAAAAACACACTGGATAGGGCTAATAGGTGGAGCTCTTGGGATGATTCTCTCATTTGTTGTATTCTGGGGAGATAAATTATTTTATTTTGTTTTAGGAATAGGGGTTATTGTTGGGATACTTCCTTTTTTTATTGACTTAGTATTAAGCATCAGTATTGAAAGAGAAAAAGAAGAGATGTTCCTGGAATTTTCGAGGAATCTTGTTGAGTCTGTTAAATCAGGAACACCAATAAGCAGGAGTATTCTTAATATTCGGCAGAAAGATTATAGAAGTTTAAGCCCGTATATTGATAAGCTTGCAAACCAGATATCTATAGGAATTCCTGTTAAAGATTCTTTAGAAACTTTTGCTAGAGATATTGGAAGCAAGACTATAAGCCGAGCAATTACTCTTATTACTGAAGCTGAAAAAGCAGGAGGGGAGATAGAAGCTGTTCTTGAATCAGTTGCCCGTTCTGTTGGGCATGTTGAGAAATTAAGAAAAGAGAGAAGAGCAGCTATTGCTAATCTAGTTGTTCAGGGGTATATTATTTTTCTTATATTTATTGCAATAATGCTTGTAATGCAGTTCAAAATTCTTCCTATAGCTGGGGAGTTTGGGGATATTGGAACAAGTGGAGAAGGACTTGGAGGCATTGGATTTGGAGGATTTGGTGGTGGAGGAGTTAATATTGAGAGTTTAACCAGAAGTTTTTTGTATCTCCTGCTCACTCAGGGGTTTTTTGCAGGTTTGGTTATTGGAAAACTATCTGAAGGAAGTGTTAAGTCTGGATTAAAACATTCGTTTATAATGTGTGTTTTAGCTTTATTAATTTCAACAGGAGCAAATGCATTTATGGGTTAAAATGAGGATCATACTAAGAAAAGAGGAAAAATGAGAAAAATAAAAAATAAAAAGGCACAGGGGCATGTTGAGATGATACTCTCTTTTCTTATATTTTTGGGGTTTGTTCTTGCTAGTTTTGCTTTTTTAAATCCATTAAAAGGAGAGAGCATTGTTCCAAGATTTTTGGAAATGACTGAAAAAACTATTTTAGAAAAAGTGGAGATAGAGTATTCAGTTATTCCTATGAGGATAAAAGAGGGTGTTCCTCTCAACAAACCTTGCTTTAAAATAAGTGAAGAAGATTTTTCAGATATTGGAGATAAGGTTATTGTTAAAGATGATGAAGGAAAGAGGGGGAATGCAGTGAAAAGTGGAGAAGAGGTGAGCATCAGATTATGGGACACTAAAATTCCAGATTTTTTATTTTTGTATTTTAGTGATGAGTTTAGAGAGAGTTCTCAGAATTGTGTAGAAACTCTGTCGCTCGGAAAAGATGAGTATGAATTAGGAGTTTTAAGAAAAGAAAAAGCAGTTTTTGAAGGAAAACTTCAGGAATTAGAGGAAAAATACGAAAGTGATTATGAAGGATTAAAAGATGAATTAGGAATTACTAATGATTTTAGTTTTAGTATTTCAGGTGATTTAACTTGGGAGAGCAGTGAAAAATACAAGCCTCAGAAAGACGAGGTATTTGCAAAAGATGTTCTGCTTACAGTAATAGATAAAAATGGTGGGTTTAAAAGTATTATTATGAATATACAGGTTTGGGAGTAAAAGAATGAAAAACGCAAAACAATTCAATCAAATACTAAAAGTAAAGGATTTACTAATGGAGAACTTTATAAACAAAAAAGACAAGAAGTTGTTAATTGAAAATTTGAGCAGTTTATTATTATCATCATTATCAGGTAAGTTGTATTTGAGGGTTAATTAAGACAAAATAAAGATGAAAAAAAATAAAAAAGCATGGTTGAGAATTGTTGAAGCAGTTATAGCTGTGCTGATTGTTGCAAGTGTGCTTTTAATTGTTCTTTCAAGGCAAAGCCCAAAACAAGACAAGAGTGAGGAGATTTATGAAAAACAAAGAGCAATATTAAATCAAATAAGTCAGAATATTACACTTAGAGGATATGTAATTGACGCAAATGAAGAAAATGATGATGAGATTGAGGAGTTTGTTAAGAAAAATGCTCCTGTTGGATGGGAGTTTAGATTAAAAATATGTGATGTTGAAAAAGTCTGTGCTCTTGGAGAGTATATTGAAAAGAATATTTACTCTCAGGAGATAATTATTTCCTCTACTCTTGAGGAATATAACCCAAAAAAATTAAAGCTTTTTGTCTGGGAGAAATGAGATATAAATTTTTAGAACATAGGGCAGATATAAAGTTTAAGGCTTTTGGAAGTTCTATGGAAAAAGCATTTGAAAATTCAGCTCTAGCTCTTGCTGAGGTTATGACTAAAAAAACAAAAATAAAACCAATAATAAAAAAGGAAATTAAAGTATCTGGAAAAGATAGAGAGGCATTATTATATAATTTTCTTGAGGAGTTCTTGTTTTTGTATGACTCTAAGGGGTTTATATTAAGCAAGATACATAAAATTAAAGTAAAAGAAAATGAAAAATTTGAACTTGAAGCAGTGATAGTAGGAGATGATGCTAAGAATTATGAACCCTCACAGGATGTTAAAGCAATTACTTATCATGAGATGTTTGTGAGAAAAGAAAGAGGAGGATTTATAATTCAAGTTATTTTGGATGTTTAAGATGAGTGAAGAAATTACAAGAATAGACCAAATAGGGATTAGAGATTTAACACTAGAAGAGTGTCTAGAAGAGGCTAGAAGATTTGCAGGTTGGTTTGGAGTTCCTCTGACATTAGAAGAAGACTTGTTCATGGCTGTATTAAACTCAAAGGTAGTAGTTGAAGATTTAGTTTTAAATCAAAGAGGAGTGTCTGAAGAGTATGAACATAAATTCAGATACAAAGGGATTGTTTATAGAACATATACTCCTGAACAAATTCTTGGGGTTTAAGATGAAGTTAATTGATGTTTTACTTGGGGGGAGTGAGATTACAAAAATGATTAATGAAAATGGACAGCCCTTAAGCATGATTTCTCCTGAAATATTTATTGATGCTTTGAATAGTTCAGAGAGGATATGGATTGACATGGAGTTAAACAAAAAGTATGGAAAGAATTATCTTCATATACTTGGATATTGGGGATACTGCTTTTCTACAGTTACTTCAAGAAAAATAAGGGAAATATGAAAAAGAAAAAAGGGGTGAGTAATATAATCTCTACAATTATAATCATATTAATGTGCATTATTTTAATTGGAGCAGTGTATATTAATATACAAAGAACAATAAAGAAGAATACAAATGAGATAGAACAGAGTATATATGCTGCAAGCAATATTAATCTTAAAATACTGGGTGTTGAGTTTGAGGGTGAGAACCTCAGAATTCTTGTTGAAAATAATGGGCAAGAAAATATTTCTGGTTTTATTGTAAGGATTACAAATTCTAATGGAGAGGTTTATACTGATGATTCAGTTTATCTTGTGAATAAAAAAGAATTATCTCCTCTTGAAACAAATTATCTTTTGATAATTCCTGCGCCATTTGGAGCAGACAAAAGTAATTATAAGAAAATTGAGGTTTATCCTAAGTTTGAGTGGGAAGGTGAAGAAGAGACTGCAGAAGTTTCAATGGACACTTTTTCTTTTGGAGGAACGGGATTTTCTGCGGAAGCAACAACCCCTATTAAAACAACACAATGTAATGATGGAGTTGATAATGATGGAGATGGTTTGATTGATTTAAATGATTTAGGATGTGAAAATTCACAAGATAATGAGGAGTTAGGAGGGTTGTGTAGAATAGATTTTACAAGCATTAATCAAAATCTTGTGCAAAATCCTAAGTTAGAGTGCGACAATAATCAGGATAATCTTCCTGACAACTGGAAAAAAAACAGCGAGTCTATTAATCATCGGTTATACTGGGCAGAAGATACAACAGGGCATGGCACTAAAATTATTTTCAGTAATTTCAGTGGAACAGGAAATGGAGATGAAAACTCATTTGGATGGACCTCAAGCATTCCAGTTATAAAACAAGACACTTGGTATGAATTTTCATTTGATTATGCAACAGAGGGAGTTGAACCAAATATAAATCTGAGTGATAATACTATCAAGAGTTCAACTAACTGGATGGGGGTTGCTCTGCTCTTTTATAGTTCAACAATAAAAACCTCTTCAACTCTAATTAGAAATGCTGATAATTATGTCTGGGCGTACGGACCAAATATGACTGAATGGGATGAGTCTGCTGGAGTTTATAGAACTTATGATAAAAAAGGATTTGAAAATTGGAGAAGAGTCACAAAATACATTAAATCCTCAAGTAAAACAGTGTATGCAGAAGTAAAAACATACAACTATCCTCGAGGAAAAATATATTTTGATAATTTTGTTCTAAAAGAAGTGCCTGGAAACTATAATCCCGAACAGCCTGAGTTTAAAAAATCAGGAACTTTGAATTTTGTTAAACTTAAAGGACAGGATTATTTCCCAATAATACTTTATGGAATTCCAAAACAAAACAATCAACCGATTTCATTGGATTTAGTTAAGGAAAATGGATTTAATTCAGTGTCAATCAGCCAGTATTACAACAGTCTAGGATATGATGGAGTAAAGCAGTTGCTTTTGGAAAAAAATCTTTCTGCTGTTGTTGAATTGTCAACGTTTTATCCTAATAACCAAAAGAGTGTATGGGTTAATGACCCTGGGAAAAACTTAAATTATTTTGGATGGGATTCTATGAAAAGTAAGATTGACAACTGGGCTGGTTTTGAAAACCTGCTTGCATTTAATGGTCCTGATGAAAGAGATTGCGGGGCAAATTCAAAGGGGTGGTATCTCCCAAATCTGAAATCATTTGAATTATTAAAAAATTATAAAGATGAAAAAGCTCCTGAAGCGTACTTGATTACAAATTATTGTGGAAAAGTCATGCAGGAAGGGCCTTATACAAAAAACTCAGAAGACTTGATTAAGTATTATTTGCAGTATGATGATATTTTAAGCCAGACACTTAATACTCCTCAGGCATATGCTTATGGAAATGAAGATGCTTACCTGAATAATGTTGGAAAATCAATAAGAAAGCTAATTGATAATTCTATTAAGGAGGGGGAGAACAGGCCTGTTCTTTCTTTTGGTTTAGGTGTTTACTGGTGGTCTAATTGGGATGGAAAAGGCGGATGGCATTTTAATCAGGTAATTCCTTTTAATGTTCAGAGATATCAGGTTTGGGAGCAGATAATTAATGGCGCGACAGGCGTATGGTTCTGGGGAACTTATAAAATAAAAACAGAAGATACCCTAGAAACCCAGAATATCTACGGAGAAAATGTAGTTGTGGATAATAGTTATTATAATTATCACTGGAAACAAATCACAACTATCTCTAAAGAACTTGCTTCATTGTATCCTGTTTTGATTGAACCAAATTTCTATAATGAGTGGCAGGTTTCTGACTCAAGAATAGATATTATGATGAAGAAACATGCTGGAAAAATTTACTTGTTTACAGCAAGCAATCATTATGAAGATATTAATAATATAAGAATAACTCTTCCGGGATACACTCTGAAAAAAGTTACAGCAATAAATGAAGTAAGTAATGAAACTCTTGTGCAATTTAATAGAACTCTTGCAATTAATTCAGACAAACACAGCTTTAATGATAATTTTATAGGAGATTATGACTCTTCAAAGAACATAAAGGCTCCTGGTTATGCTGTGCATATTTATGAGATTGAGTATACTTAAAATATAAAGTATAAACTTAAATATTATTCTTTTATTGTATATTCGTGGCAGAGAAAATAGAACTAAAAAAAGTTTCAGAAAATGAATTTGAAATTGGAAATTCTAAGATTTTTATATCTGAGATTTTGTTAAAAGATGTTGAAGATAATGCAATACAACAATTAGTTAATGTTTCTAAACTAAAAGGGATTGTTGGAAAGAGTTTAGCAATGCCTGATATTCACTCAGGATACGGATTCCCAATTGGTGGAGTTGCTGCATTTGATTTAGACGAGGGAATTATCTCTCCTGGTGGAGTTGGTTATGATATTAATTGTGGGATTCGCGCTCTGGCAACTAGTATTTCTGTTGCTGATTTTCTGAAAAAAAGGAAAGAGTTTTTGCATGATTTAACCATAACAATTCCTTCTGGAGTGGGAAGAGGGCATAAAGAAAAATTATCGGAAAAAGAGCTTGAAGATGTTTTGAAAAAAGGAGCAGAGTGGGCTGTTGAGTCTGGGATGGGAGAGAGAGAAGACTTAGAGAGATGCGAGGAAAATGGAAAAATAGAAGGAGCAAATCCTGGTGATGTCAGCAAGAGAGCGAGAGCAAGAGGACTGCCCCAGCTTGGAACTTTAGGAGCTGGAAATCATTTTTTAGAGATACAGAAAGTTGAGGAAATTTTTGATGAAAATGTAGCTGAGAAATTTGGCATAAAAAAAGATAAGATAG
>CAYOFN010000006.1:0-33888 GCA_964403535.1 Candidatus Woesearchaeota archaeon
AATATTTTCCACATTTTTAAATCTTTCTTTGTACTCCATTTTAGGAGGATAAAGTTTTAAAAAGAGACTATTGTATAGTCACTATAAAGTAAATACAAATTACTAAATAAAATGAAAGAAAAAACAGTTACAGATGGCAAAATAACATTAAATGCTCCAGATGGAAGTATAATCAAAGAAGCAGAGGAAATCGTAGAACGGAATATTGAACAAGGAATAGCCCATCTTCTTGAAAGAAAAGTAGACTATCAGGGTTGTGTTGCTTCGGGGGAGGCACAATCTGCAGCTTATGGGATAACATTAACTTATGTGATGTGTCCTGTTCAGCCAATATTTGATATTGATGGATTAAATGAATTTAGAAGAAAATTTGTCTCAGACAATCTATCCGAAAAAGGAGTAAAACGTGATGCACACCTTTCTAGGATTATCGAAGAAGATTCTCTTGGAAAAGATTTTAGGATTATTGGCTGCAATGACTCTTTTTGGATTCAATTTGGGAGTCTTAATTTTCAAGAAACTGTAGGTCAAGAAATAGTAAAAACTACTCAACGAAGAAGCATCATGCTAAATCCATCATTGATTACTCTTGTTGAAAACGAGCATGCTCCGAATGCAGAAACAACCTCTGATAAAAAAAGAGTTAATTCGATTGAAAACACCGTTCGTTTCTTGTTTTATCCAAGCAGAGAAATAGCTTTGAAAAAAATTGGAGACTATATGCATGAAAGAGATACCATGCCAACAGAAGATTTCAGAAGACAAAGATTCTTTAAAGGAAATTATAAAGAAGGAGATATTCAATTCCTTGAATTTAATAAACTAACCGATTCTCAAGCAAGACTGCAAAGTGCAGAAGAGGTAGCAGCATTCAGAGTCTTATCCCATATTGGAAAACCAAAAGATGAAAAACAATCTACTCGAACAGTAGGGTTTTATTTCAAAGACAAGGGGAAGTGGTATATTGCTTTTGATGATTCTTCAAATCCTCATGAAAATCCAATTTATGCAATGAATCGGGAATGGAATGCTAAGGAAAGAGAATACCCTTATGGACCCGAATATACTCGAGTTAAAGAGAGATTAATAATATCCAGGAATGCAAAAATAGCAAAAGGACTAGTTGAAAGAGCACGAGCGTCAGGCAGGGTAGTTTGTCTTGAAGGAATAGATCCTCAGTTTGCAGGAGGACAAATAACCCGCGCGGTTCTGGGGAACTGGGCAAAACCATATGAGTTATATTTATCTGAATTGAATAAAGAGGTGTCTGAATCATTAGAAATAAAAACTTCTGCTGCAAGACATTTAGAGAAAAGTGTCGGTAAAGATAATCTGGATATAAGAATGGTTACGATTGGAGAGGTAAATTACTATCATGAAGGCGAAACCAACGGAGGAATAATAATCGGAGATAGATATCTTAGAGAACTCAGAGGATTTGGAAAACTTCCGGAGGGAATGAAATAACTCTCAAAAATTCACAATCACTAAGAAAATAACAAAACATGGCATCTCCCACTTCCACTCGAATATAAAATAAGAAGATATCCTCGTGAAAATGCTCGCAAGCAGTAATCATAGTTCTGACTTTACTGCAGGATAAACTTTCTGCTGGAACTCTGGCAGAGATTACAATTGAAATAATTTCTTAATCTAATTAACTATTGCTTTCACGTTAGAAATAAACTTCCTTGCATTGCCTATTGACTCTTCTGCAAAAGGCAGGTTGGCTTCTGACTTCATCTGATAGGTAAATGTCCCCCTTTTCTTTTTCTCTGATTGGAAAATTTTAAGGAGAAAATCTGCCTTTATTATCTCAGCTTCATATATTTTTAGTAATTCTTTATCAACAATTCCAATTTTAACAAACTTCTTAAATTCTTTAAAAGTTTTCTTATGCTCGTTTGGAACTTTTGTTTTTATTCCTTTATTTAATAAATAAGCTTTTGCAGCATAGAAAATAGAGTAATAAGCGTGACTTATTACAGAATAATAGAAAGTTTTATCTTTAGGTATCCCTAGAAAATCTTTAGTTTTATCGTCTGTAGAAAGCTGCAGGTCTTTTTGGGATAATAAAAACTCATCTTCTGCTCTTAATAAATAAAGATTAACCTCTGAATCCATGTTCAATTGCCTCTTTTATTAGATTATAATATCTTACTGTGTTTTTAAAGATTAGCCGTTTATTAAATATTTCCTTTCCCAAATTTGGTTTTTTATCTAAGAGCATATCAATAAAGTCTTTGTAACTGAATACTAAAGCATGGACTTTTGGGATCATCAAAGAAGTGATATTTTCAAGCAATTTTTGCTTTTCAAACGCCTTTTCTTTTACAATCAACAGTATATCAATATCTGATGCCTTTGTTTGCTTTCTTAAAACATAACTCCCTGTTACTAAGACTATATCATCACTAAACTCTTTAAAATCCAGTATAGAGTTCATATTGGGGATGTTTGCTTCAAAAGACTCTTGTTCATCTAAAAAAGAAAGAAGCGAAATAGTCTTTTGATTAAGTTCTATAGAACATACTTTTGATTTCCCAACTTTTTCTATTTTGATAAATCCTTCTTTTTCGAGTTCTATAACTGCATTGTAAGTGTTTGGATAATCTTTCTTGAGAAGCATTGATACCTCTCTTATTGTCTTTTTTAAGAAGATATCCTTCCTGAATAGGTTCATAATATTTAATTGGCTTTTCTTAATCATTTTATAATTGTTTATTTTACTATAATATTATAGTAATCTTACTATATATAAATCTTTGCTTTTTCTGACACATTCCAAAGGATACACTCCATCTCGACAAGATTTATAAATCAAAAACACCAACTACAAATAAGCAAAATTATGGATAAAATTACAACATAAAATACCCCACGAAATAACATTTTACCTACTTGCTCGGCGGGGGCATCCTACTATCTAAAAGAGAGTGTTTAGTTCTTCAGAATTTGGACTTGTTCAAAGCACGAGCAGTTTCATAAATTAAACTCCATAATCAATAAAATAATGAAAATCCAAGTAAACGAGTAGATTGTTATATCACTTAATAGGAGTTACAGATAGAAATGTTTAAATACTCCTTCTCCTTAGATATTCTAAGATAAAGGTGAAAAAATGAGACACTATTCAGAAGACTTACCATTTTATGCTAGAGATAGTCGTAGTGGAAACAAGGGTTTAATCGTGTCAACACTAGCCCTAGTTAATAACAGTAGACAGCCTGATACAGAAGTCAGGAAAGAAGTGTCTGGTTTTCTAGAAAAAGTTGCAATTGACTTTCATTCAGATGACCCAAATGTTCCAAGAGAATTACCTGCTCTTTATGAATCCGGACCTGAAAGAAACAATTGTTATATCTATCCTCCTAGAGATGGAACAATAAAAAGTGTTGAGATAAATCCAGAGGTAAAAGAAGTAAGTTATAAAGGCAGAGATGGACAAAATGAGACATTTGCTTTAAGAGATACAGATTATCATATTACTGTTAAAGCATAATCTCCTCTAAACTCTCCATGAATTAATGCCAAGATTTCAAAGCTTGCGTGAAGGCATTGTATACTTCTTGGCAATTTTCATTTTAGTTATGAAATGAAAAGTAGTGAAATTTAAAAACCCAAACAATCTTACTATATTGAGGTGATAAGAGTGATAAAAAGAGAGATACTTCTGATTTGTCTTACAGCATTATTTGTAATTTTATTTATTCTGCCATGTTCAAATGCAATCGGAGGAACAGAATGTGTAACTGTAGAAGTCTCAGATATAAGCCCCTCTTCAATTGAAATTGGAAAAGAGTTTACAATCGGAGTTCAAATTGAAAATTGCGGAGAGACCCTCCCAGAATTTGTTTCTTTTGAATTATTAAATCCTCCAAAAGAGGTTACAATTAAAGAACCTTTAATAATTAACATTTCTAAATTATATTACGGAAACAGTGAAAGATTTCTTACATATCATCTAAGAACAAATGAGGATGCGAGTCCTGGAACTTATGTAATCAAAACAAAATTATCCTACGGCAAAACAGGACGTTCTATAACAAAGTATTATGATATTGCTTTTGATATTATTGGAAACAAAGCAGAGATAGGTATAGCCTCTGTTAAGTCTAATCCTGTCCTTCCAATTAAAGGAGATACAGTCGAATTAACACTAAGGATTGAAAATTCTGGAAAAGGAACTGCTAAGTCTATAAAAGTATTTGTTGATCATCCTTTTCAGGGAGTTAAACAATCATTTCTTGGAACACTTAAATCAGATGAAGATGGACCTGCAATCTTCACATTTATGACAAAGGATTCTGGAGAATTTGAGTTTCCAGTAATTATTTCTTATTATGATGATTTTGGTGAAAAAGAGGTTAGAACAAATGTTAGTTTAACTATATTAGAAAAAGAATCAAATCTCACCCTGATTATTGCATCAGTAATCATTGTTATACTTGCTGGAACAGGAGTTGTTTATTTTTTCAAAGTTAAAAAAGCAAAAGATAAAATCATTCAGCAACTCCTTAAAGGAAACGTAATAAACGAGAAAAACAAAAAATAATGAGTGAAAAATGGGGAAAAAATGCTTAATGACATCAAAGTTGGATTACTCAGCGCAACAAGTTCTATAAAAAGAGGAAATAAGAAAACTTTAGCATTTATTATTTTTGTTTTAGCTCTTATTTTTATGAATTTAATATTCTTGCCTTCAATGATAGGGGGGGTTACTGGTTTATTTACAGGATTTATGCAAGATTATCCTTACGGGGACATTGTTGTAGAACCAACAGGAGACAATGCTTACATCAATAATGCAGATAATGTACTCCAAAAAGTAAGAGAAGTCCCAGAAGTTAGATCAGCAACAAAACGACTGGATGTTGGTGCGTCTATTCAGCATAAACAAAATATAGTCGGGGTTACAATTACAGGAGTAATACCTTCTGAAGAAATGGATGTCTCTAAATATCCTTACATCATAACTAAAGGAGAATTTTTAGGAGATCTTGCACAAGACGAGATAATAATTGGAGCAATGATTGCAGGAGGGCATTTTGGCTCTGAAATCTATGATAATTTAGGGGAAGTAAGAGCTGGCTCATTTGTCGAAGTAACTTATAGTAATGGAGTTAAAAGAACCTACAAAGTTAAAGGAATCATGGAAGGCACATTTGAAATTGTGGACCTTAATGCTTTAGTTAACTATAAAGAAATTCAGGAGGTCTATGGATTAAATGGAAACGAGGCTACGAGTGTAGTTATAAGAATTAAAACTCCTGGTGAAGAAGAAACAACCAAAAATAAGATAATTGATGTTGGAGTAAAAGAAAAGGTTTTTACTTGGCAGGATAAATCTGATGCTATTATCAAACAAGCAATGCAAAGTATTGGAATGATAGACATAGTTTCAAAGATTATCAGTTTAGTTATTGGAGCTGCACTCATCTTGATTATTATTTATATTAATGTATTAAATAGAAGAAAGGAAATAGGAATATTAAAAGCAATAGGCATCTCTCCGCTATCAATTGTGCTCTCTTATGCATTCATTAGTTTATTCTATGTATGCACAGGGATTTTTGCAGGACTAATCCTATATTTTACACTTATGTTTTATTTCACCATACATCCTGTAACATTTTACGAAACAATGACAATAATTCCTAAAATTCAAGGAGGATTAATAATCCAGAGTGTTATCACTATGCTGATTATGTCAGTTATTGCAGGAATTCTTCCTGCATGGAGAGTTTCAAAAGAAAGCATATTAAAAGCAATTTGGGGGAGATAAAAATGGAACAAACAATAATTATCTTATTAAAAAAGAATAAAAAAATTGAAGAGGTTAGAAGGAGGTATAATCCAGATAGTCATAAACTTAAACCACACATAAGTTTAGTTTATCCATTTAAAGACATCAATCAAGAAAAACTTTATGAACATATACAAAATTCAATTAAATCAATTAAACCATTTAAGATAAACTTGAAAGGATTGAAAAAATCTGCTAAAGAATATTACCTATATTTATTAGTTGACAAAGGAACTAGTAATATTCTTAGATTATATAAAAGTCTAAATAAAGATCTATTAAAAGATTTTAAGAATAAAGATATGCCCCGATATATTCCTCATTTAAGCTTAGGAATTTTTAGGAATAAAAAAGATATAGATAGAGTGATTAATAAATTGAAAAAAGAGAAATTGAAGGCAGAGTATATTATTAATGAAATTTATTTATTAAATTTGAATAAAGATCTAAGAATTAAATCAATTAAAAAATTTAAATTAAAATGAAAGAAGAAAAAACAATCATCAAAGTAAAGAATATGGACAGACACTATAAGTCTGGAGAAGGAGTAGTGAAAGCTCTTAACAATGCCACCTTTGAAATAAAAAAAGGAGATTTCATTGCAGTAATAGGCGCATCAGGTAGTGGAAAAACAACAATGCTAAGAATTCTTGGCCTGATGGACACTCAAACAAGAGGAGAGTACTCAATTCAAGGGTTAGATGTAAAAAATCTGCAAGAAGCTGAAAGAACATATTACAGACTGACTCAATTAGGATATATTTTTCAAGACTATGCATTAATTAATGAGATGAGTGCTCTAGAAAATGTGTACATCCTCTCACTAATGGAAGGCAAATCTAAAAAAGACTCAATATCTACTGCTCTTGAAGCTTTAAGAAAAGTTGGATTAGGGGAAAAGGGAAGTAGAATCCCTGATGAGCTTTCAGGCGGAGAAAAACAAAGAGTTGCTATTGCAAGAGCTATTTCAAAAAAACCAAGTATCTTATTTGCTGATGAACCTTGCGCAAACCTTGATACAAAAAATTCAGAACAAATCCTTGAAGTGCTTAAAGATTTAAACAAAAGATATGGACAAACAATTGTGATGGTAACCCACGAACCCTGGCATTTAAAATATGTTTCTCGAATTATTGAATTAAAAGACGGAAAAATTGTGAGAATACAAACAAGAAAGAGAAAATAAAAGGTTTATAAAGAATTCATATTTATTATCAAAATGGTAAACCTAAAAATCTATCTTTTCAGGCACGGCAAAACAACAGACAATATTGAAGGAGATTTTAGCGGATGGCATAATTCACGTCTTGTCAAGTCAGGGATTGATGATGCAAAAATTATTGCAGAGAGATTAAAAAATAAAAAAATTGATGTAGCTTTTCAAACCTCCCTATTTCGTTCTAAACAGACACTAAAAGAAGTTCTAAAAAATCATCCCGAATGCAGAGAGATAATCACTGCAAATAGAATGATTGAAAGAAATTATGGGAAGTTTAATGATAAAAAGCATTTAATGATTGTTAAAAAATATTCTCCTGAAAAATATGACAAGTGGCACAGGGACTTTAACTCACGTCCTCCAGGAGGAGAGAGTTTTGCAATGGTAGAAAAAAGAGTAAAAATATTCATTAAAAACTTGAAGAAATTTATGCAAAAAGAAAAAGTCAATGTGGCTATCTCAGCTCACGGAAATTCTATAAGGCTTTTCAGAAGAATTTGGGAAAAATTAAACAAGAAAGAAACCTGTGAACTCTTCGTCCCTTACGATAAAGTCTATACTTACACGCTTGATGCTTAAAATGGCAAAAAAACAAGATAAAAGAACAGGAAAAGCAGCAAGGGTAACCAGAAGAAAATTCTTAGCTAAAACAGGGGCAGTAGGAACAGCATATGCAGTAGGAGGAGGAATAGCAGGAAATTTCTACAGAAGAGCAAGAGAGGGATTGTATCAAGTAGGACATAAACTAGCTGATTTAGACCAAGCAGTAGAAACATCAAAAAATCCAGTTGTAAAAAATGTAGTCAAGCCTGTAAAAAATGTAGAAGACTGGAGAGCAAGATTCTGGAGAAATGTTTTTGGAAGAAGTGAAGAAGATACAGAAGAGTGGAGAAAAGGAAAAGGATACCAAAGACAATACCAGGAATCACCAGAAAGAAAAGCTACTGAAAAACCCACAAAACCAGAAGAAAAAACCCTTACTCGGAGAAATTTCTGGCAAGAAGCAGCAAGATATGTTTTAGGAACAGCAAATAAATACCCTGAAACAACAGGAGCAATTGTAGCTGGAGCTTATGGAACAGGAAAAGCAGCACTAAGAGGGAAAAAAGAGTATAGAACAGCAAGAACAATTGCACAAACACAAGATGAAAATACAGCACTAAGCGAAAGAGTTGAACAATTAGAACAAAGAGTGCAGGGCAAATACCCTGGCACAACAGGAAATTTTGCTATTATAGGTTTAATTGGAATCGTCATTTCAATACTCCTAAGCTCTGCAAATTTAACTGGATTTGTTATTATAAACGAAACCCTTCCAAATCTTCAAGTATTTAATCTCTGCCTTTTCCTGCTCTCGTTACTATCTATCTTAATTAGTCGTTTTTTCTAAACTCTTTTCTTTAAAAACTAAAAATTTAAATAACTATAAGATTTCTATTAAAAGCATGAGAATAAAAGATTGCGAACTTAGAGAAGTAATAAGCTGTGATAAAAGTGATAACATAGTTTCTGTTGCAAAAAAGCTAAAACAAGAGAAAGAGAGGCACATAATTGTAACAGAAAAAAACAAACCAGTAGGAATCATCTCTACAACAGATGTAAACAACAGGGTAGTTGCAGAAAACAAAAACCCTCAAAAAACAACAGCAAATGAAATAATGACCTCCCCAATCATGACACAGGACATTGATGAACAGCTTGCAAAAGCATACTTTGAAATGTTAAAATCTAATGTCTTCTCGTGTCCAGTAACTCAAAAAGGAAAGTTAGTTGGCGCACTTGATTTAAAAACAGCAATGAATCATCTAATTAAAAACAAGTTCAAAAAGTAAAATGGGATGGAAAACAAAAACCCTAAAAAAAACTGCTAAATGGGCAGCTCCTTTTTCTTCAGAAGTAGATACACAAGTGAGAAAAGCAATGAAAATGCCAGAAATAAGAGACGCATATGAAAACTATCACGGAGAACCAGAAAATTTCAGAGCACTACTAAAAGAGTACCTAGAAACAGAAAATCAAAAAAATAAAGGTATGAGAAGATTTGCAGCAGGAATAGACACAGTAAACAAAACTACAGTACCTCTAGATGCAGTTCTGGAATACTTTACAATAATGGGAGGAGTAGGAACAGCAGCAAGAGGAATAAAAACTCTGGCACTCTCCCCAGGCTATCTTGCTTATGATGCTTACTATCTTGGAAAAACTCATGATATTCTTGGAGCACTTGGAAATCTTGCTTATGAAGTAGCCTCATGGATTTCTCTTGGCTCCCTTCCTCACTTAATGAACAAGTATACAAAACAAGCAGATAAATTCACTATAAAAGAAGCTTCTAAAAGATTTCTAAGAGGACTTGAAGAAAGAACAAGCATAATTCAAATGCCTAAAAGAGGAATAGATTTAGAAGGACTAGCAGCTGCAGCTTAATTAATCTTCCTCTCCGCTCTTAAGTTTCTCTAATTTCTCTGTATCTTCCTGAAGTTTTCTCTCAGCTTCTTTTATTCTTTTTTCATTTTTTATTCTATTCAATTCAGATTGAGCTGCTCTTACTGTCTTCTCTAATCTGTCAATCCGATCATCTGCAAAAGGAAGCTGACTCTCCTCATTAGACTCACTTCCAGGTTTAGCAATTTCATTGTTGCTGTATTTAAAATAAGCATAATGTCCTCTTCTTTTTTTCGCGAGTTGCATAGCAAAAACAAGAATAACTGAAGCAAGAAGAATACCCCCAACAATATAATAAAGAGTTGTTGAAAAAAACTTTCCAAAAAAACCTTCTCCAGAATCTTCTTCAGTTATAGCCATTCCAGTTACCCCCAAATCAGAATTCTCATCAATATCTTCAATAATAACCTCGGGTGCAGGAACAATATCTTCAATAATTGTATCGTTCTCTTCTTCTATCTCCTCTTCAGGAATTAAAGCAGTAATCATTACAGGACTTCCTGCCTGAAAAGGTCCATAATCTTCATCTACAACAACTGCACCAATCTTAATGACAGTTACATGCATATCCAAAGTCTCAGGAATAGAAATGCACCTAGCTTTAAACTCTCCTGCCTCATCAGAAGTTCCAGAAAAAGATTGAACAGAAATCCCCTCGCTAGTAACTGCAACCTCAACCTGCCTATGTGCCTCAGTTCTGACAGTAATATCTGTGCTGTGGGCACTCAAAGCACTAACACCACTAAGTAAAAGCAATGAAAAAACTAACAAAGTTAATAAATAATTTCTCTTTCTCACCATTTTTGTTTCAAGAATAAAATGTTTTGTGTTTATAAATATTTCTTTACTAAAAAATCCATATTAAAAAGTCATTTCTTTCTTTTTGATTCAACAATTTTTCTTACTTTAAATGAAATAAAGAACATGAAGAACATAAAAGAAGCAAAAAGAAGGAAGATATATTTAAACGGCAAAACTAAAAGCAAAGTCGCAGATAAAAGAGAACCAATAAATTGATTTACATCAATAGTTGTATTATACGGACCATAAAATCTCAACTCTTCTTTTTTCTTTGAAATATCAAAAAAATATGATTCAGTTGTAGACTCTAACATTGCTAAACCCACACTTGCTAAAGATAACAGTCCAAGAACCCAGTAAACATTCCCAATAAAAAAACAAAAGAAAGAAAGAACTGCAGGAATTAAAAAACCAATTTTAAAAATTCTCTTAAAACCAATTTTTCCAGCTTTTTTTGCAAATAAATAAGTCAATGCAACTAAAGGCACCATTGAAGCAAATAAGAAATAACCTATCCACAAATCATCCAAACCCTGTCTTAAAATAAAAAGGGGCATAAACAAAAAAATCAAAATCCACCAGAGATTAACCCCTCCTCCAAGAATATAAGAAATCACCCGGTCCTTGCTCTTAAAAAAAGCAAAAAAGTTTTTAGTAATATTAAAATCAGGTTTTTTCTTGATATTTAAGTCTTTTATTCTCAACATTTTAAAGCATAAAAATGCTAAAAAGAAAAATACAGAAGATAAAAGAAAGACCAGATTAACACCATACCTCCCTGCAAGATAAGCAGCAATAAGAGGACAAACAGCAAATGCCAGATTAAAAAAAGTGTAAATTACTCCCTCATTTCTTGAGAGTTGGGCCCTCTTAGAATAATCTTTTATGATTATGCCAAAACTAGTTATTCTTAGAGTCAAAACAACTGTAGAGATGAACGATAAAATAATCAAAATATAAAAGTTATGATTTACTGCAAAAAGAAAATAAGTTACTGCATGCCAGATTAAGCTATAAGAAAAGATTTTAGATTTGCTTGATTTTTCAATTATCGGAATTATAAAGAAAAAAGAAAAAAATGAGACTAGAGTCAGAAATGCAGAGAAGAATCCGACATAAGCAGGATTATTGAAAAAACTATCTAGGTAAATTGCCCAGATAGTGCTTATGAATGCAGCAGAAATAGAAACAATTAAGGAAACAAGAGCTAATCTTCCCACTCTTGAAAAATTAATTCCACCTCTTTCCCTTCTAAACAAAATACCCATTAATTCAAAAGGAAATTTTAATTTAAATACTTGATGCTCTAATTTTTATTAAAATAACTTCAACTTCTCAGGATATACCTCTCTTCCCATCTCCTCATGTCTGGTTCATTAAATCTTATTGTCTCTCTTCTTTCATATTTTTTCTTGCTCATTACTCTAAAAATAAAACCAAACAAAAATCCTGCAGCCATTCCAGACAAATGAGCAATATCCCCAACCTCCCTTGGAACAAAAATCCCAAGAACAGAACCAGCAACCCACAAAATGCCTGCTATAAACATTGGCATTGGAAATCCAAATGCCCAGACTATCATCAAAGGTTTGAGTATGACTAAACAACCTAAAATCCCATAAATCGCTCCACTTGCGCCTAAACTCGCAGAATAAAAATTAACAGCAATTAAATTTGCCAAAATTCCAGAAACAAAAAACACAAAAAGGAATTTCTTTCCTCCTACAAACTTCTCTAAAATACTTCCAAACAAAGCAAGTGCAAATAAATTATACATTAAATGAATCACGCTCCCATGCAAAAATATTGAGGTTAAAAATCTCCATACTTCAAAATTACTAATTGCACTGGAATTAAGAAGAAAAAACTCAGTAAATCCAGGCAGGACAACCTGAATTACAAAGACAATTATGCATATCAAACACAACCAGAATGCATAAAATCTAAACTTTTCCTTTACCATTTTATTAAGTAATCAGAAAACTTTAAAAACCTACTCCTGATAATAAAATTATGGAAAGAACAATTAAACTTTGGAGGTCTCCCCACTGAAGGGACTCTTCTTAGTCTAAACTTTCCAAAAATTCTAATAAGTAATATTTTTATACCTTTCTTTACTAACTTAAATATAAATGGCGGATGTAGTTTAATGGTAGAATATGAGCCTGTGGCGCTTGAGACGAGGGTTCGATTCCCTCCTTCCGCTTGTCAGAAATCGAAAAGCGAGGTAAAATGAAAAAATCAAATAAAGAAAAAAGAATCTTATTTGTATGCAGATACAATAGATTTCGAAGCAGAGTAGCTGAAGCTTATTTTAAAAAAATAAATAAAAATAATAACTTTAAAGTAAAATCAGCAGGTTTGATTAAAGGCACTCCTCTTAATCCAAAAGTAGTTGCCCTAGCAAAAAAACTTGGCTTAAATATCTCAGGAAAACCACAGGGTTTAAGCAGCGAATTAATGGCCTGGCAGAATATTACAGTAATTGTAGCAGATAATGTCCCAAAACAAGTTTTTGACAGAAATATAAAATTTGGGAAAAAAGTAATTGTCTGGAAAATTAAAGATATAACAGAAGGGAAAAAAGAAAGAATTATAAAATTAGTTAATGTAATTAAAAAAAGAGTTGATAAATTAGTAAAAGATTTGGAGGCAAAGTAAAAAATGAGCAGCGAAACAGTAAAAGGATTTAAAGACTATACCGGAGAAGAAGCTCTGAAAAGAGCAGAGATAAAAAGAGTTATAGAAGAAACTTTTCAACTCTATGGGTTTGAACCAGCTGAAACCCCGATAGTTGAAAACAGAGAGTTTGTCCAGGGAGAAAATCCAGAAGATGAAGCAGTCTCAGATATTTTTAAACTAGAAGACAGAGGCAAGAGAAAACTCGCACTAAGATACGAACTAACTTTTCCATTAAAAAGAATCTCCAAAGGCAAAAAACTTCCTTATAAAAGATATCAAATAGGAAAAGTTTTTCGTGACGAGCCAGTCTCTTCTGAAAGATTTCGCCAGTTTACACAGTGCGATGTAGATATAATCGGCTCAACAATTAAAGACGAAGCAGAACTTCTTGCCATTGTTTCAAAAATAATGAAAAGATTAGGAATAAAGCAGGACATATTCATAAATAACAGAAAACTTCTTAATGAAATTTTAAAAGAAAATGGAGTCAAAGAAAAAAATAAAGAACAGGTGCTAAGAGAGATTGACAAACTTGACAAGTTACCAGAAGAAGACGTGAGAAGAAATTTAAAAAGATTTAAAGCTGACTCTCTTTTAAGACTATTAAACAAATCAGAATCTTATTTTAAAAAATACACCCCTTACAAAGAAATTGCAGAACTAAAAAAATACTGTGCTCTTTACGGACTGACTGTGAAATTTAAACCCTCAATTGTCAGAGGGTTTTCATATTATACTGGTTCTGTATTTGAAGCAAAAAGCTCTTTAAAAGAATCAATTACTGGAGGAGGTTCTTATATGATAAATGGAATTCAATCAACAGGAATTTCATTTGGTTTGGAAAGAATAAGTATGTTAAGCAAAATTAAACCTGCAAAAAAACAAATCCTCATCATCTCCATAAATCAGGATAAAGAAGCAATAAAACTTGCTGAAAAACTGCGAGAGCAGGGAGTAAACACACAAATCTGGGAAGAAAAAGGAATAAGCAAAGCACTTGATTATGCTAACTCAAAATCAATAGATTTTGTAGTTTTTCTTGGAGAAGAAGAAATCAAAGAGAAAAAGTTTAAGCTTCGTGACATGAAAACAGGAGAAGAAAAAATGCTAGATGAAATAGACCTTATAAAAGAGCTCGAATAACTTCTCAACTAAAGCATACAACATATAAATCTTTAAAAACCATTATTAATTATAAATAAAATGGCACCAGGATTTTGTATAGAATTACTAGCTATTGATGAACTAACAAGTGAAGTACCAATAGAAGTGTGGCAGATAACTCCAAATAGAAATGTTGTTCCTATACTCCAAATTTCAAAAACAACCCCCTATTTAGACACTCCAGAAAAAGTTGTCAGACAAGTGGATATAGCTTATAGAGAAACTCAACCAGGAACAAATGTCCCTCTTAGAGTAGCTATAAGCCATCAATCAGCTTTTGAAACAATGTTTATTAGAGCAAATCAAAAAAGACCTTATGACACTTTACCTGCATATTTTTCACGCCGAGGACAAGAACCAGTGAGAGCAGATGAATAAAAACTAAGCCATATCAAAGAAATTAGCTAAAGGATTCTCAAAATCAGTATTTAACTTCTGAACTCTTCTTAATTGCTCATTATCTAAATCTTCTTTTATCTCCTCCTCAACTTCCTCTATCTCTTCTCTAAGTTCATCAAGCAAATCTTCTCTGCCAAGTTTGCTATACTCAGTATAAAGAAGAATAAATATCTCATCAAAATGCTTTTCCTGCTCTAACCATAATTTTTTCCTGTTACTAAGATGCAAAATAGGAAGAAAGCACGCAATTCTTTCCTCTCTATCACTTCCAACTAAATCAGAGTAAGAAAGCTTTTCTTTATTTTTGCTAAAATAAGTCTGTATTTTTGCATAAATCTGCCTTACTCTATCCTGTACACTTACTCTTCTTGCCTTAGGAACATCTACATAAGACAGTCTCTCTGCCTGCTTTACTTCTATTTCTTTTTCTATTCTTCTTGATTCTGTATTAATCGCTTTATTAAGAGCTGACATAAGCTCAGTAAGAGTTACTTGTTTAAATCTAGGAAGAGGAGTCTTAGGAATCAAGAGAGGCAATTCATTCTCATCAAGTTCTATTCTCTCACTAATATACCTTACTTCTTCTTTTTTCCCAAAAAGAATCTCATCAATACTTCTTAGATATTTGTCTAAAAGCATTTCAGATTTTATTCTCAAAAGAAGTGATGCAGCAAGCAGTAGCTTGCTGGAGATAAAAAATCCTTCTGTCTCTAGTTCCTCTATTTTCTCAAAATATTTCAAACTCAAAAGAGTCAAATCAACATCCCATGGATCCAATTGCTCAGAACTAATTAAATCATAAATAACCTGCTGCCAACTTGGGTTTTTACTAGTAATGATATCATAAATCTGCCCCTGCCCTATTTTTTCATCCTCTTCTTTTTTGTCTAAATCCATATATCCTCCACTACAATAAAACTTATAAATACTCTGGTTCTAACATAAAAAGAAAGTACTTGAGAAACTAAGATTATAGTGTCATTGCTGAGTTACAACAAAACCGAAAGGTTTATAAAGGAGTATGTATTATATTTACTATCACCTCTTTTTCCCCAGAAGAGGCAAAATAGCATCTTTTTGCTATCGAGCCTCTTCCGAGGGTTTAATACTCATTAATTAATGTGTAATCATATTCAATAAACTTATAAAAAGAGAGGAGAAAACTTAATTGACACTTTTCTCTATAAGTTTGTTCTATATCTCATATAACTTTATAAATAATAAATCTTAGTATATTTTAGTGATAAGCCAAAGAACTAATTGTGAACAAGAAGAATTCTTAGCAGGAGTTTTTACAGAAACTAACAGGAGAAGTCCTGGAAGAGCAAGAGGTACAATCCCTGGATGGAGATTACAGGTAATTCTTCCGCATCAGCCAAATGACCCTGCATATATACACGCAGTAACCCAATATAAAAGACAAAGATTAACTGTTCTAGTAGTCCCAAAGGTTTATTCATTTGATCATAAATTAATTGAAGGATTAGATGCAGTCTGGACAGTTGAGAGTGACTTGGTAAAAAGAGGACTTGTTCCACTAACACCTTCTGAACCCCTTACTCAAGTATATGCAAGAAGAAACTTACTGCCTTGCTAAAAAATTAAGATTTTTTCTCTATCTTTAAAAACTCAGTATAATGACACTTTCCACAATACACCCTATTACTTGCTTTCATTAAAAATACTCCCATCCCGCATCTAGGACAATACTTGTCTCTTACTACTTTGTCTCCTTCAATTTTATAAAATTTATATTTTTTGCTTGTGGGCTTGTTTTTATGAGGTTTCTTTCCCTGCGGTGATTTTTTATCTGCCATGATTATTTATTCTCCTCAACACTCTCAGTTTTTTCTTCAGCTGGTTGCAGATTACTTTCTACTAAACCTGCTCCTTCAGAAAGCTTAGTTTCTGAAACCCTCTTTTTTGAATCAGGTTCTGTTCTTTCTTTATCTTCCTGAGTCTTATAAATATTTGCTCTTATTAAAAAAGTATTTCTTCCAAATTTTCCCTTAATACCTTTTACATAAACAGTTCCAGGAGATGTTTTAAATTCTTCAGAAATTATTTTTTCAGCTTCTGGAAAACTTGGATTTTTTTCTGCATCTACAATTACCTTTATCTCTTTTCTGTTAAAAAGTAAATTGTCTTTGTTCTGAACTGTTTTCATTTTATATTTTTATTGCGTATGTGCCTTCTTTAGTTATTTTTATCTCTTTAGCAATCTCTGATTTTTCTGGATTTAACACAATTATCCTTCCTTTGTAAGAGTCACTATAATTAGAAGAGTCGCACTTAGGACACTTGTCTCCTTCATATACTGCTTTACAAGTCCTACATACTTTTTGTTTGCTCATTTTATGCTGCTAACGCTCCCATAGCCGCATTTAGTTCAGTATAATCCCTGTCTCCAGGAAAAACTCTTGTAGACATATCATAAAAACTAACTGTAAAAACATTTGGAGAACCCCTAGAAACATCAACTTTAACATTTAAGTCACTTAAATCACATGAGGGACCGCAAAGTCCTGAGTGAAATAATGCTGATAAACCTACTCTTCCTATCTCGCTGTCTTGTGCAAATTCCCTTGTTCTCATTTTTTCTTTCCTCCATCTTCATCTTGCTTTGATTTTGATTTTAAAACTCTCTGAGATTTTCTTTTTTCATCTTTAATCCACTCTAATTTTCCAAGTCCTGGTTGTCTCATAGTTAATCCAATCTTAGGTTCATCTCCCTTATAACTTACAGCAACAACTCTCGCCAAACAGGCATCTCCTTTTCGCAATGATTTTTTAGTTGACTTTCCTAAGAGAGTATTGCTTTTGCTAAATGAAACATAATCTTCCATTGTCTGGCTTATATGAATCATTCCATTCATAACTCCAAGATTCATAAATGCTCCAAAAGTAGTTATCTCAGTTATCAGCCCATGCACTAACTCCTGCATTTCAGGTTTCCAGATAAGCAATCTAAAACTACTCTTGTAATAAGCTGCCCCGTCTCCAGGAATAATAATACCCTCTCCAACCTCTCCAACATCCACAACTCCTACAACTTCACCAAATTCCTTATTATGATACTCTGAGTAAGTCTCCTGTAACTGCTTTTCAACAGCTTCACGAGTAACTAAACCAAATAATCTTGGCTCTACTCTTACATAATCCTCAACTTCAATAACATAGAACATTTTCTTATAATCAAATCACGAAAAAGCTTTATAAACCTTATTATTTCAATTCAAGGTTCATTCCACTATGAATAACCAATACTTTTCCTCTGTTTTTTACCTTCTTTATAAGTTCTCGATCAAGAGTAGCCACAATCACCTCTTCCTCTCTCTCAACAAGTTCTAGTATTGCTTTATCAGCACTCTCTGATTTTGTTTGTATTATCTTAATTTTATGATGGCTAAGAATTTTAAGAGCAAGTTTTGCAGCAGTTTTATCCCTTCCTTTTTCAGCTTTTTCACTTAATTTTTTTAATTCCTCTAAAACTTTGTCAAAAACAAGTATCTCTTTTTCTCCCCCTAATCTCTCGTCAATCCAATTAAGATAATCTATTCTTTTCTCAGCACAGTATACTAAAAAATTAGTATCTAAAACAATTTTCATAATTTTCTCAGGAGAATATTCTTTAAATAATTAACCATCAAAGAGGATATGATAAAAGAGAAAGTTTAATAAACAAAATTCACTACCTAAACTCAAGAGGAAAAATGCAGGAAAAAGAACACATTCTGGAAATTTTAGAACAAACAAAAAGAGCAATAAAAGAAGAGGATGTAATAAAATTAAAAGAATTGAGCAATAACACAATTCATACCTCTTCAATCTATCAGGATCCAGATAATATTGCTCTTGCAGTAATTATATACTCTCTCAGTAAAATAATTGAAAGAAGGAATTACAAAGAGTACAAAGAATTTGATTCTTTTAAAAAAACATATGAAAAGTCTATTCACAAATCAATTCAATTTCTAAAAAACAATGAACTTGAGCAGTACAGAGAACAAATAAACCAGATAAGAAAAACTATAGAACAATTGTCTGGAAAATTAAAAGTTTACATACAGGATGTTTTTAGAAAAGCTCAGATAAACAAAGCTTCGAGGATTTACGAACACGGAATATCTATTGAACAAACCGCAAAGATTCTTGGTATTTCTGTCTGGGAGCTCGCTGAGTATGCAGGCAAAACTGGAATCTCTAACGTAAATCTCTCTGTAACTCTTCCTGTTAAAAAAAGAATTAAACTCACAGAAGATTTTTTTAAAAAATGATCTCAGAAGAAAAATACCTCATATTTGATTCAAGCAGCATAATCAATTTTTCAATGAATTCTTCTCTTGACACTCTAAGAAAACTAAAAAAAATGTTTGGAGGAAAATTTCTAATAACCCTGCCAGTAAAATACGAAATAATTGACCATCCTAAAAAAATAAGAAGATTTGGTTTAGGAGCACTACAGATAAAAAAACTATTAGACGAAGGAGTAATAGAACTTGCAGAAAATCAGATTAATAAGACTCTCTTAAATGAACAAACAAGAGAGATAATGCAAAAAGCAAATACTACCCTTATTGCAAAAAACGAACCAATAAACATCATACAAGAAGGAGAAGCTTCCTGTATTGCAGCTATGATTCTTATTAAAGGAGAAAAATTAATGGTAGTAGATGAAAGAACAACAAGAATGCTATGTGAATCTCCTGAAAATCTCAGAAAGCTCATGCAGAAAAAGCTTCATACAGGAATAAGAATAAATAAACAAAACCTTAACCTCTTCAAAAACATCACAATAATCCGTTCTTGTGAACTGATTTATCTAGCTTACAAAAATAAATTAATTGATTTAACCAATGGCAATGTCCTTGAATCTCTTTTATATGCATTTAAACTCAAAGGATGCTCTATCTCTGAAAAAGAAATAGAAGAAATGAAAAGGCTTTAAAACTCTGTTTATTTATACTTCCTACGGGGCTGTAGTCTAATGGTAAAATAGGCGGCTCCAGACCGCCAGTTGGGGGTTCGATTCCCTCCTGCCCCACTTACGCAATCTTTATAAATTCCTCTATCGTAATCAGAATATGGTGAAAAAAATTGGTGAGATTGTCCCAAAACCTAAAAAATTAACTAAAGCAGAATTAGAAAAAACCCTTATTGACAATTTCGTAAACCTACAGAGAGTGCTTACAAATCTATCCATTAAATTTGACTCTCTTTCAGAAAATATCTCAAAATTGCTTCAGCTTTTTGAAATTTCTGCAAAAAGTTTTGTAACAAATCAGGAGGATAAAGGAGAAGAAAACAAAGACCTTCTAAACAAACTTGATACTCTTCTTGAACAAAACAAAATCATTGCTAAAGGCATAACTCTAATGGAAGAACGGCTAAGAGAACAAAAACAAGAAATCCCTATCCATGATGACCGACCCCGTCCAAAAGCTCTTCCTAACTACTAAAAATGCTAGAGCACACCAATCCTCTTCTAAACATCTCATTCTTAAGAGAGTTTACAAAAGAGATTATTTTATCAAAGTATAATCAGATTCAGACTCAAATACAGGAAGGAGAAAGAGCAGAAAAAACAAGAAAAAATATTCAAATACACAAATTAAAACAAAAAATATTTGAAAGGCCAGAAACATTTTTTAGAACAAACATAAACTTACAACAGCCAGTCCAAAGAACAAACTCTCCTCTGCTCAGACCAATTCTCTCAAAAAAAGTGCTTGAAATAGCAAAACCTCTTCCAAGAGTAAGAAGCCTTATTAGAAAGCCAGTAAGAAGAAATATCTCTCTTCCTCCATCTTTTCCTCCAAAACAAATGCAGATACAAGAAAAAGAACTTCCTAAAATTGAAGAAACAATTACACCTGCTCAGGCAATTCAGGGTTATTACCAACCAACACAAGGTGAAGAATTATCTTCGCTTCCAACAGGAAAAATAAATTCAATTTTAAAAGACAAAAGCATAACCACAATAGAATGTTCTGGTCCAGGAAAGCCTATTCTTGTAAAAAAAGCAGGAGAAGTCAAGATGACAAGAATCTCTCTAACAGAAGAGGAGATAAAGGAGATAATTGACTTCTTCTCTCAAAAAGCAAGAATACCAATTGTAGGAGGACTTTTAAGAGCAGCAGCAGGAAACCTGACAATTTCAGCAATAACCTCAGAATTTATTGGAGGCAGGTTTATAATCAATAAAGCATCACCTTACTCATTTATAGAATAAGTTTGTAAACCTAAAACTACTTTTATTGACATTTTTCACAACTCCCCCCACAATCAATCCCTTCCTCATCATAATTCATACTCCCATCATGACAATAATTACAATATCCCTCTCCAACTACAATAAAAGAAATATCAAGAGTAGTTTTATTTTGTGGAGTTTTCATTCTCGCAATTAGATTTTTTCCATCATACAATTCAAGATACTCTTCATTGCACCAATAAACTTTCTTCACCTGAATTGGAATTTTTCTAGAACACTCTTTTGCTTCTACAAAATTAGAAAGGCAACCATGGCCATCCTTACAATATCTATACTTAAATCCAGAAACATTTTTTTGGTTTACAACCTCATACAGACCATATTTTGCTTCACAGTCACTCCAATCCTCGCAAACAAAAAGAGGATTGCACAAAGGTTTTTTCCTTATTGTGATATTATAACCCATCCCTCTTAAAGGGATATCAGTGAATAAATCCATGCTCTCAAGATACTCTTCATTGCTCACATTTCCTATAAACACATTTAATTTTCCTGAATCTTCTATAACCGGATAAATAAACCCTGTTTTGTTAGTGTTTTTTTCAAATAAAATAATCTCATCTTCTGTATCTTCTATTCTATTAAGATTAAAGAAAGACTCTTCTCCATAAGTTCCATCACTCCACCGAATTAAGTATCCAAAATTAAACAGAGAAACTCCTTCAATAATGCCAACTTTTGCTTCTTCTCCACTCTGAACAAAAACAATCTCGCCACTGCGAAAATTAAAAAATAAAAAAAGAACATAAGAAGCAATAACAAGAACAATTGCAACAACAATAATCAAAATCAAGACTTCTTTTTTTAATTTTTTTTTCAAAAGTGTAATATTTCTTTCAGGCATTTTTTCTTGGTTTCCCTCTTTTTAAGCTCGATTAAAAAAGCATGAGCTCGTATTTAAATATTATCAAAAACCAAAAAATAAATTAATTAATGAATTCTTCAAAATCAAGCAGCAGTTAATTAGATAAAACACCAATAACAACATTTTTATATCTTAATCTCTATTAAATAAAAAAGAGGGAAAAATGTCACTCACTACATTTATCAGAGAAATAGATTTAACTTCCAATTGGATGATTGTTATAATCCTTATTCTTGGAGTTTTAGCTTTTGTAATTCTCGTTTTAATAAACCGAATATTCAGAGAGAAAAAGGAGATAATTGAGATTGCAAAAAAAGATTATATTGACAAGGCACTCGAAAGTCTAAGCAAAATAGAGGTAGCTAAAACCACTAAAGAAGAGGTTCTTGTTCATTTCGCAGAAATAATAAAAGAGTTTTATAAAGAAGAACTAAATATCAATCATGAACTAACTCTTGAGGAAATCTCTCAAAAGCTCAAAGAAGAAAGAAGAATACTAGAATCACGGATATGCGAGGATGTATCAAAGAAAAGATATGCCTCACTAGAGTTTTCTCCTGTAGAATTATTTAATGAGATTGAACAATTTAAAAAGATTCTAAGAAAAATTGAGAGAAAAACACATCAGGATAGAAAGGAAAATCCTGAAGAAAATCATCTGAAGTTTGAAGAGAAATTATCTGCAAAACCCAAAGAGCCTGCAAAGAGAATTGAATTAAAGAAAAGCCATTTTAAAAGTTTAAAGGAGATTATCGCAGGAAAAAGAACAAAAAGGCAAAATCAAAAAAGATTAGAAGAAAAGGAAAAGCAGGAAAAGGCAAAAGAGTTAAGAGAATCCAGAAGCCTCAAAGTAAATAAAAAAGTATTTCAAGAAGAGAAAGCAGAAAAGAAAAAGAATATAAAAAAAACTCCTGAATCTCATAAAAAAATAAGAAGAATTGACGGATTAGAAAGAGTCAAATATATAGTAAAGAAACACAAAGAGCATAAAAAGGAAAAATAAGCTAATTCTTGTTCAGCAGGTATAAACTCTATGATCCATGTTCAAAAATATATAAAAATTTAAATAACCTCAAAAAGTCAAACTAATATGAACTCCCCCTTAACCTACGAGCAGATTGAAGATAAAGTCATGGATGCTCTGGAAGATTCTTTAGGAGTTTCAAGAAATTCAAAAACAGACGCTCCTTCAGGAGATATCAGAGATTCACGACTAGTAGAGGATTTAAAAGTAGACTCTATAGACTATCTAAATATTAGGTTCAGATTAGAAAAATATCTTAGAATCAACTTAAACAACAGAACATTAGGAGAGAGAACATTTTTTGAAGCCATGCAAGGAGTAAAAACAGTGCAAGAATTAATAGATTTTGTAACTCCAATCTGTTATGGATATAAAGCAACACCTCCCCAAGAACAACCTCAACTTTAAATTCTGTTTAAGGAAGCATTCTAAATCTTGTATTAGCTAGAAAGAATTCAATAAAAAATAATACTAAAGTAGAAATAATCAAATAAGAACCTAAATCCTGCACATCTTTTTTTTCTTTAATCTCAATTAAATTACTTAAAGCATCATAAAACTCATCTATACTCTCAATTCTATAATAATTACCATCAGTATTATACGCAAGAGCTTTAAGAGTCTCCTCTTGTATTACAGAAACAACTCCTGCATCAGTTTGTCCTCCTTCAAGAGTGCCCACCCCAAGAGAATAAATAATCACCTTATTAGTATTAACATAATCAATCAAACTTAAAAGATCATGAACATTCGCCTGTCCATCACTCATAAGTATAATTATTCCTGAATCCTCCTCCCTAAGCATGTTAGTTCCAGTAACAATTGCTTCATAAACATCAGTTCCCCCTACTCCCCTTCCCTGTACTTGTGAAATAGCTCTCCTTATTCTCCCCTTATCCTCTGTAATCTCCTCCTGAATAGAAGAACTTCCTGAAAATGAAATAACTCCAACTTTGGTTTTTTCAGGGATTAAATCTAAAAAATCAATAGAAGCTTGTTTAGCTGCTTCTAATCTTGTTGGATTAATATCATCTGCACTCATACTTCCAGAAGCATCAATAGCTAAAACAAAAGAAGAATCAGTAGCACTAACAATTCTTGTAATTCCTAATCCAGACAAAGAAAGAATTATTAAAACCATTACAAAAAGATCCAAATACAGCAAAGTCAAGTTTCTGGAAAATATCTCAACACCTTTAATCTTGCTTAGTGCATCAAAATTAGCAAACTTTATTGAATTTTTCTTTGTACCCTTTATTGAGTACAAGTATATAAAAATAGCTGCAGGAATTAATAGTAAAAGGAAAAGATACTGTGGGCGTGAAAAGATTATTGCCATTTTATTCTAAGTTAAGGGTATACCTTTTTCTTTTAATTCGTGCTTTTAAAAACGAAGAAAGCCCTTCTACAAAATCCTGGCTTGTGTCTAATTCAAGCAAATCTGAACCAGTTTTCTTAAAAATAGACTCAACTACTTTTTTTTGTTCAAGAGTATATTTCTCATACTCACCAGCCACTAAACTTGGTTTGATAATTAGCTGTCTTCCTGTATACGGGTCTTCTACAACAACCTCTCTGCTTAGATTAGGAAGCCTTAAGTCAACAGGGTCTCTTACCATTATTCCAACTGTCTCAAATTTTATTGCAAACTGCCTTAAAATTTTAAGAGAAGAATCATCAAGCTTAATAAAATCAGAAATAATAAAAACACTTGCAATATCTTTTCTTAAATATCCAAGTAGAAATTTCAGTGTCTCTTTTAAGTTTGACTTTCCTCCGTATAATTTAACATTAGAGAGACTTGCTGTAAAAGCTGAAAACTGCTCCATTCCTTCTTTTAAATCTCTAAGAGCCTGCACTCTCTCACTAAAAAGAGCATAACCTACCAAATCCCCTGAAGCCAAGACAATATGGGCGATGCTTGCTGCAATCTCCGCAGCATACTCACTTTTTATTTTATCTCCTGAACCAAAAAGCATATTCTCGCCAACATCAACAACAAGAAAAACCTTTAGTCTCTCTTCACCTGTAAAATCCTTGACAAGAAGAGACTCTCCACTTCTCATTGAAGCTTTCCAATCAATCCTAGAAGCATCATCAGAAAAAGTGTATCCCCTATATTTCTCAAACTCAAAACCCTTGCCCATAAACATTTTTTTATACAAAATTCTCTTTACTAAAAACCTCCTCTGCATAGCTGCTTCAAACTTAGAAATTTTTTCAGGAAAATTTACATTAAGTGCCATTCGAATCAAGGAGTCTTGATTTTGTTTAAAATACTCTCAATAACTTTATCTGCACTAATATTATCTGCCTGAGCCTCGTAATTAAGAATAACCCTATGCCTGAGTACTGGTTTTGCCACATCTTTAATATCCTGGGGAAGGACAAAATTTCTTCCACTCATCAAAGCCTGTGCTTTTGCTGCAATAAAAAACCCAATTGATGCTCTTGGACTTGCACCCCATTCAATATACTTGGAGTATTTAGTTGCAGATTTATCTCTTGTAGCAAGAACTATTCTTACAATATATTCTTTAATCTCATCACTCATATAAATCTCATGAACTAATTCTTGCATAGCAATAATTTCTTTTGGAGAACTGATTTTTTTAATTTTAAAATCATCAAACCGTCTTGTATTTACATTCTGCTCCATAATCTTAATCTCTGCTTCTTTACCAGGATAACTCATAATCAGCTTAAATAAAAATCTGTCAATCTGAGCTTCTGGAAGAGAGTATACTCCACTTACTTCCAGAGGATTTTCTGTTGCCATTACAAAAAAAGGTTTTGGAAGTGGAAAAGTGCTTTTTCCAATTGTAACCTGCCTTTCCTGCATTGATTCAAGTAATGCAGACTGGGTTTTAGGAGGACTCCTGTTAATCTCGTCAGCAATTACAAAATTAGAAACAATGGGCCCTTTAATAACCTGAAAGCCTTTTTCTTTTGTATAAATAGTCATTCCAAGAATATCAGTAGGAAGCAAATCTACTGTAAACTGCACTCTGCTGACAGCACAACCCATAACCTGTCCTAAAGCTTTTACAGAAAGAGTTTTTGCAATCCCAGGAACTCCTTCTAATAAAACGTGCCCGTCACAAATCAATGCTTTAAGAATACCATCTATAACCTCCTCCTGTCCAACAACCAGTTTATGAACCTCTTCTTTTATTTCATTAATTTTCTTTGAGAATTTTTCAACTCTCTCTCTGCTTATTCTATCTATGTTTTCCATTCTTCCTCTTTTTTAAATCGGGCTTAGAAAGAAATTATGTTTATTAAATCTTTCTAAGCTTTATTTTTCCTCTTGAATAATATCAGCTTATACAAATTAAAAGCAATTCCAAACAATACAGCTGCTCCAACACCAATTAGCAAATAAATCAAAAGCATTTTATTGTCTTCTGTAGGCTGAATAGGCGAAACTGGCTTTGAAGACTGAGAAATATGACTCTTACATGCAGCAACTACTTGTTCTGCTTCTGCAAATGCTTTTTCCAATTCTCCATTATTAAAACTCTGCTGCGCAGCATCCATTAATTCCTGAAGTTCAAGACACTCAGGATTTTCAACAATCATATTGTCTGTAAATACAATCATTTTCTGCACACCTGAATAATCAGTTCCGATTGTAGTAAGATATAAACTACCTGAAAACGAATACTTAGGAGTTTGCGAATCAGCAAGAATATTAACCTTCAAACCTTCTACACTCTCTAAATCTAAATCAAGAGTTATAAAAGTTTCAAGATTCTCACCTATTTTTATTAAACTAAAATAATCTTTATCTATAACATAACTCACTCCCTCAATCTCTACATCTCCTCGAGTAATAACTACTCTTACACTAACATCTTTTAAATCAACCTGCCCCGGATTACTAAGAGTTACAGGAATCTTAAATCTACCTTTTTCATAAGCAGGAAGAGTATCTGGCAAATCAACTTTTAAAATAACTGATTTAATTATTGTTGATCCACTGCCACTACTTCCACCTCCTCCAGGATTATCCTCCTGAGTAGGAACAGATACTAACGCAAGACTATTTATAGAAGAATTTGCCTGAAAATTATGGATATCAGTGCAGTTTACCCCCCAGGTATGAGCTCCAAAATCAGTTAAGTGCTCAATAGTATTCACCCTGCTCCGATTCATAAAAGTAGTATTTAAAAATGGAACCCCATCAACGATTAGAGAACAATTAGCAATATTTGAATGGTCTGAAACATTAAACTGATAATCAACATATTTATCCCCCGCACCCTTTCCTCCACTTGGAGGAGCTACAAGAGTAATAACGGGTTTGGAAATATCAAAATAATGATAATCAAAAATCAAATAATCAAAGTTGGAAGTTGGTCTATAATACCTACCCTGATCAAAAGACGTATTTAAAGAAGTTGTAAAAGAAGATGTTAAATTGCTTGCATTAACAGAATAATTACTATAAAATGTTGTTGTTCCTTCAAGATTAATATAATCAATTATAGTTGTTCTAGGAGTATCTCCTGTTGCATTTGTTGTAAGATTAAACATATAATCTCCTGTCCGGTTAAACACAGTTACATTCACATTTGCAACCTCAGTTCCTTTTGTATCGTTTACATAAGCTCTATAATACCATTTTCTAATTAAAGAAGCATTACTTTTAACAAAATCCTCATAAGGATAAGAATGATAGTAAGTGGAGTTTACAATACTTGTGTTTGGAGCATTTTTCAAATAAATCGCACGATTCCAATTTAAATTTGGAACATCAAGATTACTATCTATAATTGTATTATTCATTCCTTTTGTAATATTTATTCCATAAACAAGATTTCCACTGAGTACTAGATTTTTTAAAACATTATTATTTGAATTTCCGTAAATTCTCACACCCTCATAAGTATTGCTAGAAGCAGTTAAGTTGGTTATATTACTATCATCTCCTTGAAAATAAACTCCATAACCACTTGAAGAGGAATTTATCCCCTCAAGAGTAATGTTTCTCCCTCCAACACGTATTCCAACCCCACCAGATCCAGCAGTACCAATCTTAAATGCTTTAATACTCCTAAAAGTACTATCTGTTGCCGAAAGATATATCCCTCCTCTATCCAACAAAATGCCCCATGGGCTAGTAGCAGATACATTAACCACTGTACTATTGCTTCCAGAAAAATAAAAACCATAATCATAATTATTACTCAGAGTTATATCAGATACAAAACAATTTGAACAACCTGAAATATAAACCCCATTTGATGAATCTGAAGAAGTAATTCCAGAGATATGAGAATTATCAGCAGCTGTAGAAAGATAAAGACTAAAACCTCCAGGATTTCCTGCTTCTATATCTAATCTGCAATTCTGTATGGTTGAATATGACTTATTAGAGTAAATTCCTTTGCTTAACTGAAAGGTTGCTGTAGTTGAAATTAAATAGTTCTGACAATCAAGAGTTATATTAGAATTATTAAAAGTTATGCAGTTTTTCCCACCATAAGCAATATTTTTAGTCACAAGATAAGTTTTATTTGACTGATTTAAACCACCGCACGCAGCAACTTTCATTCCTTCTAAAGTAAAATTATCTCTTAAAACATTTGTAGAATTAGTCCACACAATAGTATGAGCTCTTGAAATATAATCAATTGAAGGATTTGCAGATTTATTATATGCATAAAAACTGCAAGGAGGATAAAAAGACTTTGAACCTTCATAATAATATTCTATAAAAGAAGTTCTATTAGTCCATCCACTTGCTCCTACACTTAGATTCACAGCCTGCCCGCAAGCATAAACAGAAACATTAGCTCCAGAAGCAGCACTCATATCTGTATTATTAACATAAGCTTTATAATACCATTTTCTTGTTAATCCACTAAATTCATCTACTGTCTCTTTGCTAGAATTATATGTAACATTCAAAAACAGCGTCTCAGTTGAAAGAGAAACATTAACATCAAACAAAATGCTGTTTGAAATCAGTACACTAGAAAAATTATTTTTATTTGAATTTCTAAAATACACACCATACTGATTATTACTTAAAGTAGAATTTTCAAGAAAAGAGGTATTTCCTCCTATAAAATAAACACCTATAAAATTAGAATTAAGAGAAAGATTACGAAGAACAGAACTATTTGCGCCTGCTAATTTTACTCCAATACCTCCATTCTCACTGCCCATACTCACATTGCAATTCAAAAGAGTGGTATTTGAAGCATTTGAATAAATTCCAACCTCATTATCATCACTTTTAATAAAAAAACCTCTACAGTCAAGAGATACGCCCGGAGAAGTAATATTAATGCAAGGTTCTCCTGTTTTAATTGAATTATTAGTAATTGAATTATTCATATGATAAACTCCAGAAGCATCAATAATCCCGCATTTTGAAACATTACTCCCAACATCATATGCAACAGGATCCACAACATAATCATACTCAACCTTTCCAATACTTTTTAAATCAAAAGTATCTTCTGTCTCTCCATCATTTAAATTACTCAAATAGATTTTATACCAGTTCTCATTATCTACACCCTCAAATCTTGCAATCTCTTTATTATCTCCTTCTCTATAAACTGCAACTTCAGCAGAAGTATTTTTTGCTCTAGCATAAATTGTAATATCTTTAGTTTTATCAAGAGGTCTTTCAAATACAACTCGAATATACTCTCCATCGAGGATTAGAGAATACTCTCCATCCTTAGATTTAACTTGCTCATAAACCTCACTAATAAAACTCCTATCTTCATCTAAGTGAATAGCTTTAGTAATGTAGATAATCTCGTAAACCTGCTCACTTAGAGAAACAACCTGCCACTCAACATAATCAATATTCCCATCTTCATCTAAATCTAAAACAACTCTCTCTACCTGTTCTCTTTTTCCATTATTAATCCAGTAAACCTTGATTTTTCCTTCATCAGAAAGTGAGAGCGTATTGTCTAAAAGAGAATAAGCTAAAATATCTTCATAATGAACTTCTTCAGGTCCTAAGATAGTAACTCTCTTTCCATTTGAAATACTTTCTTCTAAAGCCTGAGGAGACTCGGTATAATACTCTACAGCTATCTCACTCTCTGTCTCTTCTGCAATCTCAGTCAGAGTAATCTTTTTGCTACTCTCTCCCTCAGTAATCTTACTCTCTGTCTCTTCTTCACTTACTACTCTTCCAGTTACTCCTCCACTAATTAACCACACCCAGAGTCTTGTTAAAATTCCTGGAGTTTTTGTTTTTAACTCTAAACTCACCTGCCCAGTAATCAAACTATTCCTGTCTGCACCATCAACTTTAGTTTCATACTCTTGAACTGATTTTTCTATATCTCCAACTTCTTCATCTGTCTTAATTGTAATATTCTCAGCTAATCTAGGCAGTTCAAGTGTAATACTTTTATTTTGAAGGTTATCTAGATTAATTTTTTTTACCCACTTTACAGGCTTTCCTATAACTGCCTTATACTGCCTTGTCTCTACTCTTAATTCAATTTTCTCCATAAGACTAATTGATTCATTAATAATAGATTCAGATGCAGTTGGGTTAGAGGTTTCATTAATCACTGTTTCATTAATTGCCTGATTAAAACTCTGCTCTTCAGTAAAATTCTCCTCTAAAACTCCAATTTCTACTACCTGCTCTTGAGAGATATTTTCTTCAGTTATTCCTTCAGAAACAGAAGAATTTGACTCTTCAATAACCCTCCCAACTAAATTATTAACTCCTCCTGAAAATGAACTTGCAAAACTAGAAACTCCAGAAAGTGTCTCTGAAAAAGAAAAATCAAGAATAAAACCAATTGAAAACAAAACAATAATTAAACCAAGAAAACAAGCTAAGATAATATTAAAATTTCTTGGTGAAATCAATTTTCTTTGTTTTTTTTCAGGCTCATC
Source organism: Candidatus Woesearchaeota archaeon (assembly GCA_964403535.1). Lineage (GTDB taxonomy): Archaea > Nanobdellota > Nanobdellia > Pacearchaeales > GW2011-AR1 > CAYOFN01. Next base: position 30,570 of record CAYOFN010000006.1, read on the forward strand.
ACGAGAACCATTCTCAGAGTTAACCGGACCAGAAACATACCTTGTTTTTACTTCTCCATTTTTACTTCTATAGCTCTCATAGTAGTAAGGTCCAAATAATTTAGTCTTTCCATTTACCTTTTTTTTAATATACTTCTTATACACCATATTCTAAAAATTATGTAGGGCAATCTCCTTAAACACCTTATTTTTACATTAAAATTATGTAAGGTAACTATTTAAAACTTTTTAAGTAAAGAAAATAAGGAGAGCCCTAAAGCCCTCCCCGCTCCTCTTTTGTTTATTAAATACTCTTTGTTTTTAAACGATTTCTGTAATCAAAGAAATATATCTCAACATCAGGTTTCGAAACCCTATATCCCCACCTATATAATCAAACATAGACAATAAACTTCAGAATGTTAAATGCCCTCTCTTAAAACAAGAACCACATTCTAGAAAACTCAACATCCCATACAAACAAAAGAAGACTTACTACCTCAAAAACTAAAGACTTATCCCCTTCTCAAAATGCAATAAATAAAATAAAGAATATAACTGCTTAATTTAATAAGTAAAGATTTAAAATCCTCTAAGACTTAGAATTTAAATGACAAAAGAAAAGCAAATAAAAAAAATAAACTTAGTATGTGCAAGAAAAATTAAAAAATATCGCGATTTAACAACAAAAGCTCTTGAAATCGCAAAGAAAAGTATAGTAAAAGGAAAAGAAGAACAAGCTAAAGAGATAATCCAGATGACTGAGTGTTATTTATCTGATTCTGAGTATTTTGAAAAACAAGAACATCTAGTTAATGCATTATCTTGTTTAAATTACGCTCACGGCTGGTTAGATGCTGGAGCAAGATTAAAAGTATTTAATGTAACAGACAGCAATTTATTCACAATCTAGTCTCTTCTCTGAAAATGAGGATAAAGCCAGTCAAATAAAGAAACTAAAGAGCTTCTTGAGATTTTTCCCTTTTTTGTCCTATGAACATTAATTTTTGTCTCACCTCTCCTGCTTGCTCCTTTCTTAAAATCTCCATCCACACCTTCTTCTAAAACAATCTCAAGAGAATCCTCCCCTCTTGGTTGAAAAGTTAAAGAAAAACAATAACTCCTACATTTTAAAAGTACTCCTCCTGCAGAACAATCAGCAGGAAATGCCTGATTTATTCTCCTCTCACTATCCTTCCATCCAACACTCTCATGCAAAAAATCTCTAAATGCCTGTGCATAATATTCTGAGGAGTGATACTCATGCTTCATAATTTCTTGAGAGAAATGAGCTTAAAAACAATTGTTATACTCTAAAATATATACTGAAACATTTAAATATTTATTACGTATCATTCTTATATGAAAAAAAGAGTAATAGTTCTCAGCCTAGGAGGGAGTTTAATTGTCCCAGATGAAATAGATAATACTTTCTTGAAGATCTTCCAAAAAACAATAAAAAAACACCTTAAAAATTATAAATTTGTGATTGTATGTGGAGGAGGAAGCATCGCAAGAAAGTATATTCACTCTCTGCGCAAACAAGGAATGTCAGAACATCTTCAAAGTTTAAATGGAATTGCAATAACTCGTCTTAATGCAAGATTTTTAACTTATTTCTTTGGTAGAGAAGCAAATGAAGGAATTCCCCAAAACATGAAAGAAATTAAAAATCTTTTGAAAAAAAACCAAATAGTCTTCTGTGGAGCTCTAAGATATGCAAAAAATGAAACTTCAGACAGCACAGCAGCAAAACTCGCTTGTTTTTTTAATTCTGAATTCATAAACCTCACCTCAGTTTCAGGACTCTATACATCAAACCCCCTGAAAAATAAAAATGCAAGGTTAATTAAATGGATTTCTTGGAAAGATTTTTACAAAATAACAAAAAACATAAAATATCATCCAGGACAGCACTTTCCTCTTGACCAAAATGCAGCTAAAATAATAATGAACAATAAAATCCCAACATATATTCTTGGGAAAGATCTAAAAAATCTTGATAATCTGCTTACAAAGAAAAAATTCAAAGGAACAGCAATCTCAGGATAAACTAATTAACAACAACATCATTCTGCCCATCTAAAAAAGAACTATACCCTAATTTTGTCAAGTCTGGGCTTACTGAGTCTCTTGTAATCAACTTAAGAATCTCAGGGGAGCCTTCTTCACACCAAGGAGTATAAAACCTGTTTCTTTTTGTTCCATAACTTCCATCAAACCCATTTCCCAAAGCAAGAAGCTCGCTTATAGCTAAAACTCCTCCGCCTCTTAAATTAACCAAAAGGTAAGCGACAGGACAGCAGGTTCTTTTGTAGTTTGGAAAACTCATTAAAACAGCCCTCTTAACATCTCTTGGAACAGGAACTCCCCGTGCCCTAATCTCTTCAATTGGAATCTCACCATCAGATAACCTCTCTAAATTAAGGAGTTCAAGACAATCAAAAAGCCCTTCTAAACAATCAGCCAAAGCAAGCAATCTATCTTCTCGTAAATTTGCTTCTCCAACTCTCTTCTCATCTCCAGCTACATCAGATTTAGACATCCCTATCCTCCTTGATCTTCTATAAATACTTCTTCCCATAGAGTAACTCAAAAAAGTTCATATATAAACCTTTTGACAAAATATTTAAGCCCAGTTATCCTACAAAAAACATGATTATCAATACAAAAAACATAAATGAAGCAAGAAAACTAATAGACAAAACCTTCAATGAAAAAAAACAAGTCATAGTGCAAGCTCAGGATTCAGATTTCAACCGCAAGATACTTGAAAATAAAAAAGTTTCTGTTCTTCTCTCACCAGAACTCACAGAAAAAGATAAACTTAAAGAAAGAGGCTCTGGTTTAAATGAAGTTTTATGTAGAATATCATCAAAAAACAAAATTAAAATAGGAATAAACCTAGAAGAAATCTTAAAAACTCAAGGCAAACAAAAAGCAATTCTTCTCTCAAGGATAATGCAGAATCTCAAGTTGTGCAAAAGAACAAAAACAGATTTAAAATTGTTTCCTGAAACCTATGACAAAAAAAATGCTTTTTCATGGCTTTTAAGTCTAGGAGATTCAACTCAGCAGGCTAAAAAATCCATACTTGGAAATTAATCAGAACCATAAGTCTAGCAATAAGAATAGTCTTTCGGATAAACAGGCCAAGTTGTCTGTCCATTTCTACACTCTACAATCTTATTCTTTCCTCCAAAACTGTTTCCAGTACCTACTGCACCTGCACGAGTGCAGAAAAAATCCTTATTAGAATTATCACAAACATAATTAAAAGAAAATTCATTTAATTGACTATTAGACTTTTTGCCTCTTAAACTACTCTGAGTATCAGAAG
>CAYOFN010000007.1:0-33631 GCA_964403535.1 Candidatus Woesearchaeota archaeon
AGAACAACAAAAATAGAAAAAATTCAAGTAGAAAATAAAAACTTCCTTGAAAAACCAGTAAAAGCACTTAAAATTTTCATAACTAATTATAAAGACGCACATTCAGTAGCAAATGAATTACATTTTCCTGAAATTGAAGCAAGAAGAGAGCATGATTTAAACTTAATAACAAAATACATAATCGAAAAAAAAGTAGTTCCTCTCTGCTGGTATGATGTTGAGGGAGAAGTATTAATTAATTCTGAAAAATTCGGAGGAATAGACTCTGCCCTAGATGTTGATATATGTATAGAAGCTGAAAAAATTGAAAAATTAGAAGAAAAAGAGCAAGAAACACTTATAAAAAAATTCAAGCCAAAAATCCTTGCATTTGACATAGAAACAGATGAACTTGAAATAGGAAAAGGAGAGATTCTAATGATCTCTCTTGTCTCAGATAATATAAAAAAAGTCCTTACATGCAAAAAAACAAAATCAAAGCTCCCTGAATTTGTAGAATACTATAAAGATGAAGCTGAAATGATTGAAAAATTTATAGAACATGTAAAAAAAATCTCCCCAGATATTCTAACAGGATACTACTCAGATAATTTTGACCTTCCCTATCTAAGAGCAAGAGCAGAGAAAAACAATATAAAACTCTCCCTAGGACTAGACAACTCCCAGCCAACATTCTCAAGAGGAAGATTAATGTCAGCAAAAATTTCAGGTATTGTCCATGTAGATATCTTCAGATTTATTGAAGTAGACTACTCTCAATATCTTCAATCAGAAACACTCTCTCTAAATGAAGTTGCTTCTGAACTCTTAGAAGAAAAGAAGATTGACTTTGAGCATAAACACTCATCAAAACTTAATGAAAATGAGTGGACGAATTATTTTAAATATAATCTGCAAGACTCTGTTCTTACATTTAAACTAGCTGAAAAAATCTGGCCAGATTTAATTGAATTTTCAAAAATTCTTCAGGAACCTTTGTATCACATCTCAAGAGCAAGCATGTCCTCTCATGTAGAGTCCTATATTCTTCATAATCTCTCTTTATTTAATGAAATAGCAGAAAAACATCCAATTCACGAGGAGATATCAAACAGAATAAGAAGAGAGAAATACGAGGGAGCTTTTGTATTTCAGCCATCACCAGGATTATATGAGAACATATGCATTTTTGATTTCACAAGCTACTGGCCAAGCATAATTGTAACATTTAATTTATCAAAAGCAACATTTAGAGAAAAACCAGAAAAAGAAACAATTGAAGTAAATCTTGAAAAACTAAAGAAAAAAGTCTACTTCACTAAGAAACAAGGATTTTTTCCTCAAATGCTTGCTGAAATAATAAAAAAAAGAAAGCAATATAAAGAAGAGTATAAGAAAAATCCTTCACCAATAACAAAAGCAAGAAGCAATGCATATAAACTTCTTGCAAATGCAAGCTACGGTTACCAGGGATTTTTTGGAGCAAGATACTACTGCCCTGAAGCAGGAGCCTCTGCAACAGCTATCTCAAGAGATTTTACAAAAAAAACAATAGACCAATTAAATAAACAAGGTTATACAGTAATCTACTCTGACACAGACTCTATTGCGTTTCTTCTTAACAAAAAAACAAAATCTCAAGCTCTAGAAGATTTAAAAAAAATAAATTCAAGTCTCCCAGGAATAATGGAACTAGACTTAGAAGATTTTTACAAAAGAGGAATATGGGTAACAAAAAGAACAGGTGAGTTCGGAGCTAAGAAAAAATACGCCCTGATAACTGAAAAAAATAAGCTTAAAATTCGTGGTTTTGAAACAGTAAGAAGAGACTGGTGCACCCTTGCCCGCGAACTGCAAAATAAAGTCATTAAAATGATTCTTGAAAACGGAAATGAAACCTCTGCACTAGAATACTTCAAGCAGATTATAAAAAAACTAAAACAAAGAGAAATAGAGAAAAAACAAATTTTAATTAGAACTCAGCTAAAAAAACCAATTTCAGAATACAAATCTATCTCTCCTCATGTAATTGCAGCTCAGAAAATGCACGAACAAGGAATTCCAGTAGATATTGGAATGATTATGGAGTATTATATTGCAGAAACCAGAGAGAAAAAGAAGCTTATCAGAGAAAAAGTAAAGCTCCCTGATGAAAAAGGAGAGTATAATATCAAATACTATCTTGAACATCAATTGATTCCTGCTGTAGAAAACATTTTCCAAGTATTTAATATAAACCTCAAAGAAATTGCTGATGGAAAAAAACAAAAGAAACTAGGGGAGTTTTAAAATGCACAAATATCAGCCAAAACCTCAATTTATAGAAAGGATAAAAGAGCTCATGCCAGATAAACAAGACGAGCAGGAATTCTGGGAAATTCTTGAAAAACCTCCTATAAACTCAATAAGATGTAACACTCTTAAAGTTTCTCCAGAAAAATTAAAATCAATTCTAGAAAGCAAAGGATGGCAAATTTCTCAGCCATTTCCAGATTATCCAGAAATAATGATAATCAAAGAAGAGAGCAATCTAAAACCAGGAGAATTAGGAAAAGCTATAGAACACCTAATCGGATACTATTATGTTCAAGAAATAAGCTCGATGTTGCCCCCAATAGTGCTAAATCCTAGAGAAAATGAACTTGTTTTAGATTTATGCGCAGCTCCTGGTTCAAAAACAACCCAAATCTCTGCTATGATGAAAAATACAGGAACATTAATTGCAAATGACAAATCAATAGGAAGAGTAAAAATTCTATCAAGTAATTTAGAAAGATGCAGTTGTTCAAATGTAATAATCACAAGAAACGATGCAGTTCAATTTTGTGAAAAACTAAAAAAAACAGGAATGAAATTTGACAAAATCCTTCTTGATTTGCCATGTTCAGGAGAAGGAACTCTTAGAAGCTCGCCAAAAACTTTTTTAATGTGGAATTTAAAAATGATTAACAAACTCTCCCGTATGCAGAAAAAAATAGCTGCATCTGCAATCTCTCTTCTTAAACAAGATGGAACTCTTGTCTACTCTACTTGCACCCACACTCCTGAAGAAAATGAGTCAGTTGTAAACTTTCTTGTTAATACTTTTAATATGCAAGTTGAAGAAATCAAATTACCCTTAAAACATCGCCCAGGAAGAATCTCATGGGAAAAAGAAACATTCAGCAAACAAATAGAAAAATCCTGCCGCATTTACCCGCAAGATAACAATACAGAGGGATTTTTCCTAGCTAAATTAGTCAGGAAATCATAACATGAACAAAACAATGCACAAAATCCATCATGAACTTGAAGAGCACATTCCATTTACAGCACTAGCAAGTTTAATTGCAATAGTACTCATGTCAATCCTTCTTGCAAAAACCAGCCTCATAAATTACGCTGTCTCTGCTTTCTGGATTTTGCATCCAGCTCATATTTTCTTCTCTTCAATTGTTTCAGCTGCAATATTCTACAAGTACAAAAAAAACTTTATCCTTGCTTTAATCTCAGGAGTAATCATCTCCATGATAATCGGCTCTCTTTCAGATATAATCTTTCCTTATCTTGGAAGTTTATTATTTAAAATCCCAATAACATTTGAACTCCCTGCTCTTAAAGCTCCCCTCCTTATTTTTGCTGTCTCATTTTTAGGAAGTTTTCTCGGAATTCTGACAAGATTCACAAAATTCCCTCATTTTCTTCATGTCTTAAATTCACTATTCGCAAGCTTACTATACATTTTCGCATATTCAACTAACCTCTCATTTATAACCTACATAGCAATTTTCATAATTACAACAGTATCAGTAGTAATTCCCTGCTGTTTAAGTGATATTGTTCTTCCAATAATATTTCAAAATAAAACAAAAAGGTATAAATGATGAAAATAAGAAGTTTTCAGAAAGGAGATTTAAATGAATGTATAAAAATCATAAAAGAAACTCTTGGAGAATATAATGCTAAAAAAGCTAAAAAAGATTTTTTAGAGGGGATACATCCAAAAACAAAAGAATACACTTATCTCAAGCGATTTGTTGCACTAAAAGATAAAAAGATTATTGGAATTGCTGGAGTTTATACACTAGTAACACACACACAAAAATTTGCTGGAATTTGTTGGTATGGGGTAAAACCAGAATGTCAAGGTGAGGGTACTGGTAAATTATTACTGTTAAAAATAGAGAATATAGCAAAAAAAGCTAAGAAAAAAATATTTTTTGTGTGGGCAATCAAAAAAGCAGTACATTTCTATGAGAAATTTGGATTTAAAGTAAATAAAAAAATTAAATTAAAACCAAAAGAATCAAACATCTTAATGATAAAAAACCTAAAATGAGACTTAACTTCATATCATCAGCAGAAAAAAAGAAAATTATCGAGCAATTAAATGAACAATTTGGAATAGAAAAACTTCCATATCTTCTCTTTCATGTAGGAAAACAAAGAGTAAGGGCATTTTCAGGAAATCTTTCTCGCGAAGAATTAAAAATTATTGAACAAACTCTTCGTATAGACAATATTGGAATCTATCTCCTCACCCAAGAACAAGAAATAAGATTAAGTTTTGATGTCGTCTCTCTACTCAAAAATCAGATTAAAAAAAACCTCATAGAACTCTCTGACTCTGAAACACAAGACTGGTTTAAAGGACATGACATAGAATTAAACCATGAAATTAAACCAGGTCCAGTAATTCTAAAAAATAAAGAGTGCCTAATTGGAGCAGGAAAATCAAATGGAAAAACAATTTTCAATTTTGTCCCAAGAGAGCGCAGAATAAAAAATTAGTCCTAGTCAACAGGAATACCTGCGTCTCCCATTAAAGCTTCTCTCTCTTCTCTCATACCCTCAATTCTTCTCTCTGCAACAGCCCTCTTTTCAGCTTCTCGCAACTTCTGCAAATTACTTTGAGTATCAAGAAAACCATCACCAAAAAGATAAACTAATCTTGCAGTAACAGAAGGAGCATTTAATACAATAAAAGAAATATCATGATTTACTCCTTTTCCTAAAACTCTTGGAATCATTAAAGGAAATTTATCAACTATAAATTTTCTTGCTACTTTATCCCCACATTCTACATGAAGTTTCTTTCCTCTCTGCATATAAGGAGTATTAAATAAATCAACTAAAAAAGGCATTTGCTCTTGAGAAACAACAAATAATTTAGTATAAGGCTGTCCAATATACTCAGATTCACAAGGCAAACCCTCACTGATTTTATCATCTTTACCTCTTATTCTTAACTGCTGTCTTGCTCTTCTTCCAATATATTCAACAGTATTATCTGGATTAATTAAAACAATTGAATTATAAGCATCAAACCATCTTGTAATTCTTATATATCCTGCAACTCTTTGCTTTCTTCTTCCTTGCTTTAAAAGTCCAATATGTCCATCTTTTTGTTCAATAATTCCTCTAAGTGCATGTAATCTCTGTTCAAGAATAGTATTTCTCCTCTCTGCACCTTCTCTTTTTTCATTAATTCTAGTCACTCTCGCACTTAAAGTTTGATTAGTCGTCTTATAAGCCCCCAATTGCCCTCTTGCTATCTGAACATCTACTGCCTCTCTTGAGTTCCTATAATCCTCAAAATCTCTTTGTAAGTCTCTATAGCCCTGCTCTGCATCTAAAGCTCTTCTTCTCAACTTCTTAGACCTCTCATGAATTGTATAAGCTAAGTCTAATAATCTTCCAAGCACTTCTCTTGCTTCTCCTCCACTAAATAAATGATAAAAATTCTTTGCTCCCTTAACAAGATTCATTAAAAAGCAAAACACAAAGAATATTTAACCCTTGCTATAACTTTAAATATCTAAAAAATCTCAAAAAAACATGAAAGAACAAGAAATCAAAGAATATGAAAAAGCAGGAAAAATAGCTTCTGAAACAGTAAAATACGCAAAATCTCTTATAAAACCAGGAATTTTGCTTGTTGAAATAGCTGAAAAAATAGAATCTAAAATACTTGAATTAGGAGGAAAACTTGCTTTTCCTGTAAATCTTTCTATAAACGAAATAGCAGCACACTATTCCCCAACTCTAAATGATAAAACTCCTGCTTCAGGATTACTAAAAGTAGACATTGGAGTGCAGATTAATGGATTTATAGCAGATACAGCTTTTTCACTAGATTTAACTCCAGATAATCAATTCAAGAATTTAATTCTTGCTAGTGAAAAAGCACTTGAACAAGCACTAAACATAGCAAAACAAGGAACACAATTAAATAAAATAGGAGAACAAATTCATAAAATTATTACAGATTCTGGTTTTTCTCCAGTACGAAATCTCTCAGGACACCAGCTTGGGAAATACTTAGTGCATGCAGGAGCAACTATACCAAACTATGATAATGGAAATGAAAACACACTTGAACAAGAAGCATATGCAATTGAACCATTTGCAACAACAGGAGTAGGAATAGTTAAAGATGGAGCTACTTCTGGAATATATAAATTTGAAAGATCAGGAGGAATAAGAGATCCAGTAGCAAGAAAAATACTTGAGTTTATAGAAGAAAATTTCCAAACTCTTCCATTCTCACAAAGAATAATAGAAAAGCAATTTGGCTCACGTGCTCTTCTTTCCTTAAAGTTTCTTGAACAAGCAGGAATACTTTACCAATATCCACAATTAGTAGAAAAATCAAACTCTCCTGTCTCACAAGCTGAGCATACTCTGATCATCTTGAAAGATAAAACAATAATAACTACAAAATGAAAATAAAAAAAGTTTTAATTGCCAGTCCAGGATATAATAAAGGAGAATTAAAAGAAAGAGGAGAAATAGCTGAAATTTTAATCTCAGCAGGATATGAACCCCTCTTTCCAGGATTTCTAGGGATTCCATACCCCTCACTAATTCCAGAGATAACCAAGATAGGATATTCTTCTGAAAAAGCAGGATTATTAGCAAGAACAATAACAAATGATCAAGGAAGATTCAAAGCATGCAGACTTGCTGACGCAACAATACTAAACTTAAATGGCAGAGTACCAGACGAGGGCGCAATTGTACTTGCAGCATACACTTTTGCTAATGGAAAACCAGTACTAGTATACAAACAAGATGGAAGAGCTGTTTTTCTTGGAAGAGACAATCCTCTAGTAGAAGGACTAGGTAATTTTAAAATAATTTCAGATATGAAAGAAATTCCAGAAGAACTTGCAAGAATAAAAAGAAGAAAAACTCCTTCACCAAATCACTTCTCCAGAAGAATAGGAATGGACATTCCTCAAACAGTTTTAAATCACTGTGTCCCTGAAACAGATGACTTAGAAGAGTTATGCAGGAGATATAAAATAAAAAAATAAGATTAATAGGTAATTATTTATACTTTCTTCTCTCTTAATACATATGACAAAACTCAATCAAATATGGAAATGTGAAATATGTGGAAATATTATTGAAATTTTACATGAAGGAGCAGACTCTCTTGTATGCTGTGGGCAACCAATGAAACTTCAGGAAGAAAAAACACAAGATACAGGAAAAGAAAAGCATGTTCCTATAATTTCAGAAAATACTGTAAAAGTAGGAAGCATAGAACATCCAATGACTCCTGAACACTATATTGAATGGATTGAGGCAACAGGAGATAATGAAAAAGCAATAATCTTCTTAAAACCAACTGAAAAACCAGAAGCAAAATTCAGCTTTAATGTAAAAAGCGCAAGAATCTATTGCAATCTTCATGGATTATGGAAGAATTAAAAAAATAAAATGAAAAAGAGGGAATTTGGTTTTATATTTTGGGTTCATCTCATTTTAATTATTTTGGTCTGGACATCTCCTTTTTGGTTAAATTGGAAGCTCATTTTTTTATTTATCGTGCTATACTATATTCAATTAATAATTTTTAAAGATTGCATCCTTACAAAAAAACAATTTAAAACAAAAACAAGAAGCACCACTTTTTATTATTACTACTTAACAAAAATTGGATTTAAATTAAAAATAGAAAAAGTCAGGAAATTTGTTGATTATTATGCTCCATGGATTATTTTCAGTTTTGCTCTAATCTTACAAGAAGTATTAAAACTAAATCCAAAATTTTAAACCCAGGAAGAGGCTCCATAATCAAAAGATTATTTCGCCTCTTCTGGGGAAAAGAGGTGAGTATGACTAATCATCCAAGGTAACTATTGTCCAGAGCTGACTTTGCTGATTTTAAATAATCTCCTTCCATTTTCTTATATCTTTCAATAGAAGTTTTATTTACACTTGCTTTAACTTTCTTCTTAGCTTCTTCAAAATGCCGTTTACTTACTTCTTTGCAATTAATATCTTCTCTTAAAGCAAGCATTCCTGCTTCTCTAACTAAACTTTCTACATCAGCACCAACATATCCCTCTGTTCCTTTTGCAAGGAAATATAAAAATTTGTCCCTGTCTGAAGGCTTTTTAGGTTCTTTAGACTTATTATTTTTACTCTCAGATGAATTAACTTCAGAAGAGTCTACAGGTTTACCTGCAGCCATTTTTGAAGCAATATTAACTTTTCTTGTCTTAAACTCCTTGTCTAATTCTTTTAACTCCTCTTTACTTATTACAATAGGCATAGTTTTAGTGTGAATTTTAAAGATTTGAAATCTTCCTTCTTCATCAGGAACATCAACTAATAAAACTCTGTCAAATCTTCCAGGCCTTAAAATAGCTGGGTCCAACATATCAGGACGATTAGTAGCTCCAATAACAACAACATTTGTCAAAGCTTCAATACCATCCATTTCAGCAAGCAGTTGATTTAAAACTCTCTCAGTAACTTTTGTCCCTGCTTCAACTCCTCTTCTACCTGCCATAGAATCAATCTCATCAAAAAAAACAACGCAAGGAGAAACTTGTCTTGCTCTCTCAAATATCTTCCTTACTCCTTCTTCTGACTTTCCAACCCACATACTAAGCAAGCTCGGTCCCTTTACCTGAATAAAATTAGCTTCACTTTCTTTAGCAACAGCCTTGGCTAGCAAAGTCTTTCCTGTTCCAGGAGGTCCATAAAGAAGTATTCCTCTAGGAGGAGTTATTCCTATTCTCTTAAAACTATCTGGAAATTTTAAAGGCCACTCTACAGCTTCTTTTAATTCTTGTTTTGTTTTATCTAATCCTCCAACATCATCCCACTTAACATTAGGAGTTTCAACAAGAACCTCTCTCATTGCACTCGGCCTTACATTTCTTAAAGCTTCCTGAAAATCCTCTCCTGTAATTCTTATTTCTTTTAAGATTTCTTCTGAAATAGGCTCTCCTTCTTTTAATTTTAATTTAGGCAGTAATTTTCTCAGAACAGCCATAGCTGCCTCTTTTGCAAGAGACTCTAAATCAGCACCAACAAACCCGTGAGTAATTGAAGCAAGATATTCTAAATCAACAGTTTTAGTCAAAGGCATGTTTCTAGAATGAATTTTTAAAATAGACAGTCTTCCTCCTTTATCAGGAACATTAATATCAATCTCTCTGTCAAATCTGCCAGGTCTTCTCAAAGCAGGATCAAGAGCATTTGGACGATTAGTAGCTCCAATAACAATAACCTTTCCTCTTGATTTAAGCCCATCCATCATTGTCAAAAGCTGAGAAACAACTCTTCTCTCAACCTCTCCCTGTGAATCTTCTCTTTTTGGTGCAATTGCATCTATCTCATCTATAAAAATAATGCTTGGAGCATTCTTCTCAGCATCTTCAAAAATATCTCTTATTTTCTTCTCAGACTCTCCATAAAACTTGCTCATAATCTCAGGTCCATTAAGAAGAATAAAATTAGCTTCACTCTCATTAGCAACAGCCTTGGCTAGCAAAGTCTTTCCTGTTCCAGGAGGTCCATGAAGAAGAACTCCTTTTGGAGGTTCAATTCCAAGCCTCTCAAATATCTCAGGATGTTTTAAAGGAATCTCAACCATTTCTCTTATTTTTCTTATCTCTTCACCTAACCCCCCAATATCCTCATAAGTAACTCCAATAACTTTATCTTCAGACACCTCTACAGCCTTATTAGATAACTGCATCTCAGTATTCTCAGTAATAATAATCGGCTGATTAGGGTTTGTGTTCACCACAATAAACCTTATTTGTTGTAATCCTCCAAAACCCAAATTTCCTCCAAATGCTTCGCCAAAACCTGGCCCAAAAATCTTTCCTAAATCTCCAAGCATACTTTCCATGTCCATGTCATCGCTCATAATATCTCTTCTTCTTCTCACTCCACCTAACACAATAATGTCTCCCCTAACCATTGTTCTTCCAAGTAAACCCTGCCTAAGACTATTAGAATCTGCCTGAACACTAATTCCCTGCTGAGCAGGAGCAATAAGCACTTTTTTTGCTTCTTTAACATCAGCTTTTTTAATAACAACTAACTCTCCAATACTTGTCTTTGAATTTCTTCTTATAATCCCATCAATTCTAATTATTCTCTCTCCAACATCTGCAGGATACGCTCTGTCTACTATTGCCACTGTCTCTCTCTGCCCTTTTACAGAAATAACATCTCCTCTTCTAACTCCTAGTTCTCTCATAATCTCAGTGTCTATTCTAGCAATACCTTTATATGCATCGTCCTGCAATGCTTCAACAACTCTTAATTTTTCTCCTTTATCTTTCATTTTCATCTCCAAACATCAAGCTTAATTTTCTTGCATCATTAAAACATAACCTCACCATATCATCTATCATTCTCTCCTGCACTCTTATAAAATGTACTATCTCTTTAGGAATTGATACAGCATAACTATTTCCAACTATTCTCATTTTCACTCTAAAAGTCTTGTTTTTGAGTTTAATAAAATTTCTATACTCTACTTCATCATTTGGATGAACAATTATAGAATTACACTTTGGACACTTAACAATTCTTAAAATAAACCCACTTTTCTCAATCTTACTTGGTTCCATCTCCTTTTTACAATCCTTGCATAAAATTGTATTATCAAATATATCCATTTTTATCTTTTAGCTTATTTTTTGTTTTATTTTTTTGCATCTCTCACAAATCAATCTTACTCTAAATTTTCCGTCGCCCATATTTTCAGCTCCACCATATTTTTTCCATTTATGAAATCCAAACAAACATTTCAGGTTCATTTTTGTTTTATTTTTTTGTTTTAAGTATAAGCTATATCTCAAAAGAGACATAGCTGGAAAGGAGGTTAAGTGTATACTTAACTGTGTATACAACAAAGATATACTATTTAAACTTTTTGTTTTTGTCTTAAAGAGAGATATAACATTTAAAAACAAGAAAAATCTAGTATCAAAATGGCTGAATTAAAAATAAAAGAGGCAATTAAAAAATCCTGGAACTGGTTATGGCACTCTGATAGTCTTTTAAGTTGGATAGTTTCTCTTTTGCTTGCATTTATAATAGTTAAGTTCATATTTTTTCCTCTTCTCTCTCTTCTCCTTGGAACTTCTCTTCCGCTTGTTGTTGTTGAAAGTTCAAGTATGGAACATCCAGGAAATTTATTCAAGGAAATTTTTTCTCCTCAAAAAGAATTTGAAAACTGGTGGGAAGAAAAAGGTTTATGGTATGAGGATCGTGAACTGACAAAACAAGAAGCTCAATCCTGGATTTTCAAATCAGGTTTTGATAAAGGAGATATTATAGTAGTCTATCGCCCCACTAAATTAAAAATAGGAGATGTAATAATTTTTGAAGCAAATGCTCAGCATCCAATAATTCACAGAATTATCTCCATAGATAATAAAATAATTGAAACAAAGGGAGACAATAACTTAGACCAGCTCTCTATTGAAAAAAGTATTTCAGAAGAAAACATTATTGGAAAAGCAATCTTCAGAATACCAAAATTAGGATGGATAAAATTAATTTTTGTAGAGATAATTAATGCCTTTTCTTAATTCTCATGCTGATTTAATGTTACAAAAGATTTAAAAACTATCATCAATAAACCCCTAAATGGAATTTTGTCCAAAATGTGGTTCAGTCCTTATAGAAAAGAGGAAAAATTTTGGTTGTGGAAGATGTGGATACACTGCTAAAGGAAAAATTAAAATAGAGTCAAGTGAAAAACTCCAGCAAAAACAAAAAGTAGGGATTATTAAAGAAAAAGATACAGATGTCTTTCCTGTAATCGCAGCAATCTGTCCAAAATGTTCTAATAAAGAAGCATACTTCTGGACTTCACAAACTCGTTCAGGAGATGAAGCTGAAACTCGTTTCTTCAGATGCACAAAATGCAAACATACTTGGCGAGAATATCATTGATAGTAACTAATCTTCTCAATTAACTCTCCTCACCTCAAGAGGCATTTTATGCAGCAGTCTTCTCTTATATCCAGAACCAAAACAAGTTCCAACAATATCAGCATAACTTAAAGCATCCTGCTCATTTGTAAAATAAACTTTTTTTCCATCAATTTTTGGATTAAATGAAAAATCCATTGGCCCTCTAATCTCAAACCCTCTTTCTAATGAAAGTCCTCCACTAGTTAAAAATGCTGAAATCCTCTCCTTAAAATCCTTTCTAACCATCTCAAGATAAACTTGCTTAAACCCTTTCTTTCTAGCCCTCTAAAAATCAATGTTTCTCTCAAGATCCTAAATCTCCTTTAGCAAAGAAAACCTGCTTCTTTCTCTAGGCACATGAAATTTCATAAAACACTTTCGAGAACCTTGCTTAAAAATAAATAGTTAATCAAGAATATATTTTTAAACGCAATATTCCTTGCTTGATTAAGGATCTGTAGCTCAGCCTGGTTAGAGCACCGGACTCTTAATCCGGGTGTCGGGGGTTCAAATCCCTCCAGGTCCATGTTTATCTCTAAACTAATCCAAATCTTGCCATCCATTCCTCAAATGAAATTCCTCTTTCAAAAGTAAATACTCCAATATGAGAATCTCCTCTTGGAAAAAATCTAAATTCCTCCACTCTAAATCTCTCAAGCAATCTCTCAGTAAGAGGGTCTGTACTATAAGGGCACACCCTCCAATTCGGAACTTGTCCTTGTAATTCTACATCACATGGATGAAAAGAAGTATGAATTAAAGCACACTGATTTCCTCCAGACCAAGTAAAAACTTTAAAGTCTGGATTAAGATGAAAACCATAAAAAGGACAACCTCCTCTTTTAACTGGAGTGTAGCTGACTAATCCTTCTACCATTAAAAAGTACATAGAAACAGATTTATAAAGATTGTTTCATTTAAGTATACATAAACCACAAAACTCTAAATCTTGAGGAGATTATGTATCTAAAAAATAAAAAATGAAACAAAGACAAGCTGAAGACTTAATAGGCAGTATTGAAAAGTCCAGAGATTATCTTGTAATAGTCGAAGGGAAAAAAGATAAAACCTCTCTTGAAAAACTCGGATTTAAAAGAATCTTTGTAATTCATGAAACAGGAATCTCTCTCGGAGAAAAAGTAGAACAAATTCAAAGTCTCTGTGGGAAAAAAGATAAAGTATGCATTTTAACTGACTTTGACAAAGGTGGGAAAAAAATGTACAAACTATTAAAATCAAAACTGCAGGAAATAGGGATAAAACAAGATAACACTCTAAGAGGCGGACTTTTAAAACTAAAAATAAGCCATATTGAAGGACTCTCAACATTCCTTAAAGATTCTGAATAAAAATACTCAGAAGGAGAAGGAGAAAGTTATTAATTACCAAATTATTTAATGATTAATAAGACTTATCAAAACTAAACAGATTAAGTTTGAGATTATAAAAATGAAAAACATAGAACAAATAATGAAGATTCTTGAAAAACATTTTAATTATACAGAAAGAACCACTCTGAATAATATGAGAAAAAAGCCAGATGCATTTAAAATTCTTATTTCCTGCCTTCTCTCATTAAGAACCCAGGATAAGAATACAGCACGCGCTTCTGCAAGATTATTCGCAGTTGCCTCAACACCAGCACAAATTTCAAAAATTCCAGTAAAAGAACTTGAAAAATTGATCTACTCTTCAGGACACTATAAGAAAAAAGCAAGAGTCTTAAAGCATGTTTCAAAAGAAATAATTAAACAATTTAAAGGAAAAGTCCCGTCAGATAAAGAACAACTTCTCTCAATAAAAGGTGTTGGGCCAAAAACAGCAAATATAGTTCTTAGTTTTGCTTATAATCAATTAGTTCTTCCAATAGATACTCACTGCCACAGAATACCAAATCGTCTTGGATGGGTTTCAACAAAAACTCCTGAAAAAACAGAAAAAGCTCTTGAAACTTTGCTTCCAAAAAAATACTGGAAGGAATTTAATGCAATTTTTGTTTTATTTGGAAAAACAATCTGCCAGCCAATCTCTCCAAAATGTTCAATTTGCCCAATAAGCAAATACTGCCCTAAAATCAATGTCAAAAAATCAAGATAAACTAAAGCAAAGAAAGAATAAGTGCAGTTCCATTCTCAATCCCTTCTAAAATCATTGCAGCGCCTAGCTTAAAAGGCAGTTCCATTAAGTGCATTAAAGGCAGTTCCATTAAGTGCAGAAGAGATAATCCATATCCAAAGAATCAAACTAAAAACACCAATAAGTACCCCAAGTATACTTAAAATCAAACCAGCAATTGCAAAACCAGTTTTTCCTCTTTTAAATTGAACTAAAGAAAGAACTACTCCCACTACTCCAATAAGAATTGAAAGAGGCCCAAAAAGAACAACTCCAATAAAACTAATAATTCCAAAAACAAAACCAGCAATTCCAAAACCTTTACTCTCAACAGAATCTATTCTTTTAATTTGCTTCTTCACAACACCTTTTTTTGCCATAAATAAATTAAGAAAACATTATTTAAAAACCTATGCTTGAATCATTCATGTTCCAGTTTAATAAAAATATAAAAACTCCCTCAGCAACTCAACATTTTAATAAAAATTATCCACTTAAATTAACAATATTTTCTGCTCAGAACTTAACTCAAATTTCTTTTTACAGCTTCAATATGATCAGCTATCTCATATCCTTTTTTTGTAAGCTTAATTATCTTTATTCTTCCTTGTTTTTCAAAAGTAACTAATCCCAACTCTTCTAAGGTCTGTAAAATTTTAACAGCATGACTATAAGTGCAATCAACTTCTTTAGCTAAAACACTCCCGTATCTTGCCTTAGAAATCTTTTTCAGAGCAACAAGCATTAAAGCAGGCTTTCTCCTGAAAAAAATATCAAAATTATCTTTCATTTTAGTTTTTGTCCCTTAATCTAGCTTTAACATATGCTTTTAAAACTATATATCCAAACATATATATCTACTTATAAATCTTTCTATAAGAAAATTTAACCAACGGGTAGTAAAAATAAGTTTAATTAAAACTAATCAGGGACAACTAACCGATACACCCTCCTTCCTGTCTCAGAGTCATAATCATCTTGTAAAAAAGCTTCTGGGCAGGTATTATGAAAAAATAACTCTCCAGTCCTTCCAGGATGTGCATGAAAATCATCAGCAAAATACCAAAAAGGAAAACCGCAGGTTTCGCATCTTGGTTCTCTCATAGGAACACGTTCGCATAAAGAATGAAAAACTCCTCCACTATAAAAATGCCTTGAACTATTTGGAAGAATTACAACAACTCCATCAGGCAATTGTTCAGAACAAATAACTCTCAAAGCTGCTGCCTGCTCCAATAAACGCTCTCCAGCTTGAAGTCTAAATGCCAGAGTTGTCATATCACTTGCTCTTTTTAATAAACTAACTAACAAATTAAGATTAATAAACCTTCCTAGCCAAGAGAATCAAAAACACTCTCTCCAGTCAACTCCCCATACATCTCTAAATAACCTTTGCCATACAACTCAGTGTATCCTGCCACCATTTGAATTTCTGTTCTCTTGTTTCTCACAGAATCTTTCATATACTCTCCAATATCCTCTGAAAGAATCGCCTCTATAATCTCCTTTTTTTCTGTAACAATAACAATATCCTCATCTTCAATCTCCCCTAAACTAGTAAAAATCTCTCCTTTGATAATCTCAGAGCTATAAGTCTCATCTACCTGAACCTCAATTTTTGGAAGATTACCAGAAAGAATCGTACTATGAAGATTCCAAGCACCCATTGAAAACAAGACATAGTTTATATAAGACTCATTAAAACTCTGCTCTCCTTCTAAAACCAGCTCTGTTTTGTTTTTTCCAGAATTAATTAAACTATTCATAGGATTAGGATAATTTGATCCTTCTTCACTACTCCCCCCTAATTGAAAGTTTGGAAGAACATACTTGTACATAACAAAAGAAAGAACACTCAAAACAAGAATAATTAAGAGAACTATAAGAGTTACAATTATCTTAGTATAATTTCTCTTTTTAATCTTAACTCTCTCGTTCACCATTTTTTCTTAATATCCTCTATGAAAAAAACACTGGTTTATAAAACTTACCTGGATAATTTAGCAAGATTTAAATAACATTTTCCCTTCTTTGTTTTAATGATAGACATAAAACTCATCAGAGAAACTCCTGAGATTGTAAAAGAGAACATAAAAAATAAGTTTCAAAATGATAAGCTTCCTCTGGTTGACAAAGTCAGAAAACTCGATGAAGACTGGAGAAAAACTAAACTTGAAGCAGATAATCTACGCGCAGAGAGAAATAAGATTTCCAAAGAAATTAATGAAGCAAAAAAAGCAAAACAAGAATCAAAAGCAAAAGAACTTCTGAAAAAAGCAAAATCAATTCCAGATAAAATCGCAAAAACAGAAGAACAATCAAAACAACTACAGGAAGAAATCAGAGAAATCATGTTAAAAATTCCAAATATAATTCATAAATCTGTTCCAAAAGGCAAAGATGCTTCTGAAAATGTCGAAATAAAGAAAGTAGGCACTCCAAAAATTCCAAAATATGAAATTTTCAATCATGCAGAACTTGCTGAAAAATTAAATGGTGTTGATTTTGATTCTGCAAGAGAAACTTCAGGAAATGGATTTTATTTTTTAACAGGCAAACTTGCTATTGTTCATGAAGCAATACTTGCTTTTGCAAGAGATTATATGGTCAAACAAGGTTTTGACTTTGTTATTCCTCCATTCTTAATAAGAAAGAAAGTAGTAGAGGGAGTGATGAGTTTCAAAGAAGTTGAAAATATGATGTATAAAATAGAAGGAGAAGACTTGTATTTAATTGGCACTTCAGAACACTCAATGATTGGAAGATTTATAGATAAACTTCTACAAAAAAAAGAACTTCCAATAACACTGACAAGCTATTCTCCTTGCTTCAGAAAAGAGGTTGGAGCTCATGGAATCGAGGAAAAAGGATTTTTCAGGCTTCATCAGTTTGAGAAGCAGGAAATGATAGTTATCTGTGAACCAGAAGATTCTTATAACTGGTATGATAAAATGCAGAAGTTTACAATAGATGTTTTCAGGGCATTAAATATCCCAGTAAGAATTTTAGAATGCTGTTCAGGAGATTTAGCTGATTTAAAGGCAAAATCCTGCGATATTGAAGCATGGAGTCCAAGGCAGAAGAAATACTGGGAAGCAGGCTCGCTGACAAACATGGAAGAAGCACAAACAAGAAGATTAAATATAAAAATTAGTAGTCCAAAAGGAAATTATTTTGCTCATACACTAAATAATACTGTTTTAGCAAGCCCCAGAGCATTAATAGCCCTCCTTGAAAACAACCAGCAAAAAGACGGCTCAATCAAAATTCCAAAAGCACTCTGGAAGTATACAGGTTTCAAGGAAATTAAGGCAGAAAAACAAAAAAAGTAAGTTTATCTGGGAAAAAGAGATGATTAATAGATAGTAATAAAAAGAATGAATAATAAAAATCATCTTAATCCAGAAAGGCAGATTCTTCACATACTTTTTGGAATAATTTTCTTAACCTTAATTATCTACAACTTAATAACTCCGCTAATTCTTTTTATTATTCTTGTTTTCTCAGGAATCCTCTCATTTCTAAGTTTGAAATTCAAACTCCCAATTGTAAACTTTTTTCTGAAAAATTTTGAAAGACAAAATGTAGAATTGCCTGGCAAAGCTTTTCTCTTATTTCTTGCAGGGATTCTTCTTACATGGAAGCTATTTCCTCTTGACATTGCTCTTGCATCTATAACAATACTTACATTCGCAGACCCAATCTCTCATTTTATAGGGAAAAACTTTGGAAAAACCAAGGACTTTCTAGACAAGAAAAAGAATATAGAAGGGCATATTGCAGGATTTTTATTAAGCTCTCTTCTTGCAATGTTTTTTGTACCTCCCTGTCTCGCCCTGTCGGGCTCGCTAATCGCCATGTTTTTTGAGTCTATAATAATAGAAGTTCAAAAAATAAGACTAGATGATAACCTGACTATTCCATTAGTAGCAGGCACAATAATGCTTTTAGTAAGGATGTTTTTAAGATGATTATCTCTTATACAACTTTACTAACTGCAAAACACCAATTAGCAATACAACTATTACAAGAACCCATGCTAAAACTCCTTCTGTAACTGTCCCTAACTGAGTTATTCCAACCAAAGGCAGTAATAACACTACTCCTGCAAGAATTATAAGCCATGCATTTAACTTATTCATTTTTACCTCCTTTTATCAATTGTATAAATAGGTTAGATATTTAAATGTTTTCTGCATTGTATAATTATGCCAAAAAAACATCCTCTAAAAATAATAGAGAAAGAGAAGGAGAATTCTCAGAAAAAAGAAAAAAAGCTGAGAATTCTGGCAGCAGGAGACATACACGGAGATGCGCAATTAGCAGAAAAACTCGCCAAGCAAGCTAAAAGAGAAAAAGTAGATTTAGTAATACTAACAGGAGACATAACTGGTTTAGTAGAAACAGAAAATTTAATAAAACCATTTAAAAAAAGAAATGAGAAAGTCCTCTTTGTGCCTGGAAACTGGGACTCTCCTGAAACAGCTTCTTTTCTCTCAAAACTATACGGAATTAAAAACCTGCATGACTATTATGTAAAATACAAAGGAGTAGGAATTTTCGGACTTGGAAATCCAGGAACACTCGAATTAGAAGATAAAGATGCATTTAAAAGATTAAGTCAAAACTTTGAAAAAATTAAAAATCTTGAGAAAAAAATAATGGTAACTCATCTGCACGCTGCAGGCACAAAATCAGAACTCTCAGGATGGCCTGGAAATAAAGGCATAAGAAAAGCAATAGATAAGCTTCAGCCAGATTTATTCATCTCAGGACATATTCACGAACTAGAAGGAATAGAAGAAAAAGTAGGAAAAACCAGAGTAATCAATGTAGGAAGAAGAGGAAGAATAATTGAGATCTAATCAATATTTAATATAAAACAAGGGAGTTAAAAGATAAAAATGTTAAAACTAACAAAGCATACTCAAACAAAGAGAAGTTTATTAATCAAAAAGACTTACAGATTAAAAAGGATATAAACTACAAAGTAGAATATGGTGAAAATAAAAATAAATCAGGAGTTCATGCCAGTAGATGATGCAAAACATACAATTGAAATTCAAGAAAAACAAAAACTACGTTTAGAAGAAATTGAAAAAATTGAGATTAAACCTGAGAAAAAAACAAGGAAGAAGAAAAGCATAAAAAAAGGCAACTCAATTCTAATTATAACAGAAAAACCACAGGCAGCAGAGAAAATAGCATATGCTCTTTCAGAAGGAAAAGCAAGAAAAGTTTCTGATGCAGGAGTTGCTTACTATGAATTCAGTAAAGGTAAAGAAAACATAATTGTGGCATGCGCAGTCGGGCATCTCTTCTCTCTCTCACAAAAAAATAAAGGTTCTGATTACCCGATTTTCGATATAGAATGGAAACCAAATTTTGAAGTAAGAAAAAAAGACTGGACAAAAAGATATTTTAATCTCCTGTCAAAACTCACAAAAAGAGCTAAAGAAATAATCATTGCTACAGATTATGACACAGAAGGAGAGGTTATCGGATATAACATAGTAAGGTTCATAGCAAATGAAAACGACGCTAAAAGAATGAAATTCTCCTCTCTAACTTCTTCTGAAATAAAAGAGTCTTATGATCAAATAATGAATACTCTTGACTGGGGACAAGCCATAGCCGGAGAAACAAGGCACTTTCTAGACTGGTTCTATGGAATAAACCTCTCTAGAGCACTAATGCAATCAATAAAAAAACAAGGAAAATTCAAGATTATGTCAATCGGAAGAGTTCAGGGCCCTGCACTAAACCTCATAGTAGAAAAAGAAAATTCAATTAAAAAATTCAAATCAACCCCTTACTGGCAGGTATTTATTCTTGTAACAGAAGTAAAAGATAAGAAAAATAAAATTGAACTTAAATACATCAAGGACATTGTTAACAAAAAAGAACTTGAAAAATTTGAAAAATTAAAAAACAAGAAAGTTCAGGTAGAGACAAGAAAAACAAAACAAGTAATTTATCCTCCTGCGCCGTTTGATTTAACAACCCTCCAGACAGAATCTTACAAATTTCATGGAATCACTCCATCAAGAACACTTCAGGCAGCACAACAGCTATATCTTTCAGGTTTAATCTCCTACCCTCGTACTTCTTCACAAAAATTCGCAAAAGGAACAAACCTGCAGGAAATACTGAAAAAACTTTCAAAACACTTTAAACAAACCTCTTTCGCCACAAGAAAAAAACCAATTGAAGGAAATAAATCAGACCCCGCTCACCCTGCAATAACTCCTACAGGTGAATACCAAGAAACAGACTCAGATAAGAAAAAAGTATACGAACTTATTGTAAAGAGATTTATCTCATGCTTTTGCGAAGATGCAGAGCTTGAAAATAAAACAGTAGAAACTGAAGTTGATACTTTAAAATTCAAAGCAAGAGGAACAGAAATAAAAAAACAAGGATGGATGCAGGTTTATCCTGTAAAAATGCAGGAAAAAGAAATTAAAGATATGAATGGAGAAGCAAAAATAGATAAAGTTAAGACAGAAGAAAAACAAACCCAACCACCAAAAAGATACTCTCCTGCCTCAATTCTCTCTGAACTTGAAAAAAGAAATCTTGGAACAAAAGCTACCCGCGCAAATATTCTAGAAACTCTCTATGATAGAAACTACATAAAAGACAAATCAATTATTGCAACTGAATTAGGAATAAGATTAATAGGAGCTCTCAAAAAGCACTCCCCAATCATCATTGATGAGAAATTAACAAGAGACATAGAAAAAGAGATGCAATCAATGCAGGGAAGCAAACAAACACTCTCTAAAAAACAAGAAAAAACAATAGATGTTGCAAAAAAAGCAATTATCAAAATATCAAAAGATTTTAAGAAAAATGAAGATAAAATCGGAAAAGAATTAGTGCAGGCAAATGAAGCTCTCTGGGCGCAGGAAAAAATTGACAATCAAATAGGAGATTGCCCAGTATGCAAAAAAGGCAAACTACTAATAAGATACTCCCCAAGATTCAAAAGAAGTTTTGTAGGATGTTCAAATTATCCAGAATGCAAAGCTACTTTCTCTCTCCCTCCAGGCTCTCTGATAAAAAAAACAGGCAAGCTCTGTGAAAAATGTTCCTTTCCACTGCTAATGTCTCTAAAAAAAGGAAAGCGTCCCTGGATATTCTGCTTTAATCCAAATTGTGAAACAAATAAAGAGTGGCGCGAAAGAGCAAAAGAAAAAAGAGAAGCAAATAACGAACAAACTAGTAAGCAGGAAGAAAAAGTTTAATGATTAGTTGTATCTAATAATCTCGTCAGTCCTTTTTTAAATGAAGCCAACCATAATGCTTCTTTTTTTGTACAAGCAAAAACAAGCCAGTTAAATAATCTTGCCTGAGTAGCTCTTCCTAAATCATAATTAGTTACTCCTTCTTCTAATTTATGAACATCTGCACCATACAAACCCTTTGCTCTCCTAAATAATTCAGCATCTGCTATTAAATTAAAAGCTAATGGAAATCTAAAGTGATGTAATCCTCCAAGAGTAAGAAAAGGTTCTGCATCTTTCATCTCCCTCTCAAAATCTCTCCGGTATACTCTCTCTGAATGATATACACTACCTTTTGCAAGTCCTATCCTAACAGCCATCTCATCTATCACTCTTCTAAAATGATGAGCAGTAAGCCTCTGATAATTTCTAAATTCTTGTCTTAAAAGATTGAGGCGTTCTTCATCTGAAAAAACAAACCCAAAAGGATTTTCTAGAGAACGTACTCTATCACTTGCTTTAACTACATGAGCAGTTCTTAATAATGACATATAAGTTAATTCATCTTCTTTGCACTTTCCAACAAACTCTCCAACAGATTTTTCCTGAGATTTTTGAACCTGAACAATCTCTTGTTTTAAATGATTTCTTCTAATTACCTCCTCTGCTTCTGAACCTTTTCTTACTTCAAAAGCATCATCAAAACCTGCTCCTCGCATCATATACTCAAGCCTATGTGCATTCATTCTTGTTATAGAAGATCTTCTTCCTGCTGCACTTGCAACTGCACCCCATATTCTCCATAGTTTAAGTGCATCTGAAGCAGGAAAACCTAAAGGAATTTGAGGATTTTCATGTGTATCCCATCCTAAAGCTGAAGTAAAATACATTTCAAGTCTGCCTGAATTAAAATCAAATTTTCCATCATCAGAAACAGGAGTAATTAAATCAAAAACAAGATTCTTACTAGAATCTCTTTTTTCAAGACTAGCAACAGAAAGAGATACAGAAGACTTTAATTCTTCTGCTTGTGGAAAAAAAGTAATAAGAACCCTATTGCCTCTTAAAGTATAAACTCCTTTTGTTGTTGCAAGAGCAATTCTTCCTCCCCCAGTACCTCTGCTTTGTTCTAATCTTTTCAAATACTCTTGTTCAGACATTTGTTCAAGAAGTCCATAATGCCTATAAGTTATCACCCTATTTTTTTTATTATAAATCTCAATAACATGCCTCTTTCTATCAAATTTAGCTGAACCAAACTGTCCCATAAAAGGGTCAACTATCTGCAGAAGTTTTTTCCCTGCACGAGTCCCAGTAACACATGTAACAAAAGTATGAGTAACAGGAGCTTTATCTCCTACTTCCTCTCCTTCTTTTACATCTTTCATACCTATAGCTGCCCAGATCTGAGGTTCAAGTCTTGCTTCTCTTGCAACTAAATAAACAACACTTCCTGCCATTGTAAAACAATCTGTGTTTTTGCTCATCTCATGAAGATACCTTCCAGGAGTTCCTGTTTTTATTATTTCATCATAACCATATCCAATATCTAAAAAATTCCCATCATAAATTTTTGCAGCTAACTCAAGTCTTGAAGAAGTTCTTCTTCTAAGTTTTTCAACAATGCCCCTTGCTTCTTGAACAGATTGTTCTGGAAATTCTAATTCTAAAGTCATTTTATTTGATTTATTTTTATATCAGAATTCTAAGGTGACTCTGAATACCTCACCTCAAATAACACCAGTTTCCTGGATTTAAAAAACTTGAGTTTTAGAATTAAAGTCCTAATCCCTGCTGAAATCCACTAAAAGGTCCACCAGGTGGCAGTATTCGGGAGTATTCTCTCTCTTCCCCTCCCCATGCTCCTGTATCTCTTGGTTTTAATGCTCTTTTTTGTGCTGCTGTTAGTTTTAATCCTTGCTCAGCAGAGTAAGTCTTATCATAAGATGTTAAAAGGTCTCTACCTCCAATCCTTTCTGCTGCTTCTTCATCAACAGCATCAAATCCAACATCACTTTGAACTGTAAATGCTGTTGTGCATGCTGCTCGGTTACATCTTCCTTGTAATGTAAATCTTCCTGTATAATGTCCTTCAACTACTGCAACCCCTTCAGAAACATTTCTGCCTCTAAACTTCCTTGTTAAATCCTCTTGCTGTCTTTGTAAAGACCGAACTACTTCATTAGGTGTCACACCAGATGCTGTAAGATTATACAAGTCCTCTGCCATCTCTTACCCAATCAAACTATATTTAAAAAGATTATTGTATTAAATAATATACATAAATAATGTTTTTATACTCTAAATCCACCCTTTTTTTCTAATTCCACTATCAATTATCTCAAAACTAAACTCTTTTTCTCTAAGCGAGCGATGTTTTCTTAAAAAAGCTGTTCTCTTGCCATTATCATGCTTTAATTCAATCAAACACTTGCTCCAATACTTTAATAAATCTCCTCCAACCATTTTCATTACCTGCTCTTTTCCTGCTCTAAATTCTTCATCAGAAAGAAACTCAGAATAAACCTGATTTGTAACAATAACTGGAATATCTTTTTTCCTTGAAATTTCAGCCAAAATTCTCAATTGCCTTGCAAGTGCAGAATTTATCTGACTAATCTCTTCCCTGCTTTTTTTTCTCGCTTCAGCTAGTTCTAATCTATAAAGCATAGCAATACCATCAACAACAATTAAACCAATCTCATTTTTCTTAATTTCTTTTAACAAACTATCAAAAGACTCTTCCTGTTCTACAAAATTAGTTGGTTTTAAAAGCAAAATATTTTTAAGAATCTCCTCATACCCTCCTCCGCCCAACTGCTTAACTCTCTCTACAGAAAAACCCCCTTCTGTATCAATAAAAATAACTTTTTTCCCTTTTTTTGCCTGAGATACTGCAACCATCATACAAAAATTAGTCTTTCCACTCCCACCCGGCCCATAGAGTGTTGTGATAATGTCTTTGTCAAATCCTCCAAATAACCATTTGTTTAAATCATAATCCCCCGCAGAAATCTTTCTAGATGACTTTATCTCAATAGGCATCTAAAAATAAGCAAGAGAATATATTTAAGAATTTGTATACTAAGAAAGCTACTTAAACTCGGATTTCTAGTGAGAATACCCTCCAATTAAACCTTTATAAAAATCAGAAATCATTAATTTAAAGAAAATTCATTATATCTCACTTACAAAAATAATATCTGTGTATAAACTCTATCTTAACTCATTGAAGTTAATAACAAACTTAAAAGCATAACTAAATTTATAAATGCTAAAAATGTATAAGAATATGGCAAAAAGAACAAGTGAGAGAAGCGAAATCTTCATGAGACTTCTAGTCTTTATTATAACTGGACTAATCCTCTCCGTGTGGAAATCTCTAATCTACATCTTAGCAATTATTAATTGGTTTATTGTTCTTTTCACAGCCAAAAGAAACAAAGAGATTGCTGAATTTTCAGAATACTGGAACTCTGAAGTTTACATATTTATAAGATACTTAACATTTGTAACAAACAAACGCCCTTTTCCATTTGATAAACTCACAAAAATAAGCAGGTTTGAAAAATAATTATTTTGCTTTCTTGAACTCACTCAAAATCCCAGAAGTTTCTTTTTCTATTTTAGAAATAACATCTTGCAGTGCTTTTTTAGGGGATTTTCCTGAAGTTTTAATCAGAAAGATAATAGGTTTACTAGGATGCTCTCTCTTCCATACAGCTAAGTCAACACCTGATTCCTCATTTAAATAAACTCTTAAAAGTTCAGCAATAGTCTGATTATCTAGGTTTATTTCAAGTTCATTTTTCTCGTCTTTAAGAATCTTTATCTCCATATCTAGTTTAGAAAAAGTGCATTTTTAAACCTTTTGAACTCAAGAAATCAAAAAGAGTATGCGCTTGGATTTAACAAGAATCTATTTATCAAACAACTCTCCTTAAATTAAGAACTACTCTCCAATCTCTATCTCGCCGCCAATCAACTTATCCTTTTTTTCTTTATTTTTCTTCTCTAATAGCTCAGCAATAGTTGGGGTTTCTTTAGAGTAATCTTTTGCCTGCATAGGTTTAATTTTTCTCCTTCCAGCATCAAGAGACTGAATTTTTTTCCTTATTTCCTCTTGTCTCTCTTTTCTTAGTTCTGCAACAGACTTTTCCACAATCCCATGTTCTTCTTTTTGCTTTTTTATCTTGTTTAAATCAGAAATAGTAAGACTTTTTACTGCTTCAGGTCTGAATGTCAGTATTCTTGTTGGAGCATTTTTCATTTCACCCTCTTCTTCCTCTTGTTTTTCTTCTTTTCTATTCTCAAAAACCTCCTCTGGAATTTCAATAATTCCTTCTTCAGATTTTTTAAAGTTATTCTCCTTCTCATCTTCACTCTCAGACTCTCTGCCCACCTCCTCACTCAAGGGCTGAAAAATAGGAAATCTTTTCTCTTTAACAGGAAGGGGTTTTTTAAATAAAACTATCTGGAAAAATTGTTCTAATTTCCTTATTAATTTATCAGAATTCTCAGGAACTCTTCCTGCCTCAAGAAGTTTTATCGCACTCTCGCTCTCTCCAATAAACTCTGCAAGCTGTCTAATGCTTATTTTTTTCATTCTTCTTGCACTCTGCACACGCCAATGAAAATTATCCACAAGTTTAGCGATTTTGGGTTCTGGCTTTTCTAATTCTGGCTTTCTATTAAGCCTCTTCAACTCTTCATAAATAGAGTCATCTCTGCTCTTTTTTTCAGCTAAACCTGAAAGGATTTTCAACCTCTGATTAACAGAATAACTCTTTTCAGACTCTCTAAGTTGTGCAGTATTTGGAGTTTTTAATAAAATAATACTATCAATTAAAGAACATCTCTCACAAACCTTGATAGCCTCATTTAAGTATATCCCCCCGTATAATCTAACTTCTTCTTCTGATTTACCGCATCTCTCACACACTTCCATTAAGAAAAAAAGAAAAGTCAGTTTTTATTCATTTCTGTGGTGAAAAATATACTACACTAAATAACCCTCAAGCTGTGCTAAACTCTCCATCTCTCTTATTTTTATCTTTTCGTCAATTAAAACAACAGGCAATTCTTCTTCACTTACATTATAAAGAGACATCAAAGTAGAAATTGAGGATAATTCATTATCTCCTGCAAATGGAATAAGCATTATCTTGTTTCCTTGTTTTTGTTTTAACTCTCCAAGAAGGTTTCCAAAAACAGACTGTTTAGCTCGAACATCTAATCTTGGGTTATTATAATCATAAATATACACAACATTATGAAAGCTCGCACTGCATTTTTCCCTGAGTTTAATAGAGTTTACCCAAAATAAAGCTCTTAATAAATCATATTTTCTATGCTGAAGTTTAATAGATTCTGAAATTCTCGAAGCTTCATCATACTTAGTTAAAAGACTAGATTCCTCATAAATTCTATCACCAAAAAGAATATTTTCTTCTACTGCCCTCTCACAGTTTAATTGTGAAAGAGAGAATACATCATTCTGCACCCGAACATCCAGCAATTGAAGTTCTGACTCCTGAGATAAACTAGCTATCTCTCCAGTTCTCCAGTTCTCAATCATAAACCCCATAAACATACCTGCTGCAAATACAAATAAAGTTAAGAGCAAAGCATTCCAAAAAACATGTTTTTGTGATGTTAACATTTTATCAGTTTAAGTTATTTTGTCCCCCATCCTAATTTCTTTCCAAGTATCTTATGCTTTATAACCTTTATTATAGAGAAAAACATAATAAATGGATATAGAGTAAGGTAGACAATTATATAAAAAAGTACATTAAAAATATTTTTAATACCTCCTTTAGTATCTCCAATTATCCCTAAACCAACAAAAGTAAAAAACAATCCCAGGAGAAACAAAACAATCCCAAAAAAATTAAGTACAGTTGGAGTCACATACAAATCCTGCATATACAACAACTGTGTGCCTGCAATAGAAGTATACTCAGCAAAGAAAAAAATCTGAAGAATGCTTCTAATAAAAGTATAAGCAAAAACCCCTAATCCTACTAATCCTATACACAAAGAAAGAGTAAAAAAAGGAAGAATAAAAAATCCAAGCATTCCCTTTTTTAAAAAAAACTTCTTATATTTATTTATGCACTGCAAACCTCCAATGTTCCATCTCATTCTCTGCTTAAACCAAATACTAATCTTACTTGGAGCAATACTGTAAACTTTTGCAGGAAGGCACATATGCGCTTTATAACCATTATAAACCACTCTCCAGGTAATCTCTATATCCTCTGTCAGATTATTAGTATCAAACCCCTTAACATCAAGAAGAAATTTTCTCCTGTAAATAGAAAGAGGCCCAGGAGTAGCATAAACCCCATCAACATAACTCAAAAGCTTTCTTGTCCAAGCAATAATTGAGTATTCAAAACTCTGAAGTTTTCTAATAAAAGTGTTTTTCTCTCTTACTAAAATAGCACAAGTAACTGCCCCAGTATTAGAATAATCAAAAAATCCAACCATCTTTTTTATAGAATCTTTGTCAGGATAAGAATCAGAATCAATAATCGCAATCAGCTCTCCTCTTGCCTCTTTTATTCCTCTATTTAAACTCCCTGCTTTTCCTAGATTACTGGAGTTGTTTATTAATCTCAAATTTTTGTATTTTTTCATTAATCTTCTAACAATCTCAGGAGTCTGATCATTAGAACAATCATTAATAATAATCATCTCTTTTATAGGATAATTTGAACCAAGTACTGCATTTATTGTACCCTCAACACTCTCTTCCTCATTATAAGCAGGAGTTAAAACAGAGATACTATACTTCTTCTTAGCAATTGGATACTCAAATAATTCTTTTCTATTCTTTAAATAAAGTATTATAAAAAAGAAAAACATATACAATGCTATGAACATATATACTAGGTAGATTATTGAAAGGAATTGCATTTTCTTACTTAAAATTCATGATATTTAAGGATTATTATTCTTCAGTCCAGCCAAAAGGTTAGTTACTCTCTAACTTTTCTTCTTCTTTCACTTCTTCAGACTTCTTTTTCTCTACATTAAAATAATCATAAAAGTCATTGCTAAGGCTCAACTCCCATGTATGCCCCATTCTCTTAGCATGCAACAATCCTGCTTCTCTGAACTTCTTAATATGGTCATAAGCTTTATTTCCACGAATCTTTACAATAACACTCTGTTTCATCGGTTGTTTGTAAGCAATAACTGCAAGAGTCTCCTGTTCTGCTCTTGAAAACTCAGAACTTCCTGTTGCAATCTTATTCATAATCTTTCTATACTCTGGTCTTACATCCATCTTCCATTTATCATCCTGCTTTAAAATTTCTATAGCAGAATAATCCTGATTATATCTATCTATTAGTTTGTCAAGAAGTTCTCTTAAAGAAAGAGGATTTAAATCAGTCCAAGTCACTAACTCCTGCAAAGGTACCCATCTCGCAGAGATAAACAATGCAGCCTCAATCTTTTTTATATTCTTAATCTCTTCTGCTTCGTCCACCTCTTTCTGAGTTTCTGTTGTAAATTCCATTTTTTTCTTTACTCAATTTGAAATCTTAAAATCGCAGCAATGCCTGAGAGATTCAAAAACTGCCCACCTTCGCTTGTCTCATCTGAAATAAAAACAATACTTGAACCAGTCTTATCAGCCATTCTCTCAAACTCCTTAATTGTGTTCTTATCAAGTTTCTTAGAAAGATAAAGAACATCAACTGCCCCTAAATCCAAGGCTTTCTTAGTTCTTTCTTCTCCATAAGCAGTCTTCTCTTTTTCTTTTCCAAGCTTATTAAAAAGAGTTTCTAATAATTTCTTTTCTTTAGTTATCTCCTGCTCAGCAAGAACATCCTTGCTTTCCTGAACAAGCAATTCCAACCCATGTTCATCAGCATACCCAATATCCTTAACAGCAATAACCTTATCTTTCAAAGCAGTGACCAACTGTCCATCTCTTAAAAATTCGTCTTTAGTTGGAATCGGCCCGCCTACTAATATTCCTTTTAAATTTTTTAAGTCAAAAAAATGCTCTTTTAAAGAAAGTGCGCATCTCCTGAAAAAATCTTTAGCAAGTCCCTCAGTAATTCTATGAAATCTTTGTGAAGACTGTCCACCTGCCCTGATTTTTCCAGGAACACCTGAAGTTAGTTTTTGAAGAACCTTTATCCTCTTTCCCTCTAATAATCCAATCGCAGCTTCTTTTCTTTCAATTACAAACAAACCATAAACTTCCTTAACTTCTAATAATTCTTTTAAAGGATCTAAAACAAAAGTCTGGTCACATCTGTACAGTCTAACACCTATTTCTTCAGGTGGTTCAATAACCCATATTCTTAAATCCTTCTGCCCTTCTGAAGCAGCAACATTGCCTGCAAAAATAGCCAATCCATTCTTAGGTCTCTTTTTAATTAATTTTAACTGTCTGACTATCATCTCTAAAGCATCAATAACATTTTTCTGAGTTGTTTTTGACTTGATATTGCTTGCAGTTGATTTCTCTTGTTCAAGCTGCTTAGAAACATTATTCAAATCATAACCTGCAGGCACATAAACAGTTATCAGTTCTGTATGCCTAGCTCTCTGACTCTCTAATTCTTCAAGCTTATTCTCTAATTCAATTCTCTCTCTGTCTTCCATAACTCATTAAGAAAAAGCATGTTTATAAATATTAAGCAAAATTCTAACACTAAAAAGACAAGACTTTTAAAATCCTTTATCTTACTCTCTAAATGAAAAAAAGAGGAAAAGTTATCTTTAAGATAAGAAAACATCAGATATGGGAAATAACTAAAAAGATTCTTGGAGTTCTTCTCATCTTACTTGGACTAACAGGGCTGGCTCTTCCAATTCTTCCTGGTTGGATTTTTCTAATTCTTGGATTAGGTTTAATAAGCGACAAGTATCTGAAGATTCTGATTAAAGAAACAAAAGATAAGTGGAAAAAGTTCAGGCAAAGGTTTAAAAACCAAAGAAAATGAAAGTATATTACTTCTAAAAAAATTAGTATTTTTAGACATTAAATAAATTTATTTATAAAATATGGCACCTAAATCAAATAGCCACACACCAGAAGAAGTGATTGGAGAGATACTTAGAATAGCAAGAGCTCAGGAAACAAATTACACTGGAACTGGAAGAAGGATGCCTTTAAATGTAGCAAGTGTTCTGGAAAGACCTTTTAGAAGATTATTTTTAGATCATGAGGAAACTGCACAAGAAGCTCATAAGTTTTTTATGGGATATGCAAAAAGAAATCCACAAATACTAACTCCTGATGCTCAAAAAGTAGTAGAAAATTTGGGAATAGCAAAAAGTTATAGGCTATATGTAACAGAGCTTAATGTTCCTCAAACAAGAACATCAACAGAACATATGACTCGTATTGAACTAGTATCTTTTCATAAAATTCTAGATACAATAAGAGTTCTAGAAGAAATACTAAGAGCTCCATTAAATCTAACCCCCTTTTCAAGAAAAGAAAGAAAAGGCAATGAAGGAAATAGATACTGGAGTTCTCACTCTCTCACAAGAAGAAATCTTCCTGATAGAACTGAGATTACAGATATAAAAGTAAGAAAAAGAATAAATGGAATAGGCTACTCTCTTCCACCAAAAGAAGTAGAATATCTTCAAGGAACAGAGTTCAGTCACTTACTTGATGCTTTTGAATTATAAAAATTTAAATCTTAAAATAAATTTAAAAATAATCAAAAATAAACATGCTTTCAAAATATGATGATAGATTGGCAAGAGAAATAGCTGAGACAGAAAGATTTATTGCATTCTTAAGAAGAACAGAAAGAGATAAAGCAATAGACGAACATACAAAAACACCAGCCTGCATGCATGTTCTTGAAGATTTTGCAGTAATTGCCCCAAACAATGATACTGAAACACTTCAACACCTAAATGAAGTTAATAAAAAATACAAAGAACATAGAGAGCATGCATTAAGCTGTAATAGATGCAGAGCTGCACTCGATGCAATTTTATGCTTTAAAGGAACAGAAAATCTCCATCTATTTCCTGAAAAAATAAGAAAGATACTAAAACTTGAAGGAGAATATGGAAAAGGAAAATGGATTTATGTAGCAAAACTTCCTGCTCCAAGTTCTGGAACTTTCAGCAGTCTGGCAAGATTAGTTTATGTTTCAAGACTTCCAGTAGAATCAGCAATTGAAGAATTTGAAATGAGAATAAGAGAGCCTTTAAAATTAAGAGGATTAGGTGATTTTACTATTCATCTTAAAAAATCACCCGGAGGAGTTAATTATTTTCAGGCAGACACACACCATAAAAGAGAACACTCAAACACTTATCTTAGCATAAGAAGCCTGCGAAAAAGAAATAATACCTCAACTTTATTTACACAAACTCAACCTGAAAAGTCCCCTGCTTAATCTCCCTTGCCCCAGTAACAGCTTTTAAATCATCAAGCATTCCTTCAAGTTTCTTTAATTTTTCCTTCTCTAAACTTAAAACTATCTCAGATTTCATAGATTTCTGAGCTTTTGTTTTTTCCTGCCTAACTTTTCCAAGAGTTTCAATAAATATCTCTCCTGCCTCTTTATTCTTTTTTTCCTTCTTAATTTTTAACTCAGGCCAGGAACTCAAGTGAATGCTTTTATCTTTCTCTCTAAATGAAAAATAAGTATGATATAATTCTTCTGTCATAAAACAGCAGAGAGGAGCCCACATTTTTAATATTGCTAAAAGTGACTGATACAAAACATACTGCGCAGACTCTTTCTCTCTTCCTTTAGAATTATAAATCCTGCTTTTAACAATTTCAAGATAATTATCGCAAAAATCTCTCCAAAAAAACTCTTCTGCAATTCTTTTAGCACCTGCAATATTGTAATTTTCATACTGCTCTTTTATCATTTTTAAACTATCCTCAAGTTTCTGCAGCATCCAAAAATCAATTTCCTCTAATTTTACAGGTTTTTTGCCTGAAAAATCTTTTAAATTCATAAAAACAAAATTACTTGCATTCCAGAGTTTTGTCAAGAATCTCTGCCCTGCAACAAGTTCCTGTTCCTTAAAAAAAAGATCTGCGCCTGCACTTGCACTGCCAACCCAATATCTAAAAGCATCTACACTATATTTCTCAATTAATTCATCTGCCCAAACAGCATTTCCTTTGCTTTTATGCATTCCTTTTCCTTTTGAATCCAAAACATAAGTTCCAATCATCACATCTTTCCAGGGAATTCTATTAAAAAGCAAATGTGATTTTAAGATAGTATAAAACGCCCAGGTTCTGATAATATCATGACTCTGAGGACGCAAAGACATGGGAGCTATCTTCTTGTATAATTTTGGGTCCTCTAACCATCTGGCAGATACTTCTGGAGAATTACTAGAAGTCATCCAAGTATCAAAAATATCACTCTCAGGAGTTGCCCTCTTTCCACATTTAGGACATTTTTTCTCATGTTCAAGAGGGTCTATAGGAAACTCTTTTTCATCTGCAAAAATTATCTCATTGCACTCTTCACAATACCATACAGGAATAGGCACCCCATAATGCCTCTGCCTGGAAATAATCCAGTCCCATGCAAGATTATTAGTCCAATTCTCAAAACGAGTTCTCATAAATTTAGGATACCACTTAACTTCCCTGCCTCTCTTAATTAATTCTTTCTTATACTTTAAAGTTTTAATAAACCATTGTTTTGTAACAATATACTCTACTGGAGTTGAACATCTCCAGCAACTTCCAACTGTCTGCTCTAAAGGCTCTTGTTTTTTTAGTCTACCCTCTTGTTTCAAATCCTCTAAAATCTCTCCTCTTGCCTCAACTAAAGTAATGCCTTTATACTTTCCTCCAAGCTCATTTAAAGTCCCATCAGAGTTTAGTAATTTTTTTAACTCAAGATTATGTTTTTTCCACCATTCAATATCAGTACTATCTCCAAAAGTGCAAACCATTACAACTCCTGTTCCAAAACCTGCATCTACTTTTTCATCTGCTCTGACTTTGACTTTGTGATTAAATAATGGAACAATTATATTCTTCCCAATTAGATTTTTGTTTTTTGAATCTTGGGGGTTTACAAAAACTCCCACGCATGCTGGGAGGAATTCTG
>CAYOFN010000008.1:0-33079 GCA_964403535.1 Candidatus Woesearchaeota archaeon
TCGAAATTCTCAAATTTTTCTGAAAACATTCTAGAATATTCCCTTACTGACTTTTCTAATACTCCCCCACCATTATGGTTAGGGATTACTAAGGATAGTCCTATCATGAAAAAAGCAAAAATGAGAGGTTTTTATAGATATCGGTGATTTTCTACAATAGTGTACTAGAACTATGAAAAATCTCAAATTAAGTTTTTAGAAAGCTTTTTATTAGCAAGAAAATTAAAGAGAATTATGAAAAACAAGGGGGTATGGAGTAAGTTTAAGAAAGTTCTTCCAATTATTGGAGTTGCTATCTTTGTGTACATTATCCTAAAACTTGACTTGTCAAAGATTATAGAGTCAATAAAAGAAGCTAAATTAATCTGGCTGATAATTTCAGTACTCTTTCTTTTTGTTTATTTTATTCTACAAACATATAAATGGTTTTTAATTGCAAAATTTCAAAAAATCCCAGTTTTGTTTAAAGAGGCTTTGAGAATAAACTTGATTACCTTTCTTTATGGGTTTATTACTCCCTCAAGAGTAGGTTCTGTTTTAAGAGCAGATTATTTGAAAAAATATGCAAAAAATATCGGGAAGGGAATTAGTAATTTTGTTATAGAAAAAGTGATAGATGTTGCTGCTTTATTCTCTATGGCAATTGTTTTTGGGTTTGCGTTTAGGGATAAGTTTAGTTTTGACATGAGTTATCTCATAATTGTTTTTGTTGTTTTTGTAGCTCTAAGCTTAATCTTTATTAAAAAACAAAGAAGCAAAGCATTCCTTAAGTTGTTTTTCAGAAAATTTGTTCCGAAAAAGTATAAAGAAGAAGCAAAGATTACATTTGATTCATTTTATGAAGATATGCCAAAAAAGAGATACTTGTTTTTAGTTTTTTTAGTTACTGTTCTTACCTGGATTACAAATTATACTATGGTTTATTTTATTGGAGTGTCTCTTGGGATTACTCTAGGGATTATACCTTTTATGGCTATTCTTCCGCTGTCTACACTGATTGCTCAGATTCCAATAACAATTGCAGGACTTGGAACAAGAGAAGCAACAATGATTAGTTTATTTGGATTGTTTGGAGTGGGTGCTGTAAAAGTTTTTTCTATGTCTCTTATAGGACTTGTTCTTGGGGGAGTTATTCCCTCTATTATAGCAATCTTTTTAATACTTAAAAACAAAGATAAAGGATGAGATATAACAAGGTATCTGAAAAAATTGATAGAGAGATTGCTAGAGAATTAGAAAAAGTAAAAAAAGTTATTGTAAATGAGTTAAATCCAATTTCAATAGTATTATTTGGGGGTGTTGGAAAAGGAGAGGCAAGTATTTGTAAGGGGAGATTATTTAATGATTTAGACATTTATGTAGTGACTAAAAAGAAGATTTCAGAAAAGAGATTAGAGGAGGTTGGAGTGAAAGCATCAAAAGCAATAAATCGCGGAGGAGGAGAGTTTATAGAGCACTCAGATGAACCTTATGATGCAGAAAAATTCTTTCATGTTGATTTAAGATGTTTAAAGTATTCAGAACTTGGAAGATTAAGAAAAACTACCAGAGCATTTGAAATAAAGCATAGCAGTCAGATTATGTATGGAGAAGACATAAGAAGCCTGATAAAAATAAAAAAACAAGAACTTCCCCTAGCAGAAGGAATAAGGCACCTATTCAATAAAAGCTGTTTCCTTCTTATGACTATGGACTCAAAAAAATTAAAAGGAAGTTTTGAAAAAAATGAAAGAGAGTATGCAATTTATCATTCAGTCAAAACATTTTTAGGTTGTGCAGAAGCACTGTTGCTTGCAAAAGGAGATGATTCTCCTACATATACTGGAAGAAATGAGTTATTTAGAAGGTATTACTCAAAAGATTTTCCTTATTGGGTGAAAAAAGTTGATTTTGCAACAAAATTTAAGATGAATCTGGAGTTTGATAAGATAAAGAATGTTTTTGAATTTTGGAAGCAAGCAAGAAACTTCCTTGATTTTACTTTAAAGTATATTGCTAAGAACAATCTTAAAATAAACTTTAGAAACAGAAAAGAGTTAGTAAAAAAACTGTACAAAAAACTCCCTTATGTGTATTTTAACTCGTATATCCCTCTTGGAAACATAACCTTTCCTTCACAATACATTCTAAATTTATTATACTTCAGAAGAAGTGGTTATTTTAGAGCACTGTTTTCGTGGAGAGATGTAGGAATTAGGATTTTCTTCCCTGCTTATCTACTGTTGTTTGCACTTGAGGATTCTTCACTTACAAAAGAAGCAGAAAAATATTTAAAAGGAGTTATTGAGATTAAAGAACACTCATGGGAGGGGCTGAGAAAAGGAGTTTTAAAAGCATATGGACTCTACTACAGTCAGAAGTTGATTTAAGATGATATGTTTATTTTTAGATGCATTTAAGCCAGAGTATGTTAAGTATACTCGATACATTAAAGAGCTGACAAAAAACTCACTCTATGGAGAGTTAGAAGTTCCTGTAGGGTTCACAAGCATACTCGCTTCTTTTTTTACAGGGTGTTACCCAGATAAACATGGAGTGATTGATATTTTTGAGAAAGAAGAAAAACCAAAGAAAAAGATTTCAAATAAATGGATTGTAAGTTTTTTAAATCTATTAAAAAATAAAAGATTTTTTTACACTCCTTTGAAATTAAAAGAGAAAAAATACTTTAAAAGTATTTTAACAAAAGCATGGGTTCAGAAAGGATGCTTAAAGATACCGACTTTATTTGATGTTTTGGAAAAAAATAATATTTCTTTTACTGTTATTGACTGGCCAAATTATTATGTCAATAGACGAGGAGGGATTTTTTTTGATAAAAGTATGAAAAAGGCAATGAAACTAGCTAAACATGCGAAAACAAAATTTGTTTTTGTGCACTTTTTAGATTTAGATGACCTTGCTCATAAGTATGGAGTTGACTCCCCAGAGGTAATTAAGAAAATAAAAGAGATTGATAATGCAGTCGAGGTATTATCAAAAAAAGACAAGGACTTACTTATTTTTTCAGACCATGGGATGGATAATGTTGAAAAGAGTTATAATCTAAAAAAGAGATTGGATGAGAGTGGATTAAAGTATGGAAAAGACTATATTTATTTTATGGGTTCTACTCTAGCAAGATTTTGGTTTAATAATAAAAGCTCTGAAGAAAAGATTAGGCACATGCTTCTGGAGGATAAGAATGGAGAGATAATTGATTTTAAAGAGTACCACCTCCCAAAAACCTGTGATTTAATTTTTTTGGCAAAGTTTAAAACAGTGTTTTATCCTAATTTTTATAATTCAACGCACAGAGCAATGCATGGGTGGAGTCCTAAAATTCAAAAGGCATTTTATCTCATAAGCAGAGAGAGCAAGAAAAAACAAAATGCTGAGATTATTGATTTATTACCCCATATTTTAAAAACTCTGAATCTCCCACAAATTAGGTGTGATGGTTCTCTAATAATCTAAAAACATTCTAAGAGGAAAGAGTAAGAATAAAATGCAAAAACAATTCAGACAAATAAAAGGAAATAAGGATTTGTTAATTAGAGGTTTGATAATCTCTCGTATTATTTGTTTATCAGAGTTAAGTAAACTAAATTTAGTAAAAAAACCCTGCTTTTGATAAAATGAAAGTTCTGCTAATACAGCCAAATTATAGAAGAATTTATGCTTATGCTAAGAATAAAGAAATAACTCCTATTTTTCCACCTCTTGGACTGGCGTATATTGCTGCTGTGCTTAAAAAAAACAATATTCCTGTGAAGATTTTAGAGTCAAATGCATATGACCTCACTCATGAACAAATTAAAGAAGCTATAAAGAAAGAAAAACCAGAGGTGGTAGGGCTAACTGCAACTACTTCTTTAATTGAAGAAGCTCATGAAATTGCAAAAATAGTGAAACAGGTTGATAAGGGAATTGTTGTGATTATTGGGGGGATCCATGCAAGTTCAATGCCAGAAGAGACTCTTGAAAAATTTGAGAGTTTTGATTACTTAATCAGAGGGGAGGGGGAGGAGGCTCTGCTGGAGTTTGTTAAGAAAAAGCCGATTGCAAACATAAAGGGGCTTGTTTATAGGAAAAACAAAAAAATTGTGCAAAATCCTCCAAGAGAACTGTTAAAAGATTTAGACTCTTTACTATTTCCTGCTAGAGAACTTCTTCCTATGGAAAAGTATTTTAGTGCAGGAGCAAAACAGTATCCTAGTGATTATATCTTAAGCTCTAGAGGTTGTCCTTATGCATGTATCTTTTGTGCAGACCATCTAGTTCATGGAAAGATGTTTAGGTATAGAAGCCCTGAGAATATGATTAAAGAAGTTGAAGAGTTAAGGAGGAGAGGAGTAAGGGACTGGGATTTTGTAGATGATAATTTTACTTTCTTGTCTGATAGAGTTGATAGATTTTGCGA
The DNA here is from genome assembly GCA_964403535.1 of Candidatus Woesearchaeota archaeon. GTDB lineage: Archaea > Nanobdellota > Nanobdellia > Pacearchaeales > GW2011-AR1 > CAYOFN01. The sequence goes on from CAYOFN010000008.1 coordinate 4,403, forward strand.
TTTAATGATAAAAAAAGGATTAAACAAAGACATGACTTGGAGATGTGCAAATGGGATTAGAGTTGATAAAGTGAGTCCTGAATTATTAAGAAAAATGAAAAAAGCAGGTTGTTATATGGTCTCCCTTGGAATTGAGTCTGGAAATGAACAGATTCTGAAGAATATGAAAAAAGCAATTGATTTGAATAGAGTAAAGCAGGCAGTTAATTGGTGCAGAGAAGCAGGGATTGAGACAAGAGGTTTGTTTATGTTTGGAAATCTTGGAGAAAATGAAAGGACTATGAGGGATACAATTAATTTTGCAAAGAGTCTTGAGTTAGATACTGCCACATTCCATATTACAATTCCATTTCCAAATACTGAATACTGGAAGATTGTAAAAAAAGAAGGGAAGATTTATCCAAACAGTTATAGGGATTATATTGCTTATGGGAATGTTATTTTTCAGCACGGTGAAATTGATGAAAAAACTCTTATAAAAATGCAGAAAAAAGCGTATAGAGAGTTTTATTTTAGACCAAAAATAATTTTGAGGTCTTTAAAAAATATGACAAGCCTAAGAAAATTTAAAACTTATTTTAATGCAGGAATTGCTTTTCTTGGTTTGAAGTGAGAGCAAGATTTATTAAGTAAAGTTCGTTTTAAAAAAAATAAAGGAAATGAAAATCAAAGAGTTTATCAAAAAGTATTATATTGAGATAATAATCTTATTTTTTATACTGCTTATACTCTACGGGGGGTGGCTTATTTTAAAGAACAGCAATCCGGATGTATTAAAAGAAATACTCCCCTTGTTTTTAGTGAGCGAGAGTTTTGCTTTTAAAAAATGGAAGAGAATACACTAGAATCCACTTATCTCAGCAAAAATATTATCACCCGAGCTTACTTCAGGGCTAAAGTTTTTGCAGCTATCAAACTTGCTAAAATTAAAAAACAAGATGTAATCCTTGATTTTGGATGTGGAGGAGGATGGTTGGAAAAAAAATTAAAGAATTTTAATATTAAAGGTTATGATATTAATCCAAACAAAACGTTTATTAAGGATTATAGAAAAATAAAACCTGATAAGATTTTTGTGTTGGATGTTTTTGAGCATATTCCTCCTAGAGAAATTGAAAAAATTGTTTCTGAATTTAAAAAAATGAACAGGAGGTTTGAACTAATTGTTTCTATTCCTACTGAGAATGTTATCTCCAGAAAAGTCAGAAAGTTTGTAGGAAAACCAGAGGTTCCTAAAGAACATATTACCAGATATTCAGATATATTAAGAGTTTTGAAAAAGAATTTTAAATTAAAAAATAAGATTAATTTCTTTACAGTTAGTCATCTTCTTAAATTTGAGCATAGGAAGAACTAGTTTGAGATAAAGGAGAGCTGGTTTGATTGTTGTAGGTAAACTCAAAGATTATCAGAACAGGATTTTCACCCTGAGCAAAAACTTTTACTGGTTTTACTAGTTGAGTGTGGGTCTCTCCATAAGTATAAGCCCATTGAGGAGTCCAGGGTTCAAATACAGAAACTACAAAAAACTTTGGATGATACTTCTGTATATCTTTGTCCAAATCTTCTGGAGATTGATATTTTTGTTGAAGGGAGCCAGTGCTATAAGAGTAACTGGACCTTTCAGAATAATAAATATTTTGAGGTACAGACATTGTAAGAACAATATCCTCTGGATTGGAATTTTCTTTAATCCAGACCCCTGCTTGTTTAACCTCAAGATAAGAAGTGAGTTTTGATTCAGTAAGAGATTTTGCTATTGATAAGTTAGACTGATTGAAAGGAGTGTTGAAAATAAGGAAAAATGTGAAGATGATGAATACTACCCCTAGTGCAATTTTTTGTGTTTTTTTATCTTTGAAAAATTCAACCGCCCAAAGAAATGAAGTGGCTGTGAGCGCAAAAATAAAAGGTAAAGTTGACATTGTATATCTCTGCTCAATATACTCGCTCATGTATCCTAAAACTAAGAAGGGAATGAGTATAAAGAGAAAAACAAATAACTTTGACTGGATATTCTTATTTTTGAAGATTTTATCAAATCCAAGAACCATATCAGAAAAATAGATTATTACTCCTAAGATAAAAGTGATTAAAAAAGGCAGACTTAAGATATACAAAAGACCATCTGGTTTTGTAAAATAATAAAAAAGTCCTTTCCATAACCAGTGTCCAGTTGCTTCTGTTTTTCCTACATCAAAGTAATGGTAAAGTATGTCTGTTACAATATTCCCATAGTATTTTGTGTAAAGAAGGAGGAGTGGGAGAAATACTAGTGTAAAACATAAAGCAGCAACCCACAAATCTTTGTTTTTAAGGGCTTTGAATCTATCTTTAACAAATATAAAAATCAAAAAAGGGGCTACCATCATTGCAGATTGAAATCTAAATAGTACAGCAAGTCCTAAAAAAAGCCCCCATAACCAGAGAAATTTCCTATTTTGTTTTAAAACATAGGCTTTCCAAAAGAACAGAGTTGCAAGAAGAAGTGCAGCAGTTGCAGGAATTGAAGAAAGTGTTCTTCCTGTAAAAAAAAGATATACCCATGAAAAAGATACTGCAAGAGTTGAGAATAAAGCTATTTTTTTATTAAAAAGAAGAGAAACTAAAAAGTAGGTGAGGGCAACTATAAGGAGGGAGAGTATTACTGTAATGATTCTTACTCCGATTTCTCCAAATCCTATTTTAAAAATAAATGCACTTACTAATGGCCAGAGAAATCCCCTTCTATAGTACCATAGGTCCCTTATATTAAGTCCAAGCCCCCATCTCTTTGCTGCAGACATATAATCTGCCTCATCCCACCAGAGTGGTTGATTAAAGGTTTTTGAAAAAATCCATAATCTTAAAATAAGGGCAACTGAGAGAATTAGTAAAAAAACTAGATTATAAGGATCTTTTAACCATGAAAAAATCCTTTCCTTGACTTTTTTAACTCTATTTTCAATCTCTTTTTCAGAGTTTTCCATAAATGAATGATTTAGTTCTCTTATATAAACTTTGCTTTTGATAAGCTTTTGAAAATTTCTTCAAGAGAGGTTATGACTTCATCAGAAGTAATGCTCTTTACTAAGTCTTCATTATATTCATCCATTTTTTCAGGAAAAAATTCAGGCAGATTAGGAGAGACAATTTTTTTAAGCAATCCATAAGACTCAATCTCATCTGGAGATGTGCAAAAAAATAAACCAATTGTTGGCTTTTTCATAGCTAGGGAAATGTGAAGAGCAAGAGAGTCTGAACAAACTACTGCACTGCATAAATCAACAAGTGATGCAAACTCTGAAATAGTGCAGAGAGGGTCTTGTTTTATTACCTGAATCTTTTCATTCTGAAGTTCTTTTTCTAGGTGGTTGAGCTTTTCAAAATCATCAGGACCTGAAAAAATAAGAGGTTCATATTTATTTTGCTTGAGTTTTTTGATGAATTCGATAATCTTAGATTCGTGCCAGGATTTAGAGGGCCATCTTGGAGAAGAGCCAATATGAATCCCAATAAGATTTTGTGAGTTGAGATTGTTTTTTTTCACAAAATCTCTCGCATATTTTTTTTGAGCATCAGTTAAGACTAGAGAATAGGGGAGTTTTTCATAAGGAAATTCTGCTGTTTCAAACATCATCTGCTGGTAAGTTTTTTTGTTTGCTTTTTTCAATTCATCATCAAATAAGGTATTAAGATAATATTCTGCTGGAAGATTAAACGCACCCACATACCCTTCTTTATCATAAAAACCATATTTTTTTTGAGCAGGTATTTTAGAAGCTAACTTGATAGCTTCTTTATCTGTATCAAAATTATATAAAATATCAAATGCATCAGTTATTTGCCCAGTAGGAAGATGAATCTTATGAAGGAAAGAAAGATTTTCAAGAATTTCTTTTGAAGAAGACTTAGTAACCCAGTGTACTTCAGAATCAGGATACTTGTTTTTTATAGCTCTTACTACTGGAATGGTTCTTATTACATCTCCGAGCGCTCCGAGTTTTATTATTAAAATCTTCATTTTTTGGATAGTAAGGTTTATAATAGGAGGTATATAAGTTTTATTAAATCAGGAGTAAAATGAAAGCTTATATTGCTGGCAAGTTATGCACTGAGGATGAAAGAGAGTTTCTTGAGGAGGTGGATAAAGTTTGTAAAGAGAGTGGTTTTGAAACATTTCTTCCTCATAGAGATGTTGGTTTAGCCAGAGGAATAAAAGATGTTCAGAAAGTGTTTAATGGAGATATAAAATCAGGATTTAGAGAATGTGATATAATAATCGCTGACTTAAATGGACTTCATGTTGGAGCAGGTACTGCATGGGAACTTGGATATGCATATGCAAAAGGAATTCCTACTCTTGGAATAAAAACTGATGAGTCAATTGCTGATTCTATTGAGTATCTTAGTTCTATTCTTATTGGAAGTATGAAAATCTTGAGTTCTTTAGAAGAATTAAAAAAAGAGCTTAAAAAATTTAAACAAAGAAGAGCTTAGTTTTAAAGAAGTTCTCTTCTTCTCTTTCCTTCATCAAAGTAAGGTTGTTGAGAATTTGGGCAAGATGCTTCTCCTTCATATCCTGCTTTAAATGCAAGGTAAATTTCACTGGCTGTTCCAACCTCTTTTCTAAATACCCCTCTAACCATAATGCCCTCTGGACTTGCTAAAATAGGGCCTTTTGTGGGATGAGTGAAATTTATTTGACCTACAGCCTGAATAGGGGTTAGTTCTTGAGTACCAACTTCACAGATATGCGCAACCCATGCTACTAATGCACCTGGTTTTTCTCGTGTTTGAGTTCTTGTTGTCATTTTAATTTAAGCTGTCAAGAGTTTAAATATTTAATCCAGAGTCTTTGTTGAAGGAGTTTCCTGTTCTCTCCATCCATCTGAATAAACCTCTTGTTTTTTTAAATCTTTAAATGCTTTTTGGTAGATGTAGGTTCTTGCAAAGTATAACTGAAGGACATAAAAAAACTCTTTAAAAGATTTTGAAAATCTAAATATATGAAAAGCGTGTTTTGCTTCATTCCAAAAAGATTTTGTTCTTGGAAGGTCTGGAGCTATTTTGTTTAAATTTTCATGCCCTTTAATATTTCGGATTTTCTGAGTGTGCCAGTCTTTCCAATTATCTGGATTTTTTACATAAACTTCTGCTTTGTCTGCATATCCTATTTTAAATCCTTTTTTCCAGAATAAGTGTGGGATAATCGAGTCTTCTGAGGTGTCAAGAGGAAATTCTCTTATGACCCCATTTCTAATTGCAAATAAGTATCCTGAACACTCAAAGAAGTTTTTTTGTCTAGAGAGTTTTTTTCGTACTCTATCTATTCCTGAAAATAAAAAGTGAGACCAGGTTCCGTATTTTGTGTTTCTGTTATCAAGCGAGACTGGCTTTCCTGTTACTGCTCCTATTTCTGTATCTTCAAACTGTTTTAGTATCTCACTTACTGCATTTTCAGATACAAACACATCTCCATCTGTGAATATGAGAACATCCCTCTTATTATTTGAGTAGAGTTTGTCAATTAAAAGGTTCAATGCATAACTTTTCCCTTCTCCAGGGTCAAGAAAAAAGCCGACTCTCTTATCTTTTAAATTTTTTCTTAGAAAATCTTTAACTTCAGGAAAAGGGTCACAAACAATAATCCTAAAATTAGTATCGTTCTTACTAAATTGCTTGAGAAATGTATTTACGGCTCTTAAAGTTGCATTTGGCTCTTTATAAGAGGTGATGATTATACTTATCATTTTTTGTTTATTGTGAGATTATTCTGTTTCAAAAGGATAATCTTCGGGACGGATTATCACTATCTTTTCCCCAGAAGAAGATAAAGCCACGATTCTTACTTTTCTTTTTCCGTGTTTACCTATATCAGAAATTTCAATATCAGTTATTTTAAAGTCTCTTCCAGCTAGGTTTACACTATCTCCTTTAACTAAATCTTTGGCTTGTTTTCTCATAAAAACAGGTGAAAAGGGAAATTTATAAAGTTTATTAAAGTGAATTCTACATGGAAAAAACAAAAAATGCTATTGTAGTTTGTTCAGGAGGAGTAGACTCGAGTGTAACTGCTTACTATGTTAAAAAGAAACTAAATTACAAAAGAGTGATTGTTTTATTTTTTAATTACTCTCAGAAGAGTTTAGAACAAGAAAGAGTAGCAAGTAAAAGAATTGCCAAAGAATTAGGAATAGAATTTAAAGAAATCAGACTTGAGGAATTAGGAAAAATTTCAGATTCTCTTATTAATAAAAGCGGAAAAATAAAAAAAATTAAGAAAAAGGATTTAAAAAATACTGAGAAAGAAAGCAAGAAGTTTTATGTTCCGTGCAGAAATTCTGTTTTTTTAATCTATGCTTTGAGCTTAGCTGAGAGTTTGTTTATAAAAAGCAAGAAAAGAGAGAGGTATGATATTTTTGTTGGATTTAAAAATGAAGGAAAAGAAAGCTATCCTGATACTACAAATAGATTTGTTAGAGAAATGAATAAATTAAGCAGAATTTCAAGTGAGGGGAAATTTGAGATCAAAGCACCACTCATTAAAATGGATAAAGAGGATATAATTCTGCTTGGAAAAAGAGTAGGAATTGATTTATCCAAAACTTTTTCTTGTTATGCTCCTATTAAAGGGAAGCAGTGTGGGTTTTGTCTTGCATGCCAATTAAGAAAAGCTGGATTTTACTGGGCAGGATTAAAAGATGAAAGTGAGTATTTTAAAAAAAGCTAAATAATGAGATAAATATTTATACTTCCTTTAATTTAATTATTTATGCTGGGCATCTATCATCCTTTAAGAAGTGTTGAGAAGTATTGTGAGGATTTAGGAAGAGTATTATCCTTCAAAAAAAGAGATGAAGACTGGGCCCATTATGTAAATGCAAGAACCATTGGACTTGCAGTAACAAGAATTTGGAGGGACAATCCTCCGGTTAACCAAGTAACCTCAGTAGTAATTCCTGTATTAAAAAGAGCTGAAGATGAACTAAGACACTCAGGATTTGATAAGATTGCAAGATTTGTTTATGAAAGAATTAGAGGATGTGAAGCATATGTAAGAGGAGAACCTCCTCCAATACCTAGAGATGCATCTCCTGGTGAAAAAAGATTGCATGAGGGTTTGAGAAGACTAATGAGAGTTATGCAGGGAGAAGAAGAATTAAGTGAGGCAGATATCGAAGATGTGAAAAGAGCACTTGAAGAATAAACGCCTTGATTAAACATGATATCTGATTTTATCATACCAGATTTTAAATGAGACTGGAAGAGAACGATAAGCAGGTTTTAAAATTCTCTCTCTAATTACATCAAAAACATATAGGATTTGTGTAGCAAGTTTAGGAAGAAACTGGTTTTTTGAGTATTTCTTTACTCTCTCTGACTGAAGCAAGAAGTTTAGAAAAAAGTTAGGCATAATTCCAAATCTAAAATCAGTTACAGGACCTCTCATTAAATTAAAAATAAGATTAAGATAGATATTCCTGCCTTTTAAAAGAATATGCTTGCTTCTGTCCCAGTAGTTTAATTGGGAGGCAGAATCTTTTTCATCTTTTATTATGTTATCTTGTTTTGCTCTCTGGTATAATTTTGAACCTGTGAAAAAAACAAGATTATTCACAGAAAGATAGTATGGTTTAGGAAGTTTTTGAAGAAGGCGCATTAAGTTAACAATATCTGCAGGAGTTTCATAAGGATTACATGTGATTACATCGTACATTACTGCGAGTTTAGACTTGTATTTATTGAGAATTTTCGCACATTTTAGAACATCTTCATCTCTCTGGTTTCTGTGATAAACTTCTAAATTAGTTCTTTCTGAACCCTGGATTCCTACAATAATATCAGTGCATCCTGCGTTAACTAAAAGATTTATTTTATCATCAGAGACAGTATGTGGGTCAGCTAGGCACTTAAACCTCATATTTACTTTTTCTGTGTATAAATCGCAGAATTTTTTAATATCAGCAAGAGGACGAAGAGAAAAGGTATCATCTCTAATATCAAAGTATCCTAAGTTTGGAAATTTTGTTTTCATGTATAATATGCCCTTAATAATATACTCAGGAGAGTGCCATCTTAGTATTTTTTTCCTTTTACCCTCATACAAATCATTGAAAAATCTATTGGAGCAGTAATCACAACCATAAGGGCATCCTCTTCCTGTTAAAAAGAATATCTGTCCTGCTAAATCTTTTTCTTCAAATCTCCTTATTTTTCCTTTTTCAAGAACAAAGTGGCTCTCTGTATCAAAATCAGGAAAAGGCAAAGAATCAATATCATCAATAAGATCTCTTACTGGATTCTTTATAATTTCTGTATTTGATTTTTTTATCCAGAGATTTTTTATCTTATCTATTGATTTGTGATTTTCCAGAGAATTAACTAGATCAAGGATTGCTCCTTCTCCTTCTCCAACACAGACAATATCAGCATTTTCTATGCACTTATCTGGAGAGATTGTTGCGTGAACCCCTCCATGAATTACAGGAACTTTAAGCTTGTTTTTTAAAAATAAGAGGATTCTATCTGCTCTTTTAGAGGTAGATGCAAAAGAGCTTACACCGATAAGGGAGCTACCTTTTGCTATTCTTGCTAATTGATTTAATTCAGAGAGAGTATAATTTCTGGAATAATCTTCACTAAGAGTCATAAAAACTAAGTTTACTCTATGCCCTGCTTTTTTCAGTACAGAAGAGATTGTTCTTATTCCCTGGTCTGAAGGAAATGTTGATGTTGAAATTAATGTTATTTTCATTTTTTGCTCTGTTCTTTGAAAAATGGAAGTTCGAAAATTAAAATTTTCGTTATTTTCATTTTTTTAAAGGAGAAAAAGCCCTTTATATGTTTAATTATTGTTCAAAAGTTCATTATACTGGATTAAGTACATTGAAGAGATTGCATCCCAGTCATATGATTTTGCTTTTTTCATGTTATTTTGAGAGATTTTTTTAGCTAATTTTTTATTATTTAACAGTTTAAGAATTTGAGTTTCAATTGCTTTTAAATCTCCGTAATTTGCAAAAAATCCATTTTCTCCTTGTTTCATCTCAAAAGGAACTCCATTTACAGGAGAGGCAATAATGGGTAAACCTGAAGCCATTGCTTCAAATAAAGTCAGAGGAAGACCCTCTCTGTAACTAGGTAGCACAAAAATGTCTGCTGCCTGATACATCTCTGCAATAAGCTTTTTGTCTCGTATTGAAGGAAAATAATAAAGATTTTTGTAGGGTTTAATAATCTTTTTAACTTCTTCAAGTTTGCCTTCATCAGGGCCAACCCATACAAATGCAATGTCTTTTGCTTTTCCTGAGTTTATCATATTAACTGCAGCTTGTGCAAGTTTTTCTGGGCCTTTTGTAGGGTTTAATCTTCCAAAAAATAGAATCATGTTTTTCTCTTTTATTTTATGTTTTTTCTTGAACTTATTATTTTTTATTTTTTTGTAAAGAATCTTATCCATTCCATTAGGAATCACTCTCAGCTTTTTCTCATCAGAGTATTTTTTCAGAATTGATAGTTCCCAGGGGGTTATAGCAATTATCCTGTCAACAAAAGCAAAGGCTATTTTGTTTAAAATAAGGTTATTAAGAAATAAAAAAGGACGAAGATACCACGGGCGAAAAGAAGAGTCTGTCCAAGGGCAGTGGGTTGTGTGAATATGATTTGATTGTTGCATTTTTGAGAGAACTCCTGCAAATAAGATGTAATCATGTCCTGAAACATGTGTATGAATTATGTCAAATTTTCCGTATCTAGAAAATCTCCAGAGTAGAGAAGGCCAAAAAAAAGTGTTAAGAGACAGGCGAAACCAGTATGGAAAACGATGAATTGTTACTCCTTCAAGAGTTTCTTGCTTTTTTTTAACTCGTTCATATTTATCTGAATCACAGCAAAAAACATGCACTTCATGTCCTTCTTTTGCCTGCCGTGTTGCAAGTTCATACATTACCTGTTCTACTCCTCCTACAGTTGGAAGATAAAACATGTTAATATGGGCGATTTTCATACTAGGTAGATAAAAAATGATGATTTAAAAAATATATGTATTTGTGATTATCTAAAAGAAATATTTAAAAACTAGGTTTGTTATCTTAAAAAATGATTTCAAAAAGCAGGGATGCTGAGAGTTTTTCAAGCTATTATAAGAAAGAGAAAGTCGTAAAGAGTTATGATGATCAGAGAGAAGCAAATGAGTATAGAAGAAAGAAAAGACAGAGAGAGTTAAGATACTTTTTGGAGCTAATTGATAAGAAAGAAGGTGAAAAAGTTTTAGAATTAGGTTGCAGCAGTGGCTTCCTTACCCAACAACTCGGGAAGGTTACTGCAATTGATACTTGTGAGGGGATGTTAGATGTAGCAAGTAAAAAAAATCCAGAGGCAAAATGTATCCCAGGAGATATGTTTAATCTAAATTTTGAAAAGAATCAATTTGATAAAGTCGTAACCATGAGGGTGTGGAATCATCTAAACAAAACAGATTTGAGAAGAGCTATAAACGAAGCAAAAAAAGTCCTGAAAAAAGGAGGATATCTGATATTTGATGTTGAAGAAAAGAACATTTTAAGAAAGATAGCTGCTTGGGTGTATCAAACAGTAACAAGAATAACAGGATACAAAATTTACCAACATTCTTTAAAAGAAACAAAACAGATACTAGCTGAAGAGGGATTTAAGATTGAAGATTTAAGATATCTCAATCATAGAATTGGAAGACAGATTATTATACGAAGTAGATTAGTGGCTTGAGGTTTCATAGTTAGACTTTTTTGAGTGTCTTTATTCCCCTTTAAAGGTGTTTCTGGAGTTTGATAATATTTAAAAACAAAAATTTGTTGAGATAATCAACAATGCAAGAAGAAATCTTAAAAAAATCTGAGACTGAACAGGAAAATAAAAAGAATGTAGTAGTGATTATTATTGATGCACTAAGAACTAAAAATTTGAGTATGTTTGGTTATGAAAAAGAAACTGATAAATACTTAAAACAAATAGCAAAAGAGTCTATTGTCTTCCATGAGTGTTTTTCTGCATCAAATGCAACTGCTCCTTCTTTAAGTGCTTTGTTTACAGGAAGGTATCCTAATCATAATGGAGTGATTCACCAGTTTCCTTATACAAGTGAAGAGGAGATAAAAAAGATACAGCAAGCAAGATTCTGGTTTCCTAGTTTCTTAAAAAATAGGGGTTATGAGACAATTGGAGTAGACTGGATAGGGCTATGGTTAAAAAGAGGGTTTAATCAGTATCAGGAGAAAGAGGAAAAGTCAAGTTGGTTGAGGGAATTCATGAAAAAACCAGGAATAAAAAAATTCTTACTGAGCCTTCCTAATTGGGTGTATAAAATTGGGAAAAAGGTAGTTAAAACAAGAGCAAGTGCTGCACATGCTTCTGCAAAGGTCACTACAGATTTGGCTATCTCAAAAGTTTTGGAATTAGACAAAGATAAACCTTTTTTTCTTTTTGTGCATTTTTGGGATACTCATTTTCCTTTTAAAAATACAAAATACCAAGCAAGAGAAGAAGAAGAAGATGTAGAAGAGGTTTTGGTAAAAATTAAGTCAAAGAATCAGAGAGAGTACTTTAAAAAAAGAATTACAGATATTGGATTAAATTCAATTAAAGATATGAAAAATAAGTATGATGAGACAATTATGGAGATAGACAAGAATATCGGAAGATTTGTGAAATTTATGAAAGAACAAGGGCTTTGGGAGGATTGTGTTTTTATGGTTATGGGGGATCATGGAGACAGTTTAGATGAGCATGGAATTTATTTTTCACATTCAGGGCTTTTTGATGAATCGATTCATGTTCCATTGATTATGAAAATTCCTGGAATCAAAGCAGAAGAAAATAAGGAATTAGTTCAGAATGTGGACATAATCCCCACACTGGTTGAGTATCTTAAATTAAAAAATGAACATGGAGAAAAATTTGATGGTAAATCTTTTTTAGATCTTCTTAAGACAGGAAAACCTATTCGTGATAAAATTTTTGCATTTGATGGATTAGCAGTAGACATAAAAACAGCAAGAACAAAGAAAAGGAAGATAATTGTGGCTAAAAACGCAGAGTGTAATTTATGCAAAGCAAAGCATCACGAGGAGATTGAAGAGTATGATCTGGAAAAAGATCCAGCAGAATTGAACAATCTTAGAAAAAAAGTGTAGAAACATTTATAATTATACTTAATTATAAGTATGTATGAAAAAACCAAAGAAGAAAGGGGATAATAAAGTAGATTACGGAACAATTTCTCTGCCTCTTCCTTTAATTGAAAAAATTAAAGAGAGAATCAAAGGGACTGGAATGAATTCAGTTTCAACATATGTTGCATATATTTTAAGACAGATACTTTCTACTCCTTCTGAAAGTGGAAAACTTCTTGACAGAGCAGAAGAGGAAGAGATTAAAAGCAGATTAAAAGAACTTGGATATTAGTGTTCTGGAGAATAGAAATGTTTAAATACCCCATTATGTATAATTATATATAATGCCAAGAACATATACAAAAGAGAGGACAAAAGATTGTGAAGAGTTAATGAATCCTGAAGCTAGAGCTCTTTTAGATTTACCTCTTGATGAAAAAATAAAGAAAAGTCAGGAGATTATAAAAGAAGCAATTGAAAAATTTCCTAAGATTGGACTTGGATTTAGTGGAGGAACAGACAGTCTTATTTTACTTCACCTAACTCTTCCTTTGAAACCAGATATGCCTACTATTTTTGTAGACACTCAACACGAATTTCCAGAAACTTATGAGTTTATAAACAAAATTGAAAAAGATTGGGATTTAAAAGACCATCATGCTGTAAAGGCAAATGAAAACAAATTAGAATTGCTCAGAGAAAAATATGGGTTTAAAACTCCAGAGTTTACAGAGATTTGTTGCGGGTATCATAAGATTGCACCAATGATGAAAGCAATTGGAGATTTTGATTTTGGGGGATTTTTAGTAGGATTAAGGGGAGTTGAACATGAGGAGAGAGCAAAAGAAGTTTTCTTTTCTCCTAGAAAAAATCCAGATCATGTAAGGATTCATCCTCTTTTATTTTGGAGACAAAAGGATGTATTAGACTATGTAAAGAAGTTTAATATAGAATGCAATCCTTTGTATAAAGAGGGGTATACTTCTCTTGGATGTGTTGAATGCACTGATAAAAATCCAGATCCAAATGCTCACGAAAGAGCAGGTAGAGGAAAAGTCAGAGAAGAGATAATGGAAAGACTTAGAGAGTTGGGATATACTTAAACTGATTTTTGATAAACCTTAGGAGTGAACTATATTCTTTAGTGAAGAAAAGTTTAAAAGAGAATAATTATACTAGGTTTTATGGCGAGAGTCTTATTAGTCCAGCCCCATGAAGACAGAACAAATGAGTATAATCGAAGGAGGATTAATACTCCGATAAATTTAATTGTGGTTGGAACAGCAATAGAAGACAAACATGAAGTTAAGATTTATGATAGGAATCTTGATATAGATGATGAAAAGTTTGTAAGATTTTTAAAAAAATACAATCCAGATATAGTCGGATTTACTGCTATGACCTCTCCAATGCTATTTGATTTAGTGCATACTGGAAAGATAGTTAAAAAAATTTCTCCTGAAGTAATTGTTATTGTTGGAGGGATTCATGCACAGATTGACCCAGATTCTTTACTAAATGAACCTTATGTAGACTATATTATCCAGGGCGAGGCAGATGAGACTTTCTTGGAATTTTGTGATGTTTTTGATAAAAATCCAAAAAAACTTGGAAAATTAAAGAATATAAATCACAACCCTCTAAGGCCTTTTGTAGATATGGAAAAATTAAAAGCACCTAACTACGAATTAGTTGATTTAAAAAAATATGGGCATGTTTTTGTAATGTTAAGCAGAGGTTGCCCTGGAAACTGCACTTTTTGTAGTTCTACAAGAAGATGGGGCAAGGGGGGAATTCCGTGCGTAAGAGAGTATCGAGTAGAAGAAGTCTTAAAAATGTTTAGGAATCTTATTGAAAAAAATGGTATAAAGGTTTTCTCAATTGCAGATGACAATTTTGTTTCATATGCTGATAAAACAAAAAAAATCTGTGATTATTTAAAAGATAAAAAAGTTCATTTTTTTTCTTTTGCAAGAGCAGATTATGTTAATGATCAAACTCTAAAAATGTTAAGAAAAGCAGGATGCCATACCATTCAAATAGGGATAGAGTCAGGAAGTCAGAGAGTTCTTAATTTTTTGAATAAGAGAACAACTATTCAACAAAATATTGAGGCAATAAGATGCTGCAAAAGAAATGGCATAACCTGTGATGCAAGTTTTATGCTTGGAGTTCCTTCAGAAACAGTTGAAGAATTAAATGAAACTGTTAGATTCATTAAAAAACATAAACCAGCAAGTACTAATGCGAAGATATTTAATCCATTTCCTGGGACACCTATCTTTGATTATTGCATTAATAAAGGTCTGATTAAAAAAGAAAGTCTCCCAAAAACACTGGAAGAGTGGGCAAGATGGACTGGAGATGTAAAATTAATTAAGATTGAGCATAATGTAAGTGAAATTCCAAGTGAGTATCTTTTTAAAGTAGCTCAAGAATTGCTCAGTTATGGTTTTTACAAACATAAAATAAAAAGACTTTTCTACTGGTTGAAAGCAGGAGAAATAAAGCTTATAATAAAAAATATGAGGAATGTTTTCATACACCGTGGAAGTTTAATTCTACCTTTTAGAAAGAGGACTAACTAACAGAACTTTTCAAGATACTCTATAACTGCAGACTCTAGTTCATCTAAACTGAATTTTTCAACATAAGAGGAGTTGTAGGTTTTAAGGAAACTTTTTCTAAACTCTGGATACTCTCTTTCGTAAGAGTCATTTAAGATTATATACAACTCATCATTTTCAAGAAGGTTAGCTAATTCTATCTGGTTTAAAAGTTCTTCATGAAGTTTTTCTCCAGTTACTAATCTTCTTGATTCTACTTTAATTGATTTTCCAAGTCTTGGAGCAATTCTAGTCTGCATCACTTCTGCAAGATCTCCTAGCCTAAATGCTTTCATTTTCAAGACAAATATCTCTCCTCCCTGGGTAATCTCTGCTGCTTTTAGAACAAGTTTTACTGCATCACTTATACTCATTGCGAATCTGGTTACATTGGGGTCAGTTATCCAAATGTTTTTTCCAAGTTTTATTCTTTCTACCATAACTGGGATTACTGAACCTCTTGAATTTGCAACATTTCCAAATCTTACACAACAAAACTTCTGGTTTTTTGAGGAGAGTTTATTTCCATTGAGGGTAATCCTCTCAGCAATATACTTTGTTGCACCCATCACATTAGTGGGGTTTACTGCTTTGTCTGTGCTGATTGTTACAACTTTTTCAACCCCGTACTTGAGACATAACCTAATAAGATTATGCGTTCCAATTATATTTGTATGGGCACACTCCATTGGTTCATTTTCAGATATAACTACATGCTTCATTGCAGCTGCATGAAACACAAAGTCAATTTTTTCTTTTTCAAAAACCTTTTCAATACTATCATAGTTTCTTATATCCCCCATGATAAACTCAAGTTTAGGATTATCTAATTTTTGGTTTGTTACAAACTGCTTTATTTCATCCCTGTTGAATATAACTATCTTCTTAACTTCAGTAGTTAATAATTGTTTGACTATTTCACTTCCTATTGAACCTGTACCTCCTGTTACTAAGATGGTTTTATTGTTTAGATTGTTCATTTTCAAAAAAAAGTTTTATTTCTTTTATTATTTTATCCTGTTGTTGTTGAGTTAAGTCTGGGTAGATTGGAAGAGAGAGAACTCTTTCTGAGAGTGACTCAGTTACTGGAAGATCTCCATTTCTAAAACCATACTTCTCTTTATAAAAGTTTGTTAGATGTATTGGCTCAAAATATATTCTTGTTGAGATGGATTTTTCTTCTAGGAATTTTTTTAATTTGTCTCTTATCTCCTTGTTTTTTAAGAGGATTGTGTACATCTGGTAGACTGAAAAGAAATTTTCAGGAGGGATTATAAGAGAAACTTCAGGGATATTTGAAAGATTTTCATGATAGTAGTTTGCTTTTTGTTGTCTTATCAAAATTATTTTTTCTATTTTTTCAAATTGAGATAGCCCAAGAGAAGCAAGAATTGTAGGCATTCTCCAGTTATATCCTAACTGAATGTAATCTGTTTCTGCTCCTGCAAAATAATCTCCAGACACTCTTCCGTGTGAAACAATCAACCTAAGTTTTCTTGCGAGTTTTTCTGAATCTGTTACAATCATTCCACCCTCACCTGTAGTAAGTATCTTATTCTGGCAAAAGCTAAACATTGCTGAATCTCCAAAACTTCCTACTTTTTTGTTTTCAATCTTAGCGCCAAGTGACTCTGCAGCATCTTCAATTAAAATCAGATTAAATTCTTCTGCGAGTTTTTTTAGCTCTTTTATGTTTATGCATGGGTGTCCTGCATAGTGAACTGCAATAATCGCCTTTGTTCTTCCAGTAATCTTTTTCTTAACATCATTTATATCCAGAGCAAGAGTTTTTGGTTCTATTTCTGCAAATTTTGGTTCTGCACCAACAAACAAGGGAGCATTTGCAGTTGAAATAAATGTGAAAGATGGAACAATTACTTCTTCTCCTTGATTTATTTCATAAGCAATCATCAGAGCGTGAAGTGCTGAAGTTCCTGAATTAAATGCAATTGCATACTTTCTTCCAGTATACTCTGCGATTTTATTCTCAAATTCCTTTATTTCAGGCCCATCTGCCCAAAAACTTCCTCTCTGAAGAATCTGAGTTATTGAACGAATATCTTGAGAGTCTGAATGCATCTTAAAAAGAGGACAGATAGAAGATTCTTGAGAGGTTGGAGGTGAATCAAGTTTTCTAATGACTCTTGCAGGAATACCATATGCAACTACATTATCAGGGATATTTGAATTAACAAAACTATGAGCCCCAATAACTGAGTTTTCTCCGATTGTCACTCCTGGAGTGATTGTTGTATGAGAACCAATTTTACAATTTTTTTTAAGAAGAACTTGCTTGTCTTTATTATCTATTGTTGATGTTGAGTAAATAGAGCAATGAGAGGCGATTTGCACACCATCTTCAATAATCACTTTATTTTTAGCATTAATATAGCAAAAGGCGCCAATATCTGTTTTCCTGCCAAGTTTGAGGTTCTCTTTATGCTGAACCATCCAGTTCCACCTAGTTAGTCTTCCTTCTTCTATTTCTGGAGGCATCCAGTTTTCAAATCTATCTTCCATTTGAGTTCTATAAGTTAAGAGGTATAAATAAAGAAATCTAGTAGTATAAAAGGTTTATTGTTCTAAGATTTAAATTAAATCTCAAAATAATGCTTTAGAAGAGAAGGAGTAACTGATTTGAGAGATGAGTTTTCTATCACCCATTTTCTAGCTGATTTTCCTAATTCAATTCTTTTTCTTGAAGATAAAGAGAAAAAAGTATCTATTTCCTTTTGAATAGTTCCTACATCAAATGGGACTTTTTTAATTGCAGGAGTGTTAATTGGAGCAAAAGAAGGAAGATTGGAGATAATTGAAGGAGTTCCACATGAAGCTGCTTCTCTTGGGATATAAGAGTAACCATCTCTTTTTGTCAAAAAAACACATAAATCAGAAGCATTATAGTAATCTGCAGTTTCTGAAGGGGAAACTGTTTTGATTAGGGTATTTGAAAGTTTTTGTTTTTTATAATCATCATCATAAATCTTTCCAAGCAAAATAAAGAGTTTGTCTGGATTTTGTTTTATTAGTTTTAAAAGATAATCAGAACCTTTCATGGAGGTTATTCTTCCAACAAATATAATTATCTTTGATTTAAGAGGAAGCTTTAATTTTTTTCTTGCTTCTTGTTTGTTTTTAATAGGAAACTCAGATATATCAAAGGGATGTGGTTGATAAAAAATTTTATAAGATGAAAGAGGAAGCCATCTTCTGACTTTTTCTGCAGCATCAACAGAACCAATTAAGAATTTATAAGTAAAGAATTGAGATAAAAAGAAAATAAGATTTTTAGGGTGAACTCTTGGATTTCCGTGAAAATAAAATATTGATTTTGTTTTAGTTCCTAGAGTAGCAAGAAGAAGTGCAACAGCCATTGGACCTCTTCCAGATAAATTAACAACAAGATCTATCTTATTTTGAATGCAAAATTTTCTTAACTCAAAAGCAGAGAAGAATTTGCTTGTTTTATACCCCACAACTTTTGTTCTTTTTAAATGGAATTTTTGTTTTTGTTTTTCTTTGCAAAAAAGATACATTTCTATGTTTTTTGGGAAGATCTTCTCGTAATGTTTTAGGATGACTTCTCTAACAAAATCAAAATGATTTGTAAAAAAGCATATTCTTGTTCTCATGTGACAAAAGAGGACAGAGTATTTTTATATTTTTGTATAGTGCAAAAAGATAACAATTTTAAACCCTCTTACTATAAAAAAGTATGATATACCTCACAGGAGATGTTCATTCCTCTAATCTAAAGTGTTGGGAACATGAGATTGTTGGTTCACAAATCAAATCTGCTAAAAGATACTTGGAGATTTTGAGAAAATATAAGATTCCATGTACTTTATTTGTTAATGGAATCTGCTTAGACCAGGAAGACGAAGAGATAAAAGAACTCCTTAAATTTAATGTTGAATTAGGGGGGCATACTTATGATAATTTTGGAAAGATTGGAAGAATCAGGAGTTATGTTTATAGAAAAATCTTTAGGTGTATATATGGCCCAGAGTTTTATCAGAGGAGGGACATTCAAAAAACAAAAAGAGCTTTTGAAAAGTTTGGATTAAAAATGAGTTCGTGGAGAACTCATGCGTTTGGTTCAAATGAAAAAACATTTATAATATTAAAAGAAGCTGAAGTAAAAGTTGTCTCTGATTTAACTGGGGAGATTAAACCTTTTGAAAGAGATGGAATAGTTCATCTTCCGATAAATATTCCGATTGATAATAACACAATTGCTTACGGAAAGATTAAGCCAGAAAATAGGGATCCTTTTGCAAGTTGCACTAAAGGAAGAATATCTCCTGAAGAATGGTTTGAGATTTTAAAAAAAAGGATTGAGAGTAATGAGAGAAAAAGGATTGACAGTATTTTGCTTATTCATCCAGTAATTATGGCAGTTTTAGATGATTTTGCACTTTTTGAAAAAATAGCAAGGTTTTTGTCTAAATTCAAGTGTAAAAAAGTTTCTGAGATGAGTCTTACCCTTATTCATCAATAACTATTTGAATAGGCTCTTGAAAACAACAAAATCATGTTTAGTAATCCCTTTTAGAAGGCACATAAAAGTGATGTAAACAAGAACACCTACAATAACTTCACCAAGTCCAATCAAAAGGTTCATGTCGGTTACATAACTATTTATGAATAATAAAACACTTGCCATTAAAATTGAAGAGACTAAAGGTTTTAGTATTAATCTTAGATTATAATGGACATTCAGTTTTTGTTTTGCGTATTTTGATAGAAGGATTAGCACAAAGAGTTTGCTAGTCACTGTAGCGATTGCAGCTCCTGCTACTGCCCAGATTACAGAGATTTTTAATAAACTTAAAATCAAAACAAGGTTTAAGAAGATGTTTAGAACTGTTGAGATTATTGAGACTCTTGCAATGAATTTTGGTTGTTCTCTTGCTAAAAAAAGAGATTTTAGAGCTTCAATAATCGGAATTTCAAAAATCAGAAAAGATAAGAATATCATTGGAAGGGCTGCAGAAAGATACTCATACCCAAAAATAAGTCTGAGGACATATCTCCCAAGAACAAAAATTCCAAAGATTAGAGGAATGCTTAGGATAACTGTATACTTAAAAAGCCTATTAAATGCTTCTGAAAGATTATCTTTGTTCATTTGTGTAAAAATTGGGAGGAGGATATTTGGGATGGTCAGGAACCCAAAAAATCCAGCGATGATAAGATAAGCTGCACCATAAAATCCTACATACGTAGCAGTAACAAAGATACCAAGAGTAATTACATCTAC
The DNA here is from genome assembly GCA_964403535.1 of Candidatus Woesearchaeota archaeon. GTDB lineage: Archaea > Nanobdellota > Nanobdellia > Pacearchaeales > GW2011-AR1 > CAYOFN01. The sequence goes on from CAYOFN010000008.1 coordinate 24,403, forward strand.
AAAATTAAAGATAGTTGTAGAAATGCCAGATGCAATTGAATATTTAATAAAATGAAGAGCCTTATTTTTATCAATTTTTACTGAAGATTTTTTGAACAAAAGGGGTATCTTTTTTTTCAGAATATATTGAATGTATATAAAAGCAATAAGCGAGGCGATTGCAAGAGTAACAATTACTGAAGAAGCTCCAAATTTTTCTGATAAGATAAAGAAAAGAAGAAGTAGAATACTAAGTTTTGATACTTCTAATACAATTTCTTTAAGTGGGAGATATTTAACTTTCTTTATGACATAAAAAAGAGTTTCATAAAAATTCTGAAAAGAGATTGCAAACAAATAAAATGCTGCAAAAATAAGAGGGATTATAAGAGCAGGTTTTTTGAATATGTAAACTGAGAGAGGATAGGCCAGGACAAGAATTGCAACTGCTGAGATAAATGAAATTAAAAGCTTAAGTTTAAAAATAAAATTAAAGTAAGCTGCTGCTTGTTTTTTCTTGTTCTTTGAAAGAGAAAGAGAGACATATCTTGAGAGTGCTTGATTTATTCCCTGATTTGTGAGAGCTATTACAAAGAAAGCTATGGAAATTGCAAGAGTGTATATTCCAAATTTTTCTGGCAAAAGAAAACGGGCAATAATAATAGTAAAAACTAATCCTCCCATCTTTCCTATTAAAACAGTCAGGGCATTCCAAAGGGAATTTTTAACAACCTGAGAGGTGTTTGATTCTTTTGTTTTCATATATTTTTAAAGGATTTTTTATTTTTATTTGTTACGTATACATAAATTTGGGAGATTTTAGAGAGTAAAGGGCAATTTTGATTGGAAAGGTCCATAAAATCAAGAATTAAATGAAGACTAAATCCTAAGAAAATGAAAAAGAAGAACTGAAAGTAAAGAGATAAGAAAAATAAAGGAATCCAGAATTCAATTCCATGAAAAATGACTACTGGACTTTTATATTTATTTTTTTCTTTAAAAGAAAGTTTTCTTGCTTTTTTTTCATACTCTAGAAACCAGTTAGATGCTCTTTTTAGACTTAAATCTTTTTTTGTAAAGAGATAGTATAAATAATGGTCAAAATCAAAAAGAAATGATGAGAAAAATAAGATAACTGCATAAATCAAGGAAATTTTAAAAATAAGGAAGAAGAGGAATGCAAATAATGCTCCTGTAAGGATATGATAAAATGGTTTCATTATTAGGAGGGGTAAATTGAATTTTTAAAGCATTCTATGTTTAAAGTATGTGTTGTATCATAAACATCTATTTAAATAGAGATTGGGATTTTTTAGAATATGGATGAAAGGGATGCAGAAGATTCAGAAGAGAGCGTAGAATTGTTTGTTCCAGGAAGATTATGCTTATTTGGAGAACATTCAGACTGGGCTGGGGGGCATAGAAGGCAAAATTCTAAGATTGAGAAAGGATATGCAATTGTTGCTCCAACAAATCAGGGAAATTATGCTAGAGTTAAAAAAATAGAAAAGCCGATTTTAAGGTTTAAATCTGTTTTAAGTGAAGAAGTATTTGAGATAGAATTAGATGAAAAATCTCTTTTGGATTTTGCTGAAAAAGGTGGTTTGTTTAGTTATGTAGCAGGGGTTGCTCATGAGATTATTGCAAGTTATCATCCGTGCAAGAATCATGGAATAGAAATAGATAATTTTAAATCTAATTTGCCTGTGAAAAAAGGGCTTTCTTCTTCTGCTTCAATCTGTGTTTTAACTGCAGAGGCATTTAATCAGATTTATGGTTTAGGATTAACTAAACGAAGGATTATGGAACTTGCGTATTTTGGAGAGGTAACTACTCCTGCAAGATGCGGAAGATTAGACCAAGCTTGTGCATATAACTCTCCTATACTAATGATTTTTGATGCAGATAAAATAAAAGTAGAAGAATTAGAAGTTGAACAAGATATTCCTCTTTTAATTGTTGACTTGAAAAAAGGGAAAAACACTGTTAAAATTCTTGCTGATTTGCATATTGGGTTTCCGTGGGTTAGAAGTGAAGAGGATTTAATAAAGCATAATTATCTTGGCCCACTTAACAAACAAGTTGTTCTGAAAGTTAGAGAGACAATAAAAGAAGGAGGAATTGAAAAAGTTGGATTATTGATGGAACTTGCTCAGGGACTTTTTGATACTTATCTTCAGCCTTTTTCTCCTGAAGAATTAAAAGCTCCTATTTTGCATCAAGTTCTTTCTATGCCGGAGATACAAGCGCATGTTTATGGTGGAAAGGGGGTTGGAAGTGGTGGAGATGGAACAGGACAATTAACCTGCAAATCAAAAGAAGATAGAAAAAAAGTAAAAGAAATACTTGAAGCAAAAGGTTTTGATTGTTTTGATTTGGATTTAAAATCAACAGTAAAGGGAAAAAGAAAAATGAAAGCAGTTATTCCTGCAGGAGGATTTGCAATGAGAATGCATCCTCTAACTTTAAACAATCCCAAATCACTTCTAGAGATTAGAGGAAAACCACTTTTAGAGTATACTATAGAAAAAATAGAAGAGATAAAAGAAATAGATGAGATAATAATTGTGACAAATAATCAATTTTATGATAAGTTTGTTGAGTGGAACAAAAAAAGAAAAAATCCAAAAGTTAAAATATTAAATAATGGTATTAATTCTGCAGATGAAACTTCAAGTGGATTAGGAAACTTATTTTTTGCAATTGATTCTGAAAATTTAGATGAGGATATTCTCGTTATTGGGGGAGATAATGTTTTTGAGTGCTCTTTAAAAGAAATGAATGAAATGTTTCAGAAAGAGAAAAAAGATTTGGCAGTGTTCTATGATGTAAAAGACAGGGAAAGAGCAAAAACTCTTGGGATTGCTCTGATTAAAGATAATTTAATTGTTGATTTTGAAGAAAAACCTCAGAACCCAAAATCTACTCTAAGTTCTGCGAGCACTTATTTTTATAGAAAAGAAACTTTAAGATTAATAAGAGAGTTTTATTGTAGGCACGGACACGGACATTTAGGGGATGTTCTAGCTTATTTATACAAACAGGTTCCTGTTTATGGTTATGTTACTGATAAAAATTGGGTGGATATAAATGATATACAATCTCTAAAGAAGGCAGATTCAGATACCTATAAAGATTTATAAGGTGGGTTTATTTTTGAAAGTTATGAAGAAAAATCCAAAAGTTTCAATTATTATTCCTTCAAGAAATGTAGATGAGTATACTGAAAAATGTATTAAGGAATGTTTGAAACTTGATTATGATAATTTTGAGATTATTCTTTCTTTAGGAGTTAAAAACAAAACATTTAAAGACAAAAGAGTGAGGGTGATAGAAGCTGGTGAGGTAACTCCTGCTTTTAAAAGAAATCTTGGAATGGAAAAAGCTAAAGGAGAGTTTTTTGCATTTGTTGATTCAGATGCTTATCCTAAAAAAGATTGGTTAAAAAAAGCAATTAAGTATTTTAAAGATGAGAAAATCGGGATAGTCGGCGGACCGAACTTAACTCCTCCTGAAGGTAATTTTTGGGAAAAAATTTCAGGATATGTTCTTGCAAATTTCTGGATAAGCGGGTTTGCAGATGTGAGGTATAAAATTGGGAAAAATCAGTTTGTAAAAGAGCTTCCTTCTTGTAATTATGTTTGCAGAAAAAAAATAGCGCCTAAGTATTCAGAAGGATATTTGACTGCAGAAGACTCTAAATTTTGTTTTGATGTTACAAAACAAGGGTATAAGATTTTATATGCAGGAGATGTTATTGTTTACCATCATAGAAGAAATAGTTTTAAAAAACATGTTAAGCAGATGTTTATTTATGGAAGAGATATTGCGTGGCTTTTAAAAGAGAGTCCTTCACTTGATATGTTGTATTTTTCTGTATTAAGCATCTTTGTCTTAGGATTTTTAGCAGGAGCAGTTCTTTCTGTATTTTTTCCTGTTGTAAGAATTATTTTCCTAATTTTATGCTTGATTTATTTCTGGATGATTGCGTTTACAAGTGTTCATGAAAGTCTAAAAGTAACTTTGTGTGTTATTTTTACAAGTATTATAACGCATTTTGCATATGGACTTGGATTTTTTTATGGAACAGTTACAAGAAATAAAAAAAGTGTTTATGCAAAATAAATATTTTTTAGAAAAATAAAATTATAGGGGTACTTTTAAAATTTATGTTTTAGAGATTCCCATTTTCATGCCTGTGCTTTAAGAAAAGTTCAAGTCCTCCAAGAAGATGGTCATTTGCTATCATTCCATCTCTTCCTCCTTGTTGAAGAAATTCTTTTATTGATTTTTCATCTGAAGGAAGAAAAAGCAAGTCACTATGTTCATTATTTCCAGGACGCAGATGAACACTCCTGTGAGTTACAGGTAAGTTAAGAGGAACAAAATGAATTGCTGCTATATCTGTATTGCTTCCGCGAACTAGTCCGAGAAATCTGGAATTGTTAATATTAAAAGCGGATGGTGAAATACAGTCTGCAGAAACATTATACTGAGTTTCTTCAGAACACTCCTTATTTACTACATCAAAAGTTGTATAAAGAAGTGGAATTCTGAGCTGATGAGATGATTGAGGAAAAGCATCTCCTTCTAATCTGTCAACAAAACCAGAACCAAGAGCACAAAGTCCTCTCTGGTCAGAGATTCCTCCTCTGACTGCAATAGGGAGGTATCCATCTGAAGTTAATTGAAGTGAATTTATTGTAAATGGAGTTGGATACATTCGATGTTGTTCTGCAAAAGACAAATCAGGAGAAGAGGGAGTATTTCTAAGGAGATTATGCCAACTGTAAAGAGTTGGGCTTAGAGTAATTTTAAGAGTATCTCCATCAAGTTCAAAGCGTTCATATCTCCACTGAAGGTCATTTCTTCCTGGGTTTCTATTAGGGAATTTCTCTCTGAAGCTTGCTGCAAGCTCTTCTCTTTTTTCAGGAGAAGGAAGAAATGTTGGAAAACAAGAAAAAAGCTGAACATTTTGAGGAGAAAGAGGATGCTCTAATTCACAAACAAAAGTTGTATTAGTTCCAAATTCAGATTTTCGAGGTGTGTAGGTCATTTTGTTTCTTTGAAAATTTTCACCTCTAACTTAGGTCTACTTAAAAGTGAATGTTTAAATATCTCACCTTTATCCTACTTTTTCCGATAAATTTATAAACTTAAAAAAAGAGGAAAGGAGATGAAGAATAAAATTTCAATTACTCTAAGTGACTCTATTATTAAGAGAGTTGACTCTTTAGTAGACAGAATTTTTATAAGAAATCGCTCCCAGGCTGTTGAGGTTATTCTTAGAAGAGGATTAGAGAGAGATAAAAAAGCAGTAGTCCTTCTTGGAGGAGATGAAAAAAGGTTAAGGATAGGCAAAGAGTGGCTACCAGAAATTAAAATAAAAGGAGTATATTTTATAGAAAAGATGTTAATAAAACTTAGAGAGAGTAATTTTAGAACAGTGTTCATAGTTGCAAGGAAGTTTATCTTGGATAAAATTTTCTCAATTATTAAAAATGGAGAAAACTACGGAGTTAAAATCGTTTATGTTGAAGATAATGATTCTGGAGGAAGTGCAGATTCTTTAAGATTACTAAGAAGAAAAATAACAGACTCTTTTTTAGTTGTGTTTGGTGATATTATTATGGATAAATTAAATCTTCTTCATATCTGGGAGAAACACTTAAGAGGTAATTTTCTCTGCACACTTATGCTCAGTACTTTTAAAGATCCTTCAAAAAAAGGAGTAGTGGAGTTAGAGGGAAATAAAATCATAAAGTTTATTCAAAAACCTAAAAAAAGTGAAAATTATCTTGTTTTTTCTCCTGTGTTTGTTTGTGAACCAGAACTTTTAAATTATTCTGGGAAGAGTTTAGAAGAAGATGTTTTTCCAATTCTCTCTGAAAAAGGACTTTTAGGGGGATTTGTTAGTTCAAGTTCAGAAATACATATTCATACTAAAAAAGATTTATTAAAAGTTAAGTAATCTACTCCTCTATTTTTGCAATTATATCTGCGAACGCAGGACGAGTTATAAGAACTCCTGTTGTTATTCCAATCAATGTTGTGACAGCAAATCCTCTTAATAATCCTGCTCCTGCAAATAAAAGAGGAAGCATTGCAAAGAAAGTAGTTGCATAAGAACCAAGAATAATAAAAAGAGCTCTTTTTATTTTTTCTTTAATGCTTATTGAAATACTCATTCTGGACTCATCTAAAATAACTATTTGCTGGTCTACTCCTGTTCCAATTACTGCTAAGATTCCAGCTATACTTGGAAGATCTAGGTTCCAGTGGATTACTGCAGCTATCCCAAGAATAATTATTACTTCTGAAAAACTTGTTAATAGAAGAGCTAAAGAAGATTTTATTTTTCTGTATCTCATAAGTACAATAAGGCTTACTGCAAGAATTGCAACTAGTCCTGCAAGAAATATTGAATTAATAAATTTTTGTCCAAGTAAAGGAGAGATTGTATCAAGTTTGACTATATTGAGTTTGTATGGAAGGCTTCCTGTTTTTAAGATTGTCTGAAGTTTTTTCATAGAAGATTGCGCATCATCAAAAGCCTCTTGTCTTGTAGTTCCTTTTCCTGAACCTTGAATAGAAATCTGAGTTGAAGGCACTGCTTTTAAATCTTCTGAAATAAAAAGAGAATCAAGAAGAACATCATCTACATATAAATCTAGTTTTTCAGATAAATAACCAGGATTTTCAAGATTAGCTTCAAGCTTAGAGGTGATTTCAGCTTGTCTCTGCGCTGCTGCTTCACTTAAATAAATACTAAATCTAAATCTACAGACTTCTCCTCCTTCAAATGCATCGCAAGACTCAATTCCAGCTTCTTGCCCAGATGTAGATACATGAGTTATATCTCTATTACCTCCTATAAAAGCAGTTTCATTTCCTATTTTTGCTTCAAATTTTCCTTGTTCAGAAATTAAGCTCTCTAAATCAGCAGGAGATGCTCCTGCAATCTCAACTAACATGTAATTATTTCCTGATAAGTCTGAGACTGGCCTGATTACAATATCCTTTAATCCATAGACATTAAATCTCTCTCTTGTTAAGTCAATTAATTCACTTAGTTGTGATTGAGAGATTTCTTCTTCTGGAGCTACAAGCGCTCTTGAACCTCCTTCTAAATCTAAACCTAGATTGATTCTTGTTGCAGAAATTGCTTTTAGAGTTATTTCTGGGGGGTGATTTGTAAAAAGGATTTTTTCTCCTGAATTTGTTACTAAAATAAGTTTTTGGTTCTCAGTTGAATTTGCTGAGAAAAAAGACTCAATTGCATTTGCATAATCTTCAATTGTTTTAATCTGCTGTCCATCTACTGACTTTAGAATTTCTCCTGAAGAAAGTCCTGCATTCATTGCTGTTGAATTTTGTTCTACTGATTTAATAATCAAACCTTGTTCTGCAAAAGTTGGTGGGAATCCAAAGATTGCAAGTAAGGAGAGAATTAAGAAGATAATTAAAAGCCAGATTTTCCAGGTTAGTTTTGCCATTTTTTCTCCTTGTGCTCTACATATGCTCGTAAAATAGAAGCATTAGTTATCCAGGTATTTAGTAAATCAAAACCTAATCCAATTAAAAGTATTATAAAAATTTGTTTTAATACTTCTGAAAAAGACATTGTGATGAGAAGAGCTACAGTTATTGCAATAATCGAGGTGAGAGTCATTGTTACTCCTGTTTTAAATGCTGATAAATGTCTTGAGTTAAGAGAACCTTCTCTTCTTTTTAAAAATCGTGTTGTTAGCATAATATCTGTGTCTACACTATATCCAATTAACATTAAGAAAGCAACTATTCCTGCTGTTGAAAGTGAAATTCCTAAAAGATTTACAAGAGCAAGAGTCATTACAATATCAGCAAAAGCTGATAAAATTACAGCAAAACTTGGAACAAGAGTCCTGAAAATTATAAACACAACAATTGCCATAAAAACAAATGCAAGAATAATTGCAAGTCTTAGTTGAGAGTAAAAAGCAGTGCTTAGAGATCCTCCTGAAAATTCTGTGCTTGAGTTTTCTTCAGTTAGTTTTAAATTGAGATAACTTTCAAGAAAAGGAGTTATTTCATCTTTATATTGTTCTGGCACCTGAATAATAACTGCTTCTTGTCTTCCTGTTGTTAATGAAGAGATTTCTCTTAAGGAAAAATCTGAGAAATTTTGTTCAAGAGCAGTTCTTAACTCTACTACATTAACTTGTGAGTAGAGGGTGAGGGTAGTTCCACCTGTAAGAGAAACATCTTTTTTGATTATGTCTCCAGTCTGGTAATAAAAAGAAAAAATATAAACAAGAGAGAGGATAAGGAGAAGAGCAGGGATAACTAAGAGTAGTTTGTAGTTTTTTTCATAAAAGTTTTTGCTTTTTTCTTGTTTCTCTGTGTTTTGTTTTGTTTCCATTTTTCTAAAAATGCGCGGGCCGGGACTTGAACCCGGGTCTTCTGCTTGGAAGGCAGAAATACTAACCACTATACTACCCACGCTTAAAAATGAGTAGTAAAAGAGGTTTTAAAGCTTTCCTCTTAAACCCTACAAACCTCCAGCGGGTTTCTAGGAGTTCCAGCAACCTGATTAACATGATACAAACCTCCAGCGGGTTTCTAGGAGTTCCAGCAACCAAGTTCAAATCCAAACGCCCGAGGTAGGATTTGAACCTACGACCCCAAGGTTAGGAACCTTGTGCTCTATCCAGCTGAG
>CAYOFN010000009.1:0-5917 GCA_964403535.1 Candidatus Woesearchaeota archaeon
AGAACCAGAGAAAAAACCTGAGAAAGAACCAGAGAAAAAACCTGAGAAAGAACCAGAGAAAAAGCCCCAAGAAACCAAGGAATAATTATATCTGTCCAATGTATATAAATTTCTATATAAAAATTTATAAACTTCTTAGCTCTTTTTGTAAAAATGAGTATAGCTTTTACAAAAGAGGGAGCTGATTTTCCATCAGAATCTTCAGAATCTTCAGATTCTTTTGGATTAAATCCAGAACTCTCCCAGATAGATAGAGAATTAGAAGAACTTCTTAAAAAGCAGTCAGCAAAAGTCAAAGTTTTTGGAATTGGTGGTGGTGGTGGAAATACCCTGAGCAGAATGAAGGAAGTTGGAATCAAAGGTTGCGAAATGGTGGCAATCAATACAGATGCTCAGGATTTGTTATATGCAAACGCTGATTTTAAAATTCTTATTGGTAGAGAATTAACTCAGGGTTTAGGAGCAGGAAGCAATCCAAGAGTTGGTGAAGAAGCAGCCAGAGAAACAGAACAGGAAATTAAAAAAAGATTATCTGGAACAGATATGATTTTTATTACCTGTGGACTTGGTGGAGGAACAGGAACAGGAGCAGCGCCAGTAGTTGCAGAACTTGCAAAAAAACAAGGAGCATTGACTATCGGAGTAGTTACAATGCCCTTTACAATAGAAGGGAAGAAAAGAATAGAAAATGCAGTTTATGGTTTAGAGAGGATGGAATCAATAGTTGATACTTTAATTGTAATCCCAAATGATAAACTTCTTGAATTAGCTCCAGAACTGCCCCTACATACTGCTTTTAAGGTAGCAGATGAAATCTTAACAAATGCAGTTAAAGGCACAACTGAACTTGTAACTCGCTCAGGACTTGTTAATCTTGATTTTGCAGATATTAAAGCAGTAATGTCTAATGGTGGAGTTTCTTTAATTGGAATGGGAGAGAGTGATAGTCAGCAGAGAGCAATAGATGCTGTTGAAAAAGCAATTAATAATCCTCTTTTAGATGTAGATATTTCAAATGCTACAGGCGCACTAGTTAATATTATTGGAGGTCCTGATTTAAGCCTTGATGAAGCAAAATCAATTATTGCAACAGTAGGAGAAAGATTAAGTGATGATGCAAAAATGATTTGGGGGGCTCAGATAAGCGAAGATTTAGAGAAAACTGTCAGGGTAATGCTAATTATTACAGGAGTAAAAAGCACTCAAATCACTGGTTCTACTGACAGTGCAGAAGAAAGAAGACAACAGGAAATTAGTGATGAACTTGGAATTGAATTTTTAGATTGAGATTAGTGATTCTTTTTTTTAAAGTTAATAACAACAAATTTAAAAACTGCTTTTTCTTCTCTGATTTATGATAGATATATTTGGAGCAGTTGGATCTTTTACAAGACAGTGTATAAGAGTATGGCATCTTCTTAAAAAACCAAGTTCAAAAGAGTTCAAAACAATTTCAAAAGTTTCTGCAATCGGGCTTGGCTTAATTGGCTTAATTGGATTTGTAATCTCAACTGCAATGAGGTTTGTTCCAATCTAAAATAAAAACTTCCCGAAAGATTTATAAATCATTAGTTTTAAATAATATTAACTACTTCTTAGATTATTAAGAGGTAGTGAGAACTTGCACGAAACTGAAAAAATAGTGCTGATGAGTGCAGGTTTGAATTTGGAGCTAAAATGATATTTGTAATAAAAGTCACAACAAATAAAGAAGATAGAGCTATTGATATAATCGAGGATAAAGTAAGAAAAAAGAACCTCAATGTATATTCTTTAACTCGTCCTCATGGATTAAGAGGATATATTTTTCTAGAAGCAGAAGATAGAGAGAGTGCAGAAGAAGCTGCATACAATCTTCCTTATGTAAAAGGCATTATCGGCAAAACAGTAAGCTATGATGAAATTAAAAATATGCTCGAGCCAAGCATAGAAGAGATTAATATAGAGAAAAATGATATTGTTGAGATTATAGGCGAACCTTTTAAAAAGGAGAAAGCTAAGGTTACAAGAGTAGACAAACAGAAAGGAGAAGCAATTGTCTCCCTACTGGGTGCAGTTGTGCCAATTCCTCTGACAGTAAAACTTGATAACATCAAGGTTATAAGAAGAGAAAAACCTGAGGAAGAAGATGAACCTGAGGAAATAAACACAGCAAGCTTTAGAGGAGAAAACGAGCTGGGGATTTAACCTAGTTTAATACAAAATGATAATAAAACTTATTGTTGAGGGTGGAGAAATGAAGCCAGGTCCAGCTATTGCTCAGAAAATTGGCCCTCTTGGAATGAATATGGGAAAGATTATACAGGACGTGAACAAAGCTACAGAAGGATTTAAAGGAATAAAAGTACCAGTTGAAATTGATGTTAATCCTAAAACAAAAACTTTTAAAGTAGAGGTTTTTTCTCCCCCAACATCTGAACTTCTAAAAAAAGAGCTTGGATTAGATAAAGGTACAGGTGAGCATAAAAAGAAAAAAGTCGCAAATGCATCTATTGAACAGATTATTTCTGTTGCTAAAACTAAATCTCCGAATATGCTCGAGAAAAACTTAAAAGCAGCAGTAAAATCAATTATTGGTTCTTGTGGAACTCTTGGAATTTTAATAGAAAGTAAAGAATACAAAGAGATTGAACAGGACATAGACGAAGGAAAATTTGATAAAGAGATTAATTCTGAAAAAACCCAAACTTCCCCAGAAAAATTTAAAGAATTGAATTCATTTTTCAAACAAATAGAGCAAAAACAAGAAGAAGCTAAGAAACAAGAAGAAGCTGAAAAAGCAGCTGCAGAAGCTGCAGAAGAAGCTGAAAAAGCAGCAAAATTAGCTGAATCAGAAAAAACTGAAAAACTAGCAGAAGAAACCAAAGAAGAACCTGCAGCAGAAGTTCCTCCTAAAAAATCTCCTCCTAAAAAGTAAGTTCTCTTTAAATAATTAGATTTATAAATTATCTCCTTTTTACTTAATCATGGGGCTGTGGGGTAGCCTGGTTAGCCTTCGAGCTTTGGGAGCTTGCGACCCCGGTTCAAATCCGGGCAGCCCCATTTTACTGATGTAAAGGTTTTTAAATAAGGTTAATTAAAATTTAAAATGAGTAACAAACTAAAATCAAATCCTGCAGGAAGATTCGGAGTTAGATACGGAGTCTACATCAGGAAAAAAGTGAATAATATAGAAGAAAAGCAAAGAAAAAAGCAGGAATGTCCATTTTGTAATGGAACTGCAAAAAGAATTTCTTCAGGAATCTGGTTATGCAAAAAATGCAAAAAGAGATTTGCAGCTCATTCATACTATCTGGAGAAAGAATCACTTGATGAAAAACTCCTGAAAGAAGCTAAATTTAAAGATAAATCAAATTTAGAAAAAGAACCAGTTGAGAAAAAACCTAAAAAATCAAAGCCAAAAAAGCCAGCAACAAAGAAACCTACTAAACCCAAAACCTTAAAACCTAAAAAAACTTCTAAAACTAAATAAAAATGGCAGCATATAAATGTTTTAAATGCGGAAAGCAAATTACAAGCAAGGTACTAGAAAAGAGATTTGTATGCCCTTCTTGTGGTTCTAGAATATTCTACAAAACAAGAACTAGGGTTACAAGAGTACAGGCAGTTTAAAATGGATATTGATAAAGAAACAGAGAAAAAAATCCAGGAATTACAGCTTCTTGAACAAAATTTGCAGAATATAGTCATGCAAAAACAAGCTTTTCAGATGGAACTAAATGAAACTGAAAATGCACTTGAAGAAGTTAAAAAGACAACAGATGATGTATATAAACTTACAGGGCAGATTATGATTAAATCCTCTAAAAAAGAAATAGAAAAAGGCTTAACCCAAAAAAAGGATATACTCTCAATAAGATTAACCTCAATAGAAAAGCAGGAAAAAATACTAACAGAACAATCTGAAAAGCTTCATAGTGAAGTGATGAAACAACTAAAATAAAAATAGTATAAAAGACAATAGAAATCTTTATAAACTTCTTGGTGCAATCTTATCTATGGTTATCAAAAAAATTAAAGAGGGCCTTTCAAAAATGTTTTCTGGTTCAAATGAAGAACCAGAGTATATTGAAGTAGATTTAGGAAGAGAAGTAAAAAAATCCAAGATTTTAGTTAAGACTTTTATACTAAAGCATTTTGAAGACATAACTCCTGTCTTAAACTCTCTTAGAGAAGGGTATACTATTGCTGTAATTGACATAAAACCTATAAAATCCAGAGATGTAATTGAGCTTAAAAGAGCAGTCTCAAAAATCAAAAAAACAGCAGATGCTCTTGAAGGTGATATTGCAGGATTTGGAGAAAATATAATAATTGTAACTCCTCAATTTGCAGAAATATCAAAATCAAGAGAAGTAAAAAAAGCAGATGACTCAGAAAAAAAGCATGAAGATATTTACTGATTAATTTAACTTATAACAACCAATAAATTAAATATAATCTTACTCTTTAATTAACCCCAATTAACCCATAAACACTAATAAACTCAAAAACCCTTTAGCACTTTAAGTCTCTAATTATCAAACCTCTTCAATTTCTCTGAACATTTAAATCTTCACTTATCAGCTTATCTTAATCTCTTGGATAAATTTAAAATACCCTGAATTTTAAGAGTATTATGAAAACTTTGTTTATTGAAGCAATAAAAAGCAAAAAACCAAGTCTAGCTAAACTTAAATTAACTACTCTCCCAGATGATCTTTTTTTAGCTTACTCTATCCAGTATAGAGGAATAGCTGAGAGTGTAAAGAAAAAGCTCATAACTCTCGGCAAAAAAATCCATGGATTTTCCCAGATTTTAGGATGCTCTAAGCTTAGAACAGAGTATCCGATTTTACTGGTTGGTTCTGGAAAATTTCACGCACTAAACCTTGCACTACAAAACAAAGAAATCTATATTTTAGAAGGAGAAAAAATAGAAAAACTTTCAGAGCAGGAAACTGAACACTTTAAAAACAAGAAAAAGTCTGCACTTCTGCACTTTTTAAGTTCAGAAAAATTAGGAATCTTTGTCTCAACAAAACCTGGGCAGGAAAACCTAAAAAAAGCACTTGAATTAAAAAAGAAATTAATTAAAAAAAACAAAATTTCTTATGTTTTTCTTGCTGATACTCTTTCACTCTCTGAATTGGAAAATTTTCCATTAATTACTTCATGGATAAATACATCCTGTCCTGGACTAGCTCTTGATTCTTCTAAAATCATTAATCTAGATGATTTAGAAGAATATCTTAAATAAGCCTCCTTATTATATACAGTCATTTAAAGAACTTAATTTCCTTCTCTTCTTACAAACTTAGAAATTATAAAAAAATAAAAAAATAAGATTATGCCTTGGATATTGAAAAAACAGATTTTAGAGCGACTATAATTGTTGCAGGAACAAATAATGCCAACAATGAACCAAGAATCTGCCCAACTTGTGGAATTTCTACAAGTGCGCCTGCTCCCATGTAACTCACTATAACAAGAGCAAGAGATGCAATAAGAAATGTGTTCGCATCTTTATCTCCTACATTAAACAATCCTACACCAATACCAAGTATTACTATTAACGCAGAAGCTTTTGAACTTATAGAAATATCAACATATGAACTAAAAAGTCCGATTATTACTGCTAACACTACTCCAATAAGAAAAGCCCATGCCCCAAGTAAATTCTCTTTTGCCTTTAAACTCATTTTAACCTCCTTTTAACCTCCTTTACTCCTATTATATGGGATAATCCTCTTATAAATTTTATGTTTTCCTTCTTATTGTGTATATTGTATATATTCTAAAATAGAAAACTTTATAAGCAGTTTTAATTATGAAATAGTAACAAAATGAAAACAAAAACATATGCTTTTGTTTTATTAGCAGCAATAGTGATTTCTTTAGTTGTAGTCTCTGCGCTGAGTTTTTCAGTAGCTAATCC